>VBLR01000114.1 GCA_005878665.1 Methanobacteriota archaeon | reverse complement strand
GACCGAGTGGGCTCGATGACCACATCGACGATTCCCCCGCCTCGCGGATAGTACCCACGCCGGAGGACCTCGACATCGGCGTGGCCTCCGAGCGGCCGCAACAAGCCCAAGAAGACTCGGTTGAAGTAGTCGATCGGCGGCGCCCCCCGGACGTCCGTGCCTCCGACCAAGCGGACCCGAACCGGTCCGGGGGCGGCAGCGGCCACCGGAAGAAGGGCCTGCAGGACCAGAGCGATGCTTCCCGCCGTCCCCACATCGAAGGAAAAATGACCCGACGCGGGGTTCCCCGGTCGGAACTCGATCGACGACGCTCCGACCGCCACGCCGGTTGCCTCGGCCGCACACAACTCCGCGACCGCATGGATCGCAGTCACGTGCTGCGCCGCGAGGCCCGGAGTCGGCCGGCCCGCCCGAATCCGGACGACCCGCACCGGCGTTCCCGTCAGCGCCGACAGGGCGACCGCCATTCGGAGGAGCTGGCCGCCTCCTTCGCCGTGGCCCCCGTCGACCTCGATCATGGCGCTTGGGCTCTCATCCGATGCCGAAGAACCTTGAGCACCTCGACGAAGGCGAATGCGGTGAACGAGATCAGGACCGTCTCGAGCCAGTCGAGAGGCGTGAGCGGCTCCGTTTCGAACACCTGATGCAGGAACGGCGTGTAGATCACCGCGACCTGGAGGGCCATCGACGCGAGCACGGCGAGGATCAGCTTCGTGTTCGTGAACAAGCCGATCTGCCAAATCGTCTGACGAGGAGATCGCATCGCGAAGACGAGGAAGAGCTCGAAGAATACGATCGTCGTGAAGGCGACCGTCCGAGCTCGAGTGGCGTCCGCTCCGTCGAGAAGTTCGAGGAAGAAGACTCCGAGGGTACCGACCGTCAAGATTGCCGAGACGATGACGATGAGGAAGAGGATGTCCCGAGAGAGCACGCCCTCCTTCGGGTTCCGCGGCGGTCGATCCATGATGTCCGTCGGATAAGGGTCCACCCCGAGCGCGAGGGCGGGAAGGCCGTCCGTCACGAGGTTGATCCAGAGGAGCTGGACCGGGGCGAAGAACGGGAGGAACCGCGGGTCAAAAATCGTGAGCGTCGCGATGAACATGATGAGGACCTCCCCCGCGTTCGCGGAGAGCAGGAAGGCGACGAACTTCCGGATGTTCTCGTAGATGCCGCGGCCTTCCTCGACCGCGGCCACGATCGACGCGAAGTTGTCGTCCGTCAGGACCATGTCCGCGCTCTCTTTGGCGACATCCGTCCCGGTGACTCCCATGGACACGCCGAGGTCGGACCGCTTGAGGGCGGGGGCGTCGTTCACTCCGTCGCCGGTCATCGCGACGATGTGTCCGGCCTTCTTCCAGGCGTCCACGATCCGCATCTTGTGTTCCGGCGCGACCCGGGCGTAGACGCGGATTCGCTCCACCCCGCGTACGAGCTCCTCGTCGGACATTTTCTCGAGTTCCTCTCCGGCGAGGGCCCGGTCTCCTTCGCCGAGGATCCCCATCTCCCGCGCCACGGCCATCGCGGTGAGCTTGTGGTCCCCCGTGATCATGACGACCCGGATGCCCGCCTTCTTGCATCGACGGATCGCCTCGATCGCATCGGACCGCGGCGCGTCCATCATCCCCGCCAGCCCGAGGAAGGTGAGATCCGTCTCGAGGACTTCTTCCTTGAGCGGCGGCAGGTCGCCCTGGAATTCGCGAACCGCAAAACCGAGCACGCGCAAGGCTCGTGTGGCCAACTCCTGGTTCCTGAACAGGTACTGCTTCCGATCGTATTCGGAGAGGGGCTTCCGTTCCCCATCCACGATGTGATGGGAACAAGCCGCGAGAATCCGCTCCGGCGCGCCCTTCACATGAAGGTTCGCGGCTCCGCCCTCGAGGCGTCGGAGCCTCTCCCCCTCGGGCAACGCGAGGATCTCGCGAATCTGCGAGGCGGACAGGGGCGCGTGCAGGCTCGACATCTTCTTCCGCTCGGATGTGAAGGCGATCTCCGCGAACCGCGGCCATTTCGCCCGAATGGCCTCCGGGTCCATCCCCGCCCGTCGCGCGGCAACGAGGAGCGCCCCCTCGGTCGGATCGCCCTCGACGACCCAGCGAGCACCTTCTTTCTTGAGCACCGCGTCGTTGCAGAGGACCCCACATTCGAGGAGCCGCTGCAATCCAGGATGGGCCCCGAGATCCGCGCCTTTGCCGTCGGTCCGGACGACGCCCGACGGATCGAATCCCTCTCCGATGACCTCATATTCCCGGGTGGCCGCAATCACCGCGCGGACGTTCATTTCCCCTTTCGTGAGGGTCCCGGTCTTGTCCGAGCAGATCACGGAGGCGGCGCCCAGGGCCTCGACCGCGGGAAGTTTCCGAATCAAGGCCCCGCGCCGGATCATTCGCTGGAGGCCCAATGCGAGGCTGATCGTCACGATCGCGGGGAGTCCCTCCGGGATCGCCGCGACCGACAGCCCGACCGCCGTCAGGAACAGGAGTTCGATGTGGCCCGGGTCCCGGATGACGCCGATCGCGAAGATGACCCCCGCCGCAAGCAGGACCGCGACCCCGATCTGCCTTCCGAGGCGGTCCAACTGCCTCTGGAGCGGCGTCTCCTCTTTCGTCTCCTGTTGGACGAGTCCGGCAATCTTCCCGAGCTGGGTCGCCATGCCGGTCTCGACGATGACGGCCTTGCCGCGCCCTCCGTCGACCGTGGTCCCCATGAACACCATGTTCTTGCGGTCGCCCAGGAACGAGTCGCGGGGCAGCGGCTCGACCGCTTTGCTGACGGGGAGCGATTCGCCGGTCAACGACGCCTCGTTGACGCGGAGGCTTGCGACCTCGAGGAGCCGAGCGTCCGCGGGGACTCGGTCGCCCGCCGAGAGGACGGCGACGTCGCCGGGCACCAACTCGCGGGACGGCACGGCGACGATCCCACCTTCTCGGAGGACATGGGCCTTCGGCGCGGCCAGGCTCTTGAGTGCCTCGAGGGACCGTTCCGCCCGGTACTCCTGCACGAAGCCGAGGATCGCGTTCATGATCACGATGACGATGATGAGCACGGCGTCATACAGGTCCTCATTCTGGCCTTGCAACACCCCCAGAGCCGCGGAGATGATCGCCGCGATGATCAGGACAATCACGAGGACGTCCACGAACTGACTCAGCAAGATCCGCAGAGGGCTCACCCTCGCGGTCTGAACGAGCTCATTCGGCCCGAATCGGGACAGCCGCTCAGAAGCCTCACGGCTCGTGAGCCCCAACGGGGCCGAGTCCAATCTCTGGAGGACGGCCTCCGCCCGAAGGGCGTGCCAGTCGTCCGCCATCGTGCATCCAACATGCGCATTCATAATAAAGCTCGTCCCGGACATCCGTCGGAGTGGAATCGCCGCCGGAAACGAGCGGGGATGCACACGTGTGCCACGATATCATCGACACGACACGGGCCCGCAGGGGCTTTCACGAAAACGAATCGTACTGAAGGTGAATTGTCTCGGGGAGATCGTACAGGATGAAGTCCGGACTCGGGGTTTCGGCCGTCCCATTCACGTGCATCGCGGTCGGGCTGCCGAAGGACTTCCCCCAGACCCGGAAGAAGTCTCCGATCGAGTAGAGGCGTGCGGTGTCGGACTCGATGTGAATCCGACCGGTCGCGTCGTGCGTATGGAGGGGCTCGAGGCAGAACGCGCCAATTCCGATCCCCGCGGGAATCGAGACGGACCCCGCCGCCGATGAGATGCTAAGGTCTGTGTGCCAATGATACAAGAGCCCGCCCTCCTGTCGGATGCACGGGAAGGCGGGTGTACCGGAGAGCAACGGTGGCAGGTAGGCGACACTCAAACCGCCCAAGACAATCACCGCGACGAGGGCAATCTGCCATCGGCGAACGCGAAACGGCTGACCGGTCTGCCGCTTCCGAATCCGACCGGGTTCCTCCTTCAGCTTCTCCAGGAGCCCGGGCCGATCCGGATGCCGCGGATGGTTGTCGTTTAGGTGGCGAATGAGGTTCTCGGGCTTCACCGCAACATTGCAGATCGGGCAGTGGTCCATCTTCGCCATGGCGACCTCGTACGCAACTGGATGAATGAGAGAGGATGCGCTTGTATTAAGGCATGCTGCGGACGCCGGGCCGTTGCGTGAACGCGGCGCAACGACAGAAGGGAAATCGGGTTTGTCAAGGGCTACCCAATAGACAGCAGCAGCTTTTTGTATCCTAAAGCGCGATTCGCGCCCGGGATGGGAAACTCGGTTCTCCTGCGGAGAGCGTCAGCGCCCGCAGTCCGTCGACCTACGCTCCGGGATGCGTGTGTGCATGGTTGAGACGACCTCGATCATGTTCGACGTGGGCGTCATCGCCACGGTGGGTTTCGTCGGAGCCGCTTTCGCATCCCGCGCCCGCGTGCCGATCATCATCGGGTACATCATCGCGGGCATGCTGATCGGCCCGAATATCCACCTTCATCTCTTCGGCTGGTCGTACGATGGAATTCTGGCGGACAGCGTGTTCCTGCAAAGCATCTCGCAACTCGGACTGGTCCTGCTTCTGTTCTTCGTGGGACTCGAGTTCAGTATCACGAAGCTGATGCGGACGAAGGAAGCCGCCGCCGTCCTCGCGGTGACGAACCTCGCCGTCAACATGTTCGCGGGGTTCGTCATCGGGGCGTGGCTCGGATGGCCTTTGATCGACACGATCTTTATGGCCGGGGTCATCAGCATGTCGAGCTCGGCGATCACCGCCAAGTCCCTGATCGACCTGAAGCGACTCGGGAATGCGGAGACGGAGTTCCTCCTGGGGATGGTGATCCTGGAGTCGTTCCTTGCCATGTTCCTCCTCACTCTCGTGAATGGAATGATCGTCCCCTCCGACACTCCGGTGAACATTGGGGTCCTCTTCGGCGGGGTGGGGCTGTTCATTGGTTTCTTCGCCCTGCTCGCGGCGGTCGTGGTTCCGCGGACGGCCGCGATCTTTGAACGAATCAAGAGCGAGGAGCTGTTCGTCCTCTTCGCCCTCGGAACGGTGTTCTTAGCGGCCTCTCTCGCAGAGGCGTTCCGCATCCCCGCCATCGTGGGTGCGTTTTTCATGGGGATGGTCTTCGCGGACACCCGCATCGCGGGCCGGATGAAGGTCAAGATGGAATCCCTGCGGGATGCGTTCGTCGCGATCTTCTTCCTCACCTTCGGGATGTTGATTGACCCGGCAGCATTGGGCTCGGTCCTGCCGATGCTCGCAATCGCGGTGCCGTTGATTCTGCTGAACGACCTCTTCCTCACCGCCAGTCTCGCCTATTTCATCGGCTTCTCCGGTCGCGCATCGACGGCGATTGGTACGAGCCTCGTGGCTCGCAACGAGGAAGCGATCCTGTACGCGACCGTCGGAGCGCGGGCGATCCGCGCGAACCCGCAGCTCTCGAATGACTACGCTGGGACCTACCTGACTCCGTTCGCCGGTATCCTCTGCATCGTGATGAGCTCCCTTGCACCTCTCTTGATGGGGCGATCGAACCGGATCGCCGGGTTCTTCGCGAACCGACTGCCGAAGTCGCTCCGCTTCGGTGCGGAGCTCGTGAAACGGACCTTGAAGACGGTCATCATGCCGAACTTCCTGCCGATTTACCGCCGCAAGCGGATGTTCCAGGCCTCGCTCATCTTCTACGCCGCATGGATCATCGACCTGACGGTCACAACCGGTGCGGCGCACTTGGCGATGTCCCTCCTCACCCCGGTCCTCGTGTTCGGGGTCTGGGCCTCCGCGCGCCATGCGTTCCGCGAGCCCGTGCGCCACACGAACTACGGCGTGGACGGCGGGCCCTTCAGCCGATCCACGATCGAGACTTTCGTCCTGCGCATCGTGGTCGGGGCACTCGCCATCGTGGGCCTCGTGGCGATCTTGTGGCAGTACTATTGGCCCGTGACGCTCGTCATCCTCTATGCGTACTTCCTCGTCGTGGTCTTCAGCATGAAGGTCGTCTACCGCCGCCTGGGCTTGGGCATCACCCGACGCGTCGCCCGCGTCCGACTCGTCCGTCACATGCCGACCGCGCGCAGCTGGCGGGCCGCGAGCGGAATCCGCCGCTAATCAGACGACCGGATACGCGAGGTCGCTGATCCACGTCTCGTCGCCAATCGTCGTCTCCGGCCCGTGGCCTGGGTAGACGCGGGTGTCCACTGGAAGCTCGTTCAGCCGCCGAAGGGTGAAGACCATCTTGGCCGGACTTCCTCCCTGGACGTCGGTGCGGCCGCAGGACCCCGCGTAGAGGGTATCGCCGGTGAAGAGAGCGCCCTCCGACTCGACATAGAAACACGCGCTGCCCTCCGTGTGGCCCGGGGTGTGAAGGGTCGTGATGACGAGGTTTCCTAGCTTCAGTTCGGAGCCCTCTTTCAAGAGGAGATCTGGTTTCACTGGAGCCGGCGGTGCAGGGAGGAACCATCGCGTCCCTCGGGCGTTCTTTTCCAGCCGCGGCGCATCCACCTCGAAAATCGCGATCTTCGCCGCCGTGATGGACCGAATCGATTCATCATCGGCGGTCGAATCCGGATGCCCGTGCGTATTCAGGATGTACATGACCTTCGCACCGAGCGTCTCCGTTCTCGCCAGGAGCTCTTTCCCCGCCAGGGCGGGATCCACGACCACGGATTGCTTGCTCGTCTCGTCGACCAAGAGGTACGCGTTGTTGTCGAGCGGTGGGGAGATGACCTTCTCGACGCGCATGAACGACCGAGGAAGGATGAGACTTTCATAAACTTGCCGGGAGGCGAGCGCAACCTTAAGACCACTCGGGGCTTCGAGGCAGTCGGATGACAGTCGGCGGCCTGAATTTCAATTGCCCGCGGTGCAACAACCCGCTCTTCTTCACGTTCAAGATGGCCGACGAGGGCGATGCGATGCGACGCGAAGTCAACTGTCCCGGATGCCGGACGGCGTGGGTCGTCGGCCTCGACATCCGTCCGAAGTAGGCAGCCTTATGGCCTCCCGCGGGATGGCCGCAGCCGGTGCGTCTCCCGCTCTTCCCTCTCCATACAGTCCTGTTTCCCGAGACCACGTTGCCGTTGCATGTGTTCGAGCCGCGCTACCGCGAAATGATTGGACGATGCCTCGAGCACGATGAGACTTTCGGGATCGCCCTCATCCTCGATGGGGACGAGGTCGGCGGTCACGCGATCCCCCGGCGGATCGGCACCGAGGCCGCGATCATCGCGTGCCAGCGAAACGCTCACGGCGAGTACGACATCGTCGTGCAAGGCCAACGGCGTTTTGCGATCCGGTCGCTCGACCGAGGCCGAGCGTATCTCCGGGCCGACGTCGACTGGCTGGACGAATCGCCCGGCAAAGATGTGGATATCCTCGCGGAGGCCGTTGGCCGGCTGTTCGAGGGAATCGTCGAAACCCTGGACATGGCCGGACATGCGAGCGTCGACGAAACGTGGAAGGAGATGGACCCGCGAACCCTATCGTTCCGTGTGGCCGCCGCCTTGCCGGGCGCGGTCGACATTCGCCAGGAGCTGCTCGAGACGCCGGACACCGCGTCCCGGTTGCGACGCGAGGCTGAACTGCTCATGGCGGTCCACCGAGTCGAAGCCGAGACGGGAGCCGGTTGAGCCGCTCGGACCCGAGATGTGCGGGGCGCGGGAATCGAACCCGCGTTAGAAGCTCGTTCCGGCCCGATGGGCCGGCCGGCGGACCTTGGGAAGCTTCTGTCCTACCACTAGACTAGCCCCGCTCGCGTGCGACACAACCGCAGGAGTATTTTTGAATTCGTATGGGTCACAAGGAGCCCACGGCAAGGAAAGCTTGGACCAACCCGACGAGGACCGGAAGCTCACCAATCTCCATGAGCAAAAGCGCGCGTGTAAAGCCTCGCTGACTGAGATCTCGGATTCGGTTCGAGAACCCGGCGGCAACCGGAAACGCGACCGTGCCTACGGCGAAGGCCTGGAAGCTACCGATGGCACCGGACAAAGCAGAATCCGAAGCGACCGGAGCACCCGCCAGGACGGAGTCCGTGTACGCCAGGAGAAGAAGTAGCAAGACAAGCGCGAACACGACCGCCGTCGTCGGCACGACGGACAGCGGGAGTACTCGACCGAACCCGGACCCGAGAAAGGCCCCGAGTCGACTTCGGACGATCCCGGTTTGTGCCGCGATGGTCGAGCACGAGGCGACCGAAAAGGCGAACGTCGCCCAAAGCAGGAGCGGTTCCAATCGCACGACGCTTGCGTTAGCGACGGCATCGCTGGCGTCGAGAACGGGCCGGGCCAGGATGTACGAGATGATCCCGAACACAACAGGCGTTCCCGAGTACCCCAGGAAAACAAGGATTCGCCCTGTCGAAGTCCCCTGAGTCACGTCCGGCCCCTCTTGGGCGAGTTCTTCGTGCACCGACCGCAGCGAGAAGAGCGCAATCATCCAAGCGATCGCCGGCACGACGACGAGGAGAATAAGAGCCTGTAGCCCAGCCACGGCGGATAATCTGGGGGCCGAAGTTAAGCCTACTTGACGGTCTCAAGCTGAGAAATCACGTTCCAGATCAGCGTCCGACCATGGAGCGGGATGTTCGGATCGTTCGCCAGATCGTCCATGATCATGATGGCGCTCGTGACACGCAGGTCGAGCGCTTCACCCTTCTTCGCGAGGCGCGCCTTCGCTTCCGCGGCCCCGCGGCGGATGTTCCGGGGGACGGAGGTGTCTTCCGCGATCTGGTCGAGGACGTCCATGATTTGCTTCAGCCTCGCTTCGGTGTCCATCTGGCCATCTCCCGGCGATGTTCGTCGCCCTCAACTTTGCGCCCTCGACTGCCCGGCTTCCTTGTAGGTCGTCACGACCATCAGGGTCTTCGTGTCCTTGATTCCCGGAATCGGGGCGAGGTTCGACAGGACGAAGTCCTTCAGCCCCTTATAGTTCTTGAACCGCGCTTTCGCGATGATGTCCGTGTCCCCCGTCACAAGGAAGACGTCTTGGATCACCTCGAACTTCGCGATTTCTGTGGCGATACGGTCCGCCTCTTTCGTGTCCACTTTCAGCGTGATGACGGCAGCGACTTGGTCCTCCCCGTAGAGGGCGGTGAGGGCTTGTTCCATGTCGCTTCCGATCGCCATAGAGCGTGGGATGGGACGCCATCGTAATTAAGGTTTATCCGCGGCGCGCTCGAGCCTCATTGTCGAACGGCCGTGCCACACTTCGGACAAAACGCATCATCGGAAAGGAGAGTCGCGCCGCACGAGGGGCACGCGGCTGCCGCCATCAGGCGTGTACCGCACTTGCGACAGAACATGTCATCTGCCTCGAGCGCGACCCCACACGACGGACACGGACGGCCACCGGGCGTCGAAATCGTCGGCGAGGCGGGCACAGGGATGGACACGTCGACGTGCTCCCCCGCAGCGGCACGCTTCGACTGCCGCGCGATCGAAAACGCTGCGGCGTAGTCTTTCGCATCGAATCGATTCTTCGCGGACTCTAACAGCTCCGTCGCCTGAGACACATCGCGCCCGTCGAGGCGACCTTGTTCCACCGCGATCCCGGCGACCTCGATGGAGAACTTCGACTCGAGCATGTGCGGCGGGATCTCCTTCTGCAACATCTCCTTCGTGGTCATCTCGTCCGTCGAAGCGCCGGCGGAGAGTCGATCGAGCTTCGCCAGATCTCCCTTCGACGCCTGCGCCGCCTTGAGCGCGAGCAGCCTCTCCTTCGCCTTCGAGGTCAGGTCCATTGCCACCCGGTAGTTGTGCCGCGCGTTCGCGGTCTGGGCTTCTTGGAGCCACGCGTCGGCCTCCGCGCTACGGATCCCCTGAAGCTCGAGGCTCGACATGATGGCCTTCGTCGTGATGATTGCGTTGTGCGCGTTGTCCTGGACCTCGTCGTCGCGCTTCGCGGTCCGGACGCGACGGTTCTTCATCTTCTTTCGAAGGTAGCGGGTCTCGAGGAAGGTCGCGATGCCGAGCGAAACCAGGAGGAGGACAACCGCGACGGTCACCGCGTCGTCGGCCATAGTTGGCCGCGCATGCTGGGCGAAGCCATAAAAGCGTTTCCCCTCTCTTTTCTGGGATGATTTCGTGGTAGCCTGCCCGCGATTCTCTCAACTGAGGATGTCCACCAGGCGTCCTTGTTTCTGAGCAATCCGGATCTCCCTCGCGATGCGGCGGCCCGTCGACATCCCCGGCTCTTGGAGATCGGCGTACGGCGACCCGCCAACGAACAGGTTCGTCCCCGCGACGATCCGCGTGGAGATCTCGAATACCTTGAATTCGAGCTTGTCTGACACGATCGTCTCCAGACAGAATGGTCCGATCATCCCGCCGAACAAGGCAATCGAGCGCTCCACGGCCCGCTCGCCCATCTCGAACGCCTTCGGCAGGAGCGATTCCCGCAAGACGACCGGCATGTTGCCCGTCACGACGAACGTCGGGAGGAGCCCCATCTTCCGCAATGCTTCCTGGGCCCCGAGCTTGTACATTTCGTCGATGTTCGCCTCGTCCCTCCGGTCCACCCCGAGCATCTCGAGCGCCCCCTTCGAGAGCATGTAGCCGGCCGTCGCGAAGGGCGAGTAGAAGTAGTGAATGTAGTACCGCGTCCCGACGACATACTCCTGAATCGCGAATTTCATTCCCGGCTGAATCGACTCTTTGAAGTCCTCGTAGTTCTTCGCGATGAAGGAGCCGCGGCCTCCTTTGGCCCCGTAGTACTTCACGAATACCGGCCGATCGATGTCCTTCGGGTGCTCGATCTTCTGCGGCATCGGGACGCCCGCCGAGGTCAGCCACTCCCGTTGCTTCTCGCGGTCCGACTCCCACCGGAGCACCTCGCGATTTCCGAAGGTCGGAATGCGCAGCTTCGCGAACACTTCCGCTCCCATGTACTCCACGAACGATCCGTGCGGGACGGTCACGGCCTGCCGAGCGACCAGATCGTCCGCTTGGTCGAGGATATCGGCGTACGAATCGACAATCAGAAACTCGTCGGGCTTCGCAAGAGGGAAGGCGTCGTAGAACCGAGGCCGTTGGCCGATCGCGATGCCGAGAGTCCGGAAGCCCTCCTGCCGAGCGCCGTGAAAAATCTGAAGCGAGGAATGCGAACAGACCGTCGCGACCACGATGTCCTCGTAGTCCTCGAGGAGCGACGCGATGGCCTTCCGAGTTACCATTACGATACGAATCGTTTCAATGGTTAAAGCTTTTCACCGCGAGCCAGCGCGTCGGCCACGCGCATCGCCCGGACCGTCTCGCGGACATCGTGGACTCGGACCACGTGGGCCCCCTTCACCACCGCCAGCGAGGCCGCCGCGAGACTCCCCGGCAGACGGTCGCCGGACTCCCCTCCGCCGAGTCGCTCGATGAACGATTTCCTCGAGACGCCGACCACGACCGGGTGGCCGAGCGCCCCGATCTGATCAAGGTTCCGGAGGAGAGCGAGGTTGTGCTCTTGGGTCTTCCCAAACCCGATTCCGGGATCCACCGCGACCGCCTCCGAAGGGACGCCCGCGGCTTCGAGAAACCGAATCCGCTCCGATAGGAACGAGCGGACCTCCCCAACGACATCGTCGTATTGGGGGTGGGCCTGCATCGTCTTTGGATTGCCGAGCATGTGCATCACGACGGCTCCGACACGGCTGCTGGCGACGACGCGCACCATGGACGGCTCCCGCATTCCAGAGACATCGTTCACGATGGAGGCGCCGGCGTGAATCGCCTTCGCGGCCACCTCGGGCTTCATCGTATCGACGGACAACGGCACGTCCACCTTGGCGGCGAGGTCGCGGATCACCGGACCGATCCGACGCCACTCTTCGTCCGCCGACACGGGATCCGATCCGGGTCGAGTCGATTCGCCGCCCACGTCGAGGAGGTCGGCCCCGTGTTCCACCATCTCGAGGCCATGGCGGATGGCTCCATCCGGATTGAAGTAGCGCCCGCCATCGGAGAACGAATCCGGGGTGATATTGAGGATCCCCATCACGCGCGTCCGGTCGAGGCGGATCTCCCCCGTCCGATGGCGCCAGACCTTCGCGGCGTCCGCCATTTCGGACGAACAACGGCGGATTCCTATTTCACGATGTGCGACGGTCCGGCAGGAGCTTTATACCTCCGAACGATAAGCGGGCGGCCATGCGGATCCTGTTCCTCCATGTGGATTACCTCGAGTACGAGGTGAGGGAGAAGGCGCTCAAAGGCGTCCCCGACGTCTCGCAATCGAAACGGCATGGTCGGATCGAAGAGGCCCTCGTGTGCTTCATCAGTGCGGAGAAACGCGACGAGACGAATCTCGCTGGGGTCGCGAACGCCGCGGCCGCGAATATCGTCGACGTCGCGGGCCAGGTCCGGACGAAGCGGATCGTCCTCTATCCCTACGCCCACCTGAGTTCGTCCCTCGCCGCGCCGGGCCCCGCGCAAGAACTGATCGCCTCCCTCGAAAAGGAACTCGTCGCCCAAGGCCTAGACGTCCACGCCTCCCCATTCGGATACTACAAGTCCTTCCGAGTCGCGGTGAAGGGCCACCCGCTCAGCGAGCTGTCCCGCGAGATCGTCGCCGATGCGACCGCCGAGGGCAAGGAAGAGCTCTCCACTGCGGTGAAGGCGGAGGCGAAGCTCGTCTCGCACTGGCACATCCTCGAGCCGAACGGCGCGGTCCATCACCTCTCCATCAAAGACGGCAAGGTGAGCGGTTTCCATTTCGAGGGCCACGACCGGCTTCGGCGGTTCGCGACGTACGAGATGGCGAAGTCGCGGGAGGCGAAGGAGGAGCCGCCCCACGTCCGGCTCATGCGGGAGCTCGAACTCGTCGACTACGAACCCGGGTCCGATCCCGGGAACCTGCGGTACTATCCGAAAGGTCGGTTGATCAAAGGCCTCTTGGAAGAGTTCGTCACGGAACGGCTCCGGGAGTACGGCACAATGGAAGTCGAGTGCCCCGTCATGTACGACTTCGAGCACCCCGCGCTGAAGTCGTATCTGGAGCGCTTCCCCGCCCGGCAGTACGTCGTCCTGACGCCGAACAAGCGGGCGTTCCTGCGGTTCAGCGCGTGCTTCGGACAGTTCCTGATCATGAAGGACATGGTGATCTCGTACAAGCAGCTCCCCCTCTCCCTATACGAGCTAACGAGGTATTCGTTCCGCGCGGAACAGCGCGGCGAGGTCGCCGGCCTTCGTCGGCTGCGGGCGTTCACGATGCCGGACTGCCACGCCCTCGTGTCCGATGTCGAGATGGCGAAGGAGGAATTCATGGTCCGCTTCGAGGTCGCATGGAATCTCCTCGAGGACTGCGGCCTTTCGATGCCGGACGATTTCGAAGTCGGGATGCGCGTGACGAAGGCGTTCTGGGATGCGAACAAGGATTTCGTCGCCGCCTACGCGAAGCGATGGGGCAAGCCGATCCTCGTCGAGATGTGGTCCGACCAGTTCTTTTACTTCGTCATGAAGTATGAATGGAATTTCGTCGACGCGAACGACAAGGCCGCGGCCCTCACGACGGACCAAATCGACACGGAGAACGCGGAACGATTCGGCATCACGTTCACGGACGAAGCGGGCAAGAAACGCCACCCGCTCATCCTGCATCTCTCCCCGAGCGGCGCGGTCGAACGGGTGCTCTATGCGCTCCTGGAGAAGGCCGCCGCGGCGGCGAAGGCCGGCAAGACGGCGATGCTCCCGGTCTGGCTCTCGCCGACTCAAGTCCGGATCGTCCCCGTGAGCGCCGACCAGCTTGACTATGCCCGAACCTTGCTCGACCGCCTCCCCGATGTGCGCGCCGACCTCGACGACTCGGGCGACACGCTCTCGAAGAAAATCCGGACCGCGGAGAAGGAATGGGTTCCGTACATCGCAGTGATTGGGAAGCAGGAAATCGACAGCGGGACCCTCAACGTCCGGGTGCGGGAGACGAAAGAGCAGACGGAGATGTCAGTCGACGTCCTCCGAAAGCGGATCCTCGCCGAGACAAAAGGCCTCCCATTCCGGCCGTTGGCGGAACCGGCACTGTTGAGCGCCCGTCCGGTCTTTCGAGGGTAACAAGTATTCTCCTTTCTCGAACTTGAGAACCAAAACTCCCGGCTTTATGGACCTCGCCCCCATCGAGCGCGCCGATGGCCCTCCTCAGGCGGGAGCACGCGGAGCTCCTCATCGGAATCGGCGTCCTCGCCCTCGGTTTGGGCCTTCTGCTGTTCACCTTTTCCCACGCGCTGACCATCGCGACGGCTCCGGGAGACTTCTTCCGAGGCCAGTTCCCGCAGCAGACTCCCCAGGGCCCAAGCGCGTCCTTCACCTGGGACACAAACGGCTCGAACACGACGACCGTCCAAGACACATCCCGACAAGGAGACGTCGCGATCGCGTCATGGGATTGGAACTTCGGGGACGGGACCCGCGTCCAAGGCCGGAATCCCGGCCCTCACACGTACGCGAATGCGAGCGTCTATCAAGTCAGCCTGATCATCAGCGACGGCAACGGAAAGGAAAGTCGCGCCGTCGCTCAGGTCGAAGCGGTGCCCATGCAAACTCGTTCGGGCGACAGCCTAGGGGACCCAACCGCGGGCCTCCAGCTCAACTTCGATTTGGGCGGCATTCTGCAGCCGGTCGCCATCACGTTCCTGACGTTCGGGATGTACGTCGTCCTCGCGATGGTCGGTGGGGCCGTGACCCGGGCCGGATGGAACATGATCAAGCCGAAACCCGAGACGATTCGCGTTCGCCTCAAGCCGAAGCACTTGGCCCAGGCGATGGAAGAAGACGCACCTTCCGTGGCCATGCTACCGCCGCCTCCCGCCCGGTGAGATTAGCGCCGGCGGTTCGTCGGAGGAAACTCGTTCTCGACCGTTCGTCGCGAGCCCCCCTCCGAGACGACGTCCGCGATTGAAACCGATTCGCTCACCGCCTCCGCGAGCGGCGATCGAACCCCTGTCATGATCACGAGGACTCGCAGGATCCCGCGGTACTTCCGATCAACCCGGACCCCGAAGATGACGTTCGCTTCGGGGCGCATCGCGGCCGTCAAGCCCTCGACGACCTCGTGCGCCGTGCGGAGCGGGAGGCCCGGGCCGGCGCTGATGTGGATGAGCGCGCCGTTCGCCCCGCGGTAGTCGACCTCGAGGAGCGGGTTGTCAAGGGTGTCTCGAACGAGCCGATCCGGGTCGTGGTCCTCGTTCTCCCCGTAGAAGACCGTGGAGGTGCCGCCCGATTGAAGGATCGTGCGCACGTCGCTGAAGTCCAGGTTGATCAGCGAAGGGACCGTGATCGATTCGGTGATGCCCTTGACCACTTCGCCGATCAGATGGTCCATGACGGCAAAGGCCTGCTCGACCGGGAGATTCGGGACGAGGTCCAGCAAGCGGTTATTATCGAGGAGGATCAGTGAATCCGTTCGGTCCCGGAGGCGTTGGATACCCGCGCGTGCGTTCGCCATCCGGCCACGTTCGGCTCGGAACGGGGTCGTCGCCAAGGTGATCACGACGCTGCCGGCAGCCTGCGCGAGTTCCGCCACATGGGGCGCGACGCCGGTCCCCGTGCCTCCGCCCAGGCCGACCGTGATGAACGTGAGGTCCGCATCACCGATCTGGTTCCGGAGTTCTTGCTCCGAGATCTCGGCGCAACGTTCGCCGATTTCCGGCCGCCCGCCCGCCCCCATTCCATGGGTCACGCCCCCGCCGATCAGGAGTTTGCGGTCTGCCTGAATCGAATCGAGGTGCACCGCGTCCGTGTTCACGACCACCGTTCGGGCTCCGCGGATCCCCATGCGGTGAAGACGATGGACGGAGTTGCCGCCCGCGCCGCCGCATCCGATCACTAAGACCTTCGGGCGGGCGAAGCCAAACGAGTCGAGGAACGACCGGTTTCCGGTGCGCTGCGCCGTGTCGAGGCCCATCCCTGATTCCATCCCGAACGGCCCTGGGGAGAACCGCCCTGCTCGCGCGCCTGAGGGGTCGCGCGTTCCCGCCACGTCGACTATCGCTCGGCCCCTTCTATGGCCTTGTGGAGCCGACGTCGGACATACTCCCGGACCGCGTTGCGGACCGCGTCCTCCACGGACACCGAATCACCCGATTTCACGAGCTGCTGGAGATCCACGACGTTCCCCTTCGGCAGTTCGATCATGAGCTTGCGGATGTAGTCCGGCGCGAATTTCACGTCGATGAAGCGGTCGATCGCCGCGCGAATCGCGTCGGAGATCGTCGTGAAGTCGCCGCTCTTGACCAGCTGATGCAGCGCCTTGATCTTGTCCGGGGGAATTCGGATCGTCACCCGCTCGGATTCCGATGGCATATGGACCCCAGTCCGCGTCCGACGTCTTGGGTAATTTTGTCTGACAATCGTATGGCAACCGCGTTATTTAAACGTACTGTCCAGACGGTTCGTCGGCGTTGACGGAGAGGAGACTTCCAATCGGACCGCAGGGCTCGATCACCGCTCATGAGAGGCGAGCGATCTGAGAGCGTGCGGGAAGGCCGGCTACAACGCCTTCATCCGGTTGTTCTTCGGGTTGTGTTCGACTTCGGCCAGGCGGAGAATTTCCAGGACCGGGGGCACGTACATGCCGAATCGCCCGCGGAGTCCTTTCTTCAATCCGTACCACCGCCGACCGGATTCTTCGGGGACCGACCCCAGGCCTCGATGGTTCCTTCCGCCGCCGGCTTCTGCTCGTCCGCACTCCCGAGAGGCATCCAATCGCCGCGAGACTTGAGCATCGAATGCAGGTCGTTGATGCACCGGAGGTGATATCGGAGTTCCGTGCTCCCGGACTTGACGACAAGCGCGGGCGGATCGAGCGTCTCGTCACGGAACGCCAGAAACTCCGACGTTCCGCTCGGCGTCTTGAGATGCCACGGATGCTCGCGCGTACCCTCTCCAACCCCGCCCGACTTCGCTTTGCCAGCCATTTCCATACCCCCGCAAGAGTTCGTCTTCCGCGGTCCGCGGCCTCCTAGTCGAACGCGCGCGCCACCGACGTCGAATGAACCCACGCCGTCTATTTCAACGGTTCGCCGCCTTCAGGTGACGGCGGTCATGGAGAGATTCAAACTCTAGGCAACAGTCTCGCCAATCCGCGACTCTCCGAAAAATGGGCGCCATTCACGCGCATTTCTTTGATTGCCATTTCCGAATCGCCGGGTTTCAGATCCACACCGCGAATCGCGTCGCGAAGGACGCGGATGGCAAGTCCGCGCCGGAGACCGTCGAGTGTCGTCGCGCGCACACAGTAGTCCGTCGCGAGGCCGCAGATGAACAGTTCGTCCACATCGAGCTCGAGCAAGGTCGACTCGAGATCTCGGCCCCGATCGGTGAAGGCCTGGAAGGCCGAATACGAATCTTGCTCCGGATCCATTCCCTTCGAGAGGATCAGGGATCCCGCGGGCAGCTGGAGGTCCGGATGGAATCGGGCGCCTTTCGTCCCTTGGATGCAGTGGGCGGGCCAGGCCCCGCCAAACTCCTTGAAGTGCTTCGTCTCCCGCGGGTGCCAGTCCCGCGTGAAGAGAACGGGGCGATGGCGGCGTTCGAAGAGCGCGACGGTCCGGTTCACCCGCGGAATAATCTCGTCGCCGCCGGGCACGCCGAGCGCCCCACCGGGGCAGAAATCGTTCTGGATATCGACGACGAGCAGCGCAGGCCTCCGTCCCACAGTCCCGGCCCCGGTCCTGCCATCCGGAGGATTCGCTAAAAGGTTGCGGCCGCGACGAACCGCTGGAAATCCACCAGATAGTCCTCCCGAAATACAAGGTCGGGCGGCAAGCTCTCAAACCAACGCGCCTCCCGCACGTCAGGCCCCCGACGCGGGACGCCGGATGACGCGCGCGCGACGAACTGCGCGAAGTAGCCGTGCGCGACCCGGGTGCCATCGGAAAAAGTCTGCTGGAGAATGCGCGTGAGGATCGGCTCCAGGGCATCCAGGCCTACCTCCTCACGCACCTCGCGGCGCAGGCCGTCCACGGTGGTCTCCCCTTCCTCGAGCCGGCCACCGGGGGTGACCCACGCGTCACCCCAGCCGGACCCGGCGACATGGCGAATGAGGAGGACACGACCTCCGCCGTCATGAAGGAGGCCGCCGGCGGACCAGAACGGATCCTCGGTCGTACGGAATGCCGAGTGGTCCGGCAGAACCATGGCTTTCCGCTTCTCGATCGGAACCCGTCCGAACCGGTCGAAGGCATCCGCGAGTCGATCCTTGCATACTCCCGGGCACATGGGCCGTCGCAAGATGGGAAGCTTATTTAACACCGCCCCGAGTTTCCGGCCCGCGCACGGAGGGTTCGCGCATGCCCCTCGAAGACGTTTCTGACCGAGCGAACAAGGTCTACGACACGATGAAGTCCGCCGGCATCACGTCGGAAGACAAGATGCGCGACGCGGAGGCGATCACCAAGATGTCCAAGCTCCCGAAGAATTTCGTCCTCCAAGCGCTCCAGGAATTGCAGTCGAAGGGTTACGCGAAGCGCCGGGCGCGCGAAAAGGCTGCGGGCTACTGGCTCATCAAGTGACCGGTTTGGATCATCGGTGGGGGCGGCCGAGCGCCGCGGCAATCATCATTGGCAGAATTGCGGACGCGTCCCCTTCAATCGTCACCTGCTTCGCGGTCTCCTTCACTTTGCCCCAAGAGATCCCTTCCCGTACCCGTGCTCCGCTCAGGCTCCCGTCCCATTCTGGGGCCGTCGTGATGTACACCGCGTAGTCGAGCCCGCCTCGGAATTGGTTCCACCAGATCGTGTGATGTTTGGAGACGCCGCCGCCGATCATGAGGGCGGCCGTTTCCTTGGCCGTGAAGACGAGGTCGGCGAGCTCCGCTTCGTCCCGCAACTGGTCAATCGCAAACGCCTTGTGCTCCTGCCAGAACGACCAGAGCTGGTACCCGACCGCCCCATCGAAAATCGCGGGCACGACAACGGGAATGCGGTTCTTCCACGCCCACCAGAGCAGCGATTGACGGCTTCCGGCGCGCCGGCCGAGCTCCCAAAGCAATTCGCGCGTGGACGGCGCCCGGAGGCCGGAGTCCCACAGGTCGCGCAGCATCGGCTGGATTTTCTTCTCCAGGACGATGCCGTACGACGCGTTCGGGATGAGGACGTTCCCGAGGCGGTTCACTCCGAGACGATGCAAGGCGACGTCGTCCATTTCGAAGTCGCCATGGTAGTACGGCTGCCACACCCGCGCGAGATCGTGATCGGCGGTGCCGCACGTCGTCACCACGACGTCGACGAGCCTCTCCTCGACGAGGGCGCGCAGGACACCGCGGACCCCGGTGGCCATGAGGGCGGCGGGGAACGAGAGGAAGGTCGTGCAGGCCGGTCGGCGGAACATGGTCCGGAGGATCTCGACGCCAACGGCGATTTTCTTCGCCGTGAAGCCGCCTCCACGACCCATCGCTTCGACGAGTCGCGCGACCTCCGAAGACGGGGACACGTCGATGTCCTCGACCTTCCGCCGGAGGAGGTCGCGCTTCGCCATCCGCGTGGAATTCTGGGGACTCGTTAAAAGACTATGGCCGCGCCCCGGGGCCTACGGAATCAGGATTGCCTTCAGGCGCTCCCAAACCCCGAACGGGCCGCGCCATCGGAACGTGTTCCCGCAATCCTCACAGCGGCCCCATCCATCGTCCTCGAACGTGACGCAGGTGGAGCGGCACACCCCGCACGTGCCCGAGGCTGGTTTCTGAATCCCGCGCCGACGACGCTCGTCGGCGACCTGCGCCTCGAGCCGCTGAGCCGCCTCCTCCGCGTTTCGCGCGAATGTGAGCCCGGCCAGGTAGTCCCCTTTCGTGAGGACGTCTTGCGCCTGCCGAAGGAGCACGCGAACTTCGGTCGCACTGAGGTCGTACGACTCCGCCTCCTTCAAAACGGGCTCGCACGCGCCGATGATCGCTTGGGCCTTCTCGACCTGGGCCTGGCGGAGCTGCATCGCCCGCTCGATTTGTCGTTGCTGGCCTTTCATCGCGAGCCGCTCCGCCCGCTTGAGCAGATCGCCGGCGTGGCCGTGCTCTCCGACGGCGACCGCGGTCCGCGCGGCTTGATGGAGCTGCTCCGCCTCCTCCGTGTCTGCGCCGACGTTCCGGGCGAGGGCGATGTGATCGGAGACGAATCCGACCGATTCCTCGACCTCGCGAATTCGTCGAAGCCTCGCGTCCTCCGCACGCTGGCCGGCCTCGACGAAGCTCTCCCGCGCCGCAGAAAGCTGATCCCGGTCCAGGGAGTCGCCCCCTCGCTTCCAGGCGTCCTCGGCCATAGCAATCGATGCGCCGAGGTTCGCGGCCTCACGAATCGAGTCCCGGGTGAGGGCGAGCAGCTCCCGCACCCGGTCCGCTTCGCGCGCATGGGCCACCTCCGCGGCTCGGACCAGGTCTTGGAGGAACGCATCGTCCATGGTCTGGCCTTGGAAGAAGACGTCGCGGGCCCGGTCGAGGAGCGCGCGGGCCTTTACGGTGTCCGGGTCCTCCGGGTCGCACGGCTCCAAGAGCCCTTGCGCGGCGAGGACGGCGTACGACCAGGATGCGCGTCGGAGCTGCTCCGTCGTCCGCTCCGCGATGCGGGATGCTTCTTGCGCTGCGGTCAGCGCGGCTTCGAATTGTCGTTCTTGGAACCTCTTGCGAGCTTGCTCGAGGAGCTCCTCGACCCGCTCGTAGTCGACGTCCGCGTCACGGCCCAGCACGAAGCCGGCGTCCCGATCCGCGGCGTCTTGCGCTTCGAGCTCCAAGAGGATTTCGGAGGAACCCGGAGCGGTGGCGAGCGCGGCTACCAGGTCCGACTTCCGCTTGAGTCCGAGCAGGCTCACCCGATGCCGCTCTCCCAGCTCCCGAAGCTGTCTAGGTCGAAGCCGTTCAAGGTGGTATTCCATTCGTCGGCGCTCCGCCTCTGCCAAAAGGGATTCCACATCAGCGAGCGAAGCAAGCGCTTCGATCAGCGAAGTCCGATTCGGATAGCGCGTCGGATCGAGCCCGTGGACCTTGGCCAAGTCATGCAAGACCGGGTCGGGCAACGTGGAAAGAGCTTCGCGGGGGGACGAGGCCATCCGGTTGACCTCCGTTCGAATCAATCGTCCCGATCGCGATAAACGTTGCGGACGACCGCTCATGCATCCGGTGGCCGATACCTCCGCAGGACTTCGACGGCCCACTGGACCTTTCGAAACTCCCGCGGGTCGCCGCCCGCGTCGGGATGATGGCGCCGAGCCCGGTCACGATACGCCCGTTCGATCGCGGCGCGCGATGGCCAGCCTCGACCGAACCGGGGCGGATTCACGCGGACGTCGGCGAAGCCGAGGATGCGAAACGCCGCTTCGATCCCTTTCGTCTGCACGTAGAACTCGCGCAGGTCGGAGAAGATCCCACCCGACTCGTACCCGCCCTCGATGCTGTATCGCTTATGGTCCCGCGCAATCGAGGTCCCGGTCCGATGGTCGCGCCCGCATGCGAAACAGAAGAAGCGGTCCGCCACGTCCCGCCATCCGCGGTTCCCTTGATGGGCTTTCGGGTCTCGGAGGCAAAGGTTATGCGCGTCCGCCGCCTTGGCGTCGATTGTGTCGTTCCGGGCCGGGCCCTCCGTCTTCAAGGACCAAGGGAAACTGTCGTTCGACTACCTCCCCGAAAAGATGGTCCATCGGGAGGGGCAGACGCAGCGGCTCTTCAGCCTCCTGCGGCCCATCGTCGGGGCGGGAGCCTCGAGCAACGCCTTCCTGTATGGGCCCGTGGGAACCGGGAAGACCCACACGGCGAAGCGCTTCTGCCTCGATTTCAAGAAATACGCGTCGGAATCGGATCGGGCCGTCGACTGGGATCTCGTGAACTGTCGCCAGCGGATGGGGGACGACGCGGTCCTGCTCCGGCTGATCCAGCATTTTGACGCCCACTTCCCCGAACGGGGATTCTCGATTGCAGAGAAGATGGAGACGTTGCGGCGGCATCTCGAGAAGCACCGGCTTCACTTCATCGTGATCTTGGACGAAGTGGACGCCCTCCTGAAGAAGAGCGGCGCGGACCTGATCTACTCGTTCGCTCGGATCGCCGAGGAGACAATCGCCTCGAAGGGCAACATCTCGATGATCCTGATCTCGCAACGGCCGAACGCGTTGGAGTACATGGACCGAGCCGCGCTCAGCACGTTCCGCCGATCCAACGTCGTCGAGTTCCCGAAGTACGATCGAGGGGAGCTCCGGGACATCGTCACGGGCCGCGTGCAACTCGCGTTGCACCCGGGCACCGTCGGCGAGGACCTCATCGACCTGATCGCGGATATCGCGTCCGAGTTCGGGGATGCACGGTATGCCATCGAGCTGCTCGAGAAGGCCGGCATGCTCGCCGACGAGGAGAACCTCGAGGAGGTCGCCCCAGAGCACGTGCGCGGCGCGAAGGCCCACGTCCATCCGACGGACGTCCAAGAGCGGCTCGGTCTGCTCGACGTCCCAAAGAAACTCGTGCTCTTGTCGATCGCCCGAAAGAGTCGCAAGAAAGCGTACATCACGATGGGCGACGCCGAAGAGGCGTACGCCGTGGTGTGCGAAGAGTACGACCAGAAGCCGCGGGCCCACACCCAGTTCTGGAAGTATGTGCGGGATCTTGACGCGCTCGGCCTCGTCGACACGAAATTGAGTGGCGAGGGCGTCGTCGGTAAGACGACGCTGATTTCTCTCCCGGAAATTCCGGCCAAGGTGCTCATTGATAATCTGGAACGAAGTTTGAAGAGACGATAGCCGCTATGGAGAAACCGATGGGATGGGTGCAACCTCAGGAGGGCGAAATGGGCACGGAGGCTGAGGCACTTCGCTCTGCGATGCCCATGGAGCTCGAGAAGGGCGTCTGCTATCTCGTGAAAGAGAAGAAGCCCGAACTGAGTTTCCGACTCTTTGAAATGCTACTCGCCCAGAAAATTCCGGGCCTGTGCATCACCCGCCAGTACCCGGACCGCGTGCGCCGCGAGCGGGGCCTCACGGAAGTCCGAATCATCTGGCTCAGCCACACGCCCGGCGAGGATTACCACAACCCGACGGCAATCGGCACGCTCGCGAAAGTCATCCAGAAGTTCATCGAGGACAACAACGGCGAAGGCGCGGTCCTCCTGGATGGCTTGGAGTACTTGGTCATCAACAACGGATTTCTGCAGACGCTCATGTTCGTGGAACACGTGAACGAGTTCGTCATGCAGCGACGGGCGATCATCCTGCTCCCCGTGAGCCCGGACACCCTGGAGGAGAAAGAGCTCGCCCTCCTCGAGCGGAACATGAAGGTCCTGGAGTCACCCGCGCTCAAGACGGACCTCGAATCCCGCGAAGTGAGTCGCCTCTTGGACAACTATTGATCGTTCGTCCGCGTGGCTTCGAATTGGCGTCCCACAATCTCGTCCACCTGGGTGAGAAACCGATCCTCCTTGCCCTTCGGGATTGTCGCGCCCGATGCGATGTTGTGACCGCCGCCGTTCCCCGAGACCCCGGACGCGGCCTCCCGCAATGCGACCGCGAGGTCGACCCCGGCGGCGATGTGCGAGCGGGTGCCGCGGGCGGACACCTTCGTGATGCCATCGAGGACGGAGAGCCCGAGGGTCGGTCGCGTTTGATCGAAGAAGAACAGCATGCCGGTTCCCGCGACGACGCCGGCCAAGCTTGCGTCTTCGCAGTAGAAAAACTGAATGTGCTTCTTCGGGAATAGACCTTTGGACTCGAGCGAGACGAGGTAACCGAGGACCTTCGAGGTGTATTCCTCAAGCAGCTTCTCGGCCCTCGCGAGCGCGTCACGATCCCCGAGGCAGACGGCCATCCCGAGCCCTTCCTGGCCGAGACGGTCGCAACTGTTCACGTACGCCTCGAGGTCGTGGGCGTACATCTGGTCGGGTTCGATCCAGTATCGATCCGCAACGAGGACATCAAGCGCCTCCGGGGCCGCGTGCTGCTCCACGAGCCGGGCGGCCAGAATGGACGTGAGCTTTCGGCGGCCGCCTGCGTCGAGATCGCGAAGGCTCGCAGCCGGATCAAAGCCTACCGTGCGAAGAAAGTCCTCCGCGGCGTCGGGCCGCCCGGACAGGCCTCGGAAGTACGGTTCGATCGAAAGGGCGATCGCCTTGCCGAGCGGCAGATCCCGTAAAGCGAGTCGGCGTTCCAGGACGACGACCTTCCTCTCCTTGGCTTCCTCGAACAGCGCGGCGTTCACCCCGACGAAACCTCCGACCGCTTGTTTGTCCCCAATCGCGCCCGCCATGGCCGGCCCGGCCAGATCCCAGTTCCGCTCGTCGAGGACGAGGGCGAAGAGCCATGTCGTCGTCGCCCCGCACATTTCTCGCGCCCCGTCGACCCCGAAGAGATGGGGGTTCACGTGAGCGATCGTCTCCGAATCCCGGATCGGCTTATGGTGATCAAGGACGACGACCGGATACGGAAGCCCTTCGAGGAGATCGAGCTGGCCCGATCCCATGTCGCTCACGACCAGGAGTTCGTTCGTTTCCTCCCCAAGGCGGGCGGCGGACGTCCGGTCGAGCGCGTGCGCCATCGTCGCGTGGATTCGCTTGCCGCGGCGCATGAGGGCCCGCGCCAAGATCGAGGCGGAGGTCGTGCCGTCCGGATCGTAGTGGCAGAAGACGCGGACCCGGGCGGCGTCGTCGACGAGAGCCGCGGCCCTCCGGGCCCGATCGAGCAAGCCCTCGGGCGCCAGATCATCCAGGCCCTTGACCATGGGCCACCTACTTCACTTGCAGCTCCGCGAGCTTCAAGGAATAGTCCCAGTCGGAGGGCAGGACGCCGCGCGACTTGTAGTACCGGGACAGACGGCGGATGCGCGACTCGATCAATTCCAGGCCGCGTCGGTTGCTCAGGTCCTTCCGATGATCCTTCAGATGTGTCTGAAGGCTCGTGGCGCGTTTGATCAGACTGGCGAGATCCTCCGGCAGCGCGAATTTCGTCCCTTTGGACGAGAGAATCTGAGTCACGCTCCGACCCGTCGCGAGGCGCACGTTCGGCACGCCGTAGGCGTCTCTGAGCCGCACGCCGATGGAGGCCGTCGACAGACCCTCCTGGTGCAAGCGGACGATCGTCTCCTCGATCTCCGCCTTTTCCATCCCGACCCATTCCGGATTCGCCTTCAGGTACGGTCGGGTCGATCCGCTCTTTCCCTTGCGGTGCGCATGGATGCGAGCCATCGGTTTCCTCGGGGAGGGGCTGCGCATACCGCGGAATCGTATTTAAGATTGAGCCCGCGGCTCGGGAGATGCGCCTAGGATTTCCGGACGACGAACGCGCCGTGATCCGCTTGGAAGGGCTCGAGGTACCGAAAGTCGACGAGGTCGACACGGGCGTGGGCCAGTGCGCGTTTTGTCGAATCGAAGACGGTTGCGGGCGACGCGGAGACATCCGCCGATCTCGACTTCACCATCAGGAATCCGATCCCACCGGATCGCAGCAGATCGAGGTTCCGAAGGAAAATCCCATCTTGATCTCGCTGAGCGACATCCTGGTACAGGACGTCCACGGAGCCGATCCGGGCGCCGTACGATTCTGGCTTCGCGGCGTCGCCGAGGATCGGAATGAGATTCGGCCTCTTTTCCGAAAGCGCGAGAAGACCCCGGAAGGACCGCGGTGAGATTTCGACCGCGGCGACCGTTCCGTCCGCGCAGACGTCGGAAACATGGCTCGCGGTGGTTCCGCTGCCCGCACCCAGGTACAGGACGGATGAGCGACCACGGAACGGCCACACCTGTCCTCCCCGTTTGAGATACGCAGCGAGCTTGCTCCGGTTCGCATCCCACCGACGGAATTCCCCGTCTCTCCCATGGACGAGGCCTTCGCCGTACACGACGGCACCAGGGACCAGATTCCGAGTGAGGAGCCACGGCCCGTCGGTGTAGACGCCCTCCCATTCCGTTGACCGGACCGGCACCGGTTCCGCTACGACACGAACCGTATTGATTGTTTCCGAACGGGGAGTTACGGCTTCTCTTTCTTGCGCGCGGCGGGCTTTTTGGCTTTGTCACGGGGGGCCGCTTTCGGGACCTTCGCGAGGTTGAGCCGGATCTGCGGAGAGTCGACCAGCTTCGCGGCACGGGCCAGGTTCGACGCCGCCGCCTGTCGCTCGTCCATCTGAAGATGAGCGACGCCGAGATTGTTGAGGGCTTCCGCGCGATCAGGGTCGGTCTCCAGCGCTTTCTGGAAAATGTCGATCGCCTCTCGCGTTCGTCCAAGGACGAGGAGTGCGGCCCCGCGATTCAGCGCTCCTTCGATGCCGGTCGCATCCGCGCGCGTCGACGGTCCGAACGAGTCGACGGCCACCTCCGGACGCCCCGCCTTGAGGAACGCGGTACCCGCCGCCGGCCTAAGAAACGGAAATTCGGGATGGAAGTCGGCCGCCGCCCGGAGGACACGCCCCGCTTCTTCCTTGAACCCGGATCGAACGAGGAAATCCGCTTTCATGCCGAGCGCTCGGAGATCCCCGGGGTGGCTCGCAAGATACGACTCGCACGCGGCGATGGCGCGATCGTAGTCGCCTCCCGCGCCAAGCGCCTCAGCTCGGTGGAGCAGAGCGGATGCGTCGCCCATCTGGGCCGCGCGGTCGAACGATTTGACCGCTTCACCGAGGAATCCGCCGGCGACCTGCGCTTGTCCAAGACCGACCCACGGGGCGGGCGCGTCGAGCCGGATTGCGGACTCCCACAGATCCTCGGAAAGATCCGGGAACCCGAGTCGCGTGAGCAATGCAGCCATGTGGTCTCGTCCAGCGCGCCAAGGTTCTGGGCGGCCGCGTCGACGTAGGTGTTCAAGGACCCGCATGCGGACGACTCCGCTTCGGCCTTTCGGGTTCAGCCCGAGCGATCCGCACATCCGTTGGAGCGTCGGCCAGTCCGCGTGCTCGACTTCCGCCGCGGACGGCACGCTCACGGAGTCACCTCGCGACATCGCGGGCGAATCTCGCATTCCTCGCAGCCAGGGTCGCCTGCGAGATGGGTGCCGAAACACTCGTACGCGCCGCGGTAGAAGTCGGACTTCCCCCGCATCGCTTTCGCGCGTCGGAGCTCCGCTTTCGCCTCCTTGAGAGTCGAGTCAAGCGCGAGCGCGCGGTCGAACGAGCGAATCGCTAGCGTGGACTCGAGCAGCCCGAGGTGAGCGCGGCCTTTCGCGTACCAGAGCCCCGGCGCCTCCCGAATTCGCAGCGCGCGGTCCGCCCAGAGGATTGCCTCCCCGTGGTACCCCTGCTTTTCGCAGAGGTACGTCCGGTTCGCCATCGCATCGACGCAATCGGGATCGAGGCGCAGGGCCTCCTCGAAGCATCGAGCGGCCTCGGCCTCACGGCCGAGACGGAGCAACGCCGCGCCCTTGTTGTTCCATGCCGTCGCGAACTCCGGTCGGAGCGCGAGGACTTCCTCATAGCAAAGGATGGCCGCGGGGTAGTCTTCCAACTCATGGAGGACGGCGCCCTTGTCGATCCACGCTTCGAGCGACCGCGGGTCGAAGGCCAACAGCCGATCGTACGCTTCCGCCTCCTCCTTCAGTCGACCGAGCCCGTGCAACACGGAGGCGAGGCCCATCCAGCCTTCCTTCGAGTCCCCGTTGCATTTCAGCGACTGCATGAACGAGTCCAGGGCGGCTTCCAGTTCCCCCGCCTTCTGCAGGACGTGACCTTTGAGGATCCACGCCGCGTCGTATTCCGGCTTGAGCTTGAGGGCGACTCCGAGTTGGCCGAGGGCACCGTCCGTGTCCCCCTGGTCAAAGGCGCGTCGCGCGGCGTGCATCGCGGACTCGAGGCGATCGACGCTCGGGAGAAACCGCCGTGCGGTGTCTGGCGCCAGCATCACTCGTTCGCCTCCGACGGCACGTGCCGGGCGCACGACTCGCGCCACTTCCGCGCTAGCTCGTGGTTCGGCTTCAAGGAGAGCGCGCGGTCGTACGCCTCGAGGGCTTCCCGGAATCGCTCGAGCTGCTGCAGGGCGACGCCTTTCCCGGTCCATGCGTCGGCATTGCGGGGCTCCCGCTCAATCGCCTGCTCGTACCGGAGGAGACCCATCTGTGGATCCCCGCCTTCGATCGCCAGCTCCGCGAGTTGCAAGAGGACATGGGTGTCCTCTTTCTCTGGCTCAATCGATTCGACGAATGACTGAAAATCGGGTGGGACGCTCGATTCGGGGGCCTCGACCTCTTCCTCGATCGCCTCGAACGCCTTCGCGAGCGATGGAAGATCGGTGATCGGCTCCAAGGGCTCCGAGGCCGCGGGCCGCGCGCCGGTAATCTGCGCAATCGCTTCCCGTGCGACGAGGACCGCGGGATGGTCGGCTCCGAAACGCGCCCCGTTCGCAAGGGCCGCCTCCGCTTCGTCCGCCTGGCCCAACGCGGCATGGGCTCGGGCGGCTCCGGCCCACGCCTCGATCCGCTGCGGGTCGAAGGAAGCCACCTTCTCGAACGACTCGAGGGCCTCTCTTGGGCGAGCGTGATTCAGGAGGATATCGCCTTTCGCGAGCCATGGTTCCGGATAATTCCATCGAAGGGCGATGGCGCGGTTGTAGTATTGGACGGCCGCACCCCAACGGCCTTTCCGCTCAAGGAGCGCGCCCTTCCGGAAGAGGATGGGTGCGTTTTGCGGGTCCCTCCCGAGCGCTCGCGCGAACTGGGCCTCCGCGGCGTCCGAATCCCCGAGGTCGATCAGCGTGTCTCCGAGGCCCAGGATGGCCCGCGGGTCGTCCGGAGCGATCTCGAGGATGGCGCGAAACAGAAGGACGGCCTCGTTCGGATGGCCGTCTCTCCGCAGTTGTTCCGCCTTCTGCACGACCTCTCGAGATTTCGACGGCTCGAGGCGGAGCGCATCGCGCAGCGCGTCGACCGCGACCGAGAGCCGGCCAAGCCCAAAGAGGAGATTCGCACGCTCGTATGACGCTTGGCGATTCGCTGGATCGAAATCGAGGATCCGCGTGTAGCACTGGAGGGCTTCTTCGGGGCGGTCGAGGAGGACGAGGAGCTCGGCCCGGTCGAACCAGACGCTCGTCTCCTCCGGCCGGGATCGGAGCAGGCGGTCGTAGCATTCCAGCGCGGCGTCGTATTCGCCTTCTTCGATGAACGCCTGGGCTTCCTCCCGAAGTCGGCTCGAACGTCGTTCGTCTTCGAGCTCGCCAGGCGCAAGCTCGAGTCGAATTGCGTGGGCTAACGCGCCGGTCACACCTTTGCACTGGGTCAGAGCTTTCTCGTCTGCGGCGGTCAACGAGGCGATGTCGGGGAACGCGGTCGCAATCACATCCGCCTGGGCTGTGGACATGCCCGGGATCGCGCCGAGGAACCGCAACACTTCGCGCCGGGCCGAGTCCTTCTCCAACGCGACGAGGCGCTCCGTCGCCGTCCGGGCACGGGCCTCGATTTCTTCCTCCTTCGATGCGACGGCCCGTTCGCGGGCGAAGAGCCGCTCCTCCTTCGAGAGGAATTCCTGCGTCCGGGATTGGACGTACGCTTCGGCATCCGCTCGTTCTTTCTGCAGGGTCCGGCGAGATTCCTCAAGTTCCGCACGGTGGGTTAGGTCGGGGAATCCCTCCTCCGGTTCCGGGCCGGGCTCCGGTTCTGGTTCCGGCACGGGACCGGGCGCGGGCTCGGGTTGGGGAAGAGGAAGCGGCGGCTCTGGACGCGGGATGGGGTCCGGCGGGACCGGCTGAGCCTCGAGCAAGGGCACGTCCTCCTCGGGTAGGTCGAGGTCCTCCAAATCCTCGAAGGCGGACTCGGGCGGTGCTTCGGGGACGTCCGGTTCCACAGAAACCTCGGGCAGAGGCGGTTCAATCGGGGTCGGTGGTTCCGAGACTTCCTGCCGGACCGCCACCGGCTTCGACGCAGTTCCTTTCGGCGGCTCGAGTACCTTCGCTCGAAGTCCGTATTCAGCCGCCAAGTGGGAAGGCATCCAATCCCGTGACTGCAGATACCGACAAACGGCCGCGAGGGCCCTTCGTTCCTCGACATTCGTTGGCGTTGAACGACGAGCGTCGCGCAGGAAGCTGTGAAGGACTTCGGCGTCGCCAACGCTCACGATTGCTGTCTCGTCCGAATCGAGGTGGAGCAGCCGCACGAGTCGGACCGCTTCCGCAGCCGTCGGTTCGCGCGTAGGCCGGCGCCATTCGATTTCGGAGAGGTCGGCCGCGACGATCGCGACGTCGTTCGCGCGGGTGAGATCCATGAGCGACGGCCCGGGGAGGAGCCCGGGATTCAACCACAGCGGGCGATCGGCGACGAGAAAATCGAGGCATGACGCGCACAGAAAATCGCGACTCACGGCGCCGCATCGAGCGCAGCGCGAGGGGAGCACAGCCGCAACAACGGCCGAGGGTCATATAAAAGCTGGGCACTGAATGATGACCGTTCGAATTTTTGTGTCATGCGTTTCTCATGAGAGGCCGACATGTTCATGGACCGAGATACCGTGTCGCGACGGGGCGTACCATGGACGTCCGTATGCGCCGGGCCCGACGAGCGGACGACGACGTCATGTGGCGAGCCACCCTTCAGACGGTCTGGGACGACATCCCCGCGGACGAACGTGCCCGTCTGAATCGCGACAAGTGGGAAGCCCATTTCCGAAAGAAAATCGAACCGTACATGGCAGGGGACCGAACGGAGCGTTGGATCGCCGAGACGGCGGACCACGAGCTCCTCGGGTATGTGATCCTCGGCGAGGGCGGTTTCATCACCCCGGAGGCCCAGGGTTTCATCTACGATGTCTGGGTCGCCCCGGATCGGCGCGGGAAGGGCGTCGGGAAATTCCTCGTCGAGTGGGCGAGCGACTGGGCTCGGCAGCGAGGGTATCGAAAAATCAAGCTCGAAGTTTCCGAGACGAACGCCCGCGCCCGCCACGTCTACGAGAGCCTGGGATTCCGGGCGGAACGCCGGTATATGGGAAAATCGCTCGAATGACCACCCCTGATCCTCGGAGTCGCGCAACTAACCACCAAAGGGTTAAATAACGGCGTCATCGTGTTCGGAGGATGCGGGGTAGTGCAATGATCCAGGTCACCCTGACCGAAACCGCAGCGAACAAGGTCAAGGAGCTCATCCAGAGGTCCGATCCGGAGACCGGCCAAGCGTTGGGCTCTCTCGAAGACACGTATCTCCGTATGTATGTCGCGGGCGGCGGCTGCTCCGGCTTCCGCTATGGTCTCGCGCTCGACCGGAAGATCCACGAGGACGATGAGGTCGTCCAAGTCCACGGGCTCAAGGTCCTCGTCGACGGCAACAGCAAGGAATACCTCGACGGCTCGAACGTGGACTACGCGGAGAGCGTCGCAGGCAGCGGCTTCCTCGTGAGCAACCCGAACAACTGGTCGACCTGCGGATGCGGCCAGAGCTTCAACCCGAAAGGCGAGGAAGCTCCTGACCAGCACGAATCCCACCAGGGTCATGCGCACACGCACTGAGTCGCGCGCAAATCGGTTGGCGCTCTCTCTTCTCTCACAAAGACATCTTCACCGCCGACGGCGGCCGGAATCCGAGGAGCAGCGACCAAGGCCGTCGAATTGAACGGCGTCACCAACAAGACCTCGCACTCGGCCTGGTGCGTCGGCCCCCGGAGGGATCGAACTCACCTATCGTTTGCTCGAAGAAATGGAGGAGGTCGTCCGCTCGACGGCAAGTCCCGTAGCGAGTTCGGCGACGAATTTTCGGAGATCCTCCGGATCGCGGCGCTCTGCCGCACGACGTACAATCGAACTCCCGACGACGACCCCGTCCGCACCAGCGGCCGCAACCGCTCGGACATGAGCACCAGTCGTTACTCCGAAGCCCACACCGAGAGGGAGGGACGAAACCCGGTGAAGGGCGGCAATTCGACCCCTCAGGTCCTCCGGCAGGCTCGATCGCGCACCCGTGGTCCCGTACCTTGCGACGACGTACAGGAACCCGCGGGAGGCGTCCGCGATCGCAGCAGCCCTCGTGGGCGGGGTGGACGGCGCGACGAGCTGAATCATGTCGACGCCGTGCGCGTCGAGCGGCTCTCGGATCTCGGGCGAGGCCTCAAGAGAAAGGTCTGGGACGACGACCCCGTCGACCCCCGCGCTCGCGGCTCGTTCGGCGAACGTCGGAAGACCCATCGCGAGGACCGGGTTCATGTATGTCATGAGGACGAGCGGGATCTCCGTCTCTTGACGGATGCGCGCCGCCAGGCCGATGACGTCGCGCGGACGCGTCCCGGCACGAAGAGCCCGTTGCCCAGCCTCCTGAATCTCGGGACCATCGGCGATGGGGTCGGAGAAGGGGATGCCGAGCTCTAGGAGATCCGCCCCTCCCGCTTCGCAGGCCGTTGCGAGCGATTCCGTCATCCGGAGGTCAGGGTCGCCGGCCATCAGGTAGACGACGAAGGCGGCGCGACTCTCCGCCGCGGCGCGGCGGAATGCGTTCGAGATGCGGCTCAGACTTTCACTCCCATCGAATCGGCCACCGTGGCCATGTCCTTGTCCCCTCGACCGGAGACCGTGACGACAACGACTTCGTCGCGCTTCATCTCCCGCGCCTTCTGCATCGCTACGAACACGGCGTGAGCGGGCTCGAGCGCAGGTAGGATTCCCTCATACGTCGCGAGGGCGTGGAACCCCTCGAGAGCCTGTTTGTCGGTGACCGCCACAAAGGACGCGCGCTTTATATCTTTCAACGCGGATAGCTGCGGGCCGACGCCGGGGTAGTCGAGGCCCGCGGAGATGCTATGTGTCTCAAGCACTTGCCCGTCGTCGTCCTGAAGGACGTACGATCGGGCTCCGTGTAAGACCCCGGGGCGGCCCCCCGTCAGAGAGGCCGAATGTTCCCCCGGCGACATTCCACGGCCGCCTGCCTCGACACCGAGCAGCTCGACTCGTTCATCATCGAGGAAAGGCGCGAACGTCCCCATCGCGTTGCTTCCGCCGCCGACGCACGCGACGAGAAGGTCGGGAAGTCGGCCGTTGCGTTCGAGGCTCTGCTCTCGGATCTCTCGGCCGATGACACTCTGAAAGTCTCGCACGATTGTCGGATACGGATGCGGGCCCACGACGCTTCCGAGGAGGTAGTACGTGTTCTCGACGTTCGTCACCCAATCCCGCAGCGCCTCGTTAATGGCGTCCTTCAGCGTCCGGCTACCTTGTTCGACGCGGTGCACGGTCGCGCCGAGGAGCCTCATCCGAAATACATTGAGGGATTGTCGTTGCATGTCGGCGGCGCCCATGTACACCTCGACGGGCAGACCGAGGACTGCCCCGACCATCGCGGTGGCGACGCCATGCTGGCCCGCGCCCGTCTCTGCGATCACGCGCTTCTTCCCCATGCGACGGGCGAGGAGGGCCTGGCCCATGACGTTGTTGAACTTGTGGGCTCCGCCATGGCAGAGGTCTTCCCGCTTCAGATAGATCTGCGCCCCTCCGATGTGGTCCGTCAGGCGTCGGGCGAGGTAGAGGGGCGTCGGGCGTCCGCCGTAGTGTCGATAGTACGATTCGAGTTCCTCCAGGAACGCCGGATCCTCTTTTGCCTCCTCGTACGCCGCCTCGAGCTCGTGCAACGCGGGCATGAGCGTCTCCGGCACGTACTGCCCCCCGAATTGTCCGAAGTATCCTCTCTTCCGGACGATGTACGCGTCAACCATGCTGCAGCTCCTGGAGCTTTTTCGCGGGCTCATCGTGATGCATGATCGATGTGCCGACCAGGACGGCGTCGGCCCCGGCTTGGAGCATGGTGTCCACCTGCCTTCGCGTCTCAATCCCGCTCATGGCGATGACGGGTCGATCCTTCCGCCGCTCCCCGAGAATGCGTGGTGTCGTCCCCAGGTCAATTGCCAGGGTCGCAAGGCTGCGATTGTTGACCCCCAGGATATCGGCCGGTGTCTCGACCGCCGCATCCCACTCCTCAAGCGTGTGGACCTCGAGTACGACTTCGACCTTTCGATCATGGGCCTCATCGATGAGCCTGTCGATCCGCCGATGAGAGTGCCCCCCGCGCGCGAGCGTCTCAATGAGCAACAGAGCGGAAGCCCCGCAACGTGCCGCGGCATCGATCTGCCTCGAGTCGATGACGACATCCTTCATGAGGACGGGGAGACCCGTGCGAGCCGCGCGCGATACGAAGTCGATACTCCCGCCGAAGATCTTGGGCTCTGCGAGGACGGAGAGCCCGAGTGGTTTCGCCGCGACTATCCCGTTCAAGATGGCATCGAACTCCGCCACATCTCTCGGGCTCCGCATGCCCGGCGATGCGAACTTGATTTCCGCAATCACATCCGAGGACCGAGCCGACGCGGCCAAAGCGCCCAAGAAGGATGGACTCCGGAGCGTTTCGCCTCGCACGTCGTAGTAGCCTTCCCTGAGAAGGGTCTCCGCGTTCACCACGAGGCGCTCAAGGGTGTCCATCGTCCTCCACCTTCGACAAATTTCCTCCGGTGGCCTTCACGAAGGTACGCAAGGTTTCGAACGCCCTCCCCGAGTCGAGGGCCTCCACCGCAAGGGGGAGTGCTTCCGGGAGGGAATCCACCTTCCCGGAAACGTAGATACCGCCCGCCGCGTTGGCCAGGAGCATCTCTCGCTTCGGCCCGCGTTCGCCTCGCAGAATCCGCACGGCCTCCTTGGCCGCGGTCTCCGGCTCCGCCCCCGCCAAGTCCCTCGAGTCCGCGCGATCGAAGCCGAAGTCCGCCGGCTTCAGCAGGAATTGCCGCGTCCGGCCGTCGGCCACCTCTCCGACGATCGTCGGGCAGCAAAGGCAAATCTCGTCCATCCCCGCTTGGCCGTGGACCACAAGGGCGTGCTCAATCCCGAGGCGGACGGCCACCTTTGACACGAGCGGCACTAGATCCGGGCTGAAGACCCCGAGGAGGTGGCCTTTCGCGCCCGCCGGGTTCGTCAGGGGTCCGAGGATGTTGAAGACGGTGCGCACGCCCAGCTCCCTGCGCGGCCCCATCGCGTGCTGCATGGCGGGATGGAACTTCGGGGCGAACATGAAACAAAGACCGTGGGCCTCGAGAATCCGCTCGACCTCCGACGGCTCCAGGTCCACACGGGCTCCGAGGGCCTCGAGCAAGTCCGCGCTCCCGCAGCGGCTGGTGACCGCTCGATTTCCGTGCTTCGCCACTCTCACGCCGGCGGCCGCGACGACGAACATTGCTATCGTGGAGACGTTGAACGTGGTCAACCGAGCTCCGCCTGTCCCACACAGGTCGACAACGCGCCCGTCCTCGCGCGACCGAATGCGAACCGACCGATCCCGCATCGCCGTTGCCATGCCCGCAATCTCATCGGGTCCCTCGCCTTTCATCCGGAGTCCCATCAGGAACGCGCCGATTTGCGCGGGGGTCGCCTGCGAATCCATGATCTCCGCCATCGCAGCGTACGCGCGCTCGAAGCCGAGAGATGCGCCCGTCGCGAGGTCTCCGATCGCATCCTGAATCATCACTTGGCCTCCTTGAGGAAGTTTCGGAGAAGCCCCGGCCCTTCCGGTGTGAGGATTGACTCGGGATGGAATTGGACGCCTTCAATCGGATAACGGCGGTGCCGCACGGCCATAATCTCGCCGTCGTCGGAAGTCGCGCTGACTTCGAGCTCCTGGGGCAACGCTCCGCGGTCAATCGCGAGCGAATGGTAGCGCCCGGCCGTGATGGGATTCGGAAGACCCTCGAAGATCGTGCGGCCATCGTGTCGGACGAGACTCGTCTTCCCGTGCAGGATTCGCAGCGCGTGACCTACCTTCCCGCCGTACGCCGTCCCGATACCCTGATGGCCGAGACAGACGCCCAGCGTCGGGGTGGTGGGGCTCAACTCCGCGAGAATGTTCCGGCACACACCGAAATCCCGTGGGTTGGCCGGATGGCCCGGCCCGGGAGAGAGGACGATCGCATCAGGCGCAAGCAGCCGCACCTCTTTCAATGTAATTCCGTCGTTGCGATAGACGACCGGATCCGCGCCGATTTCCCCGATCTCTTGGTACAGGTTGTACACGAATGAGTCGTAGTTGTCGATGATGAGGACCTTCATTCGACCGCCTCACGCAAGGCGGCCCGTAAGCCTTCGAGCTTGTGCTCCGTCTCGAACCACTCCCTCGCCGGATCCGAGTCCGCGACGATCCCGGCACCCGCCTGTAGGTAGTACATCGGCCCGTCGGCGAAGAGCGTCCGGATCGCAATGGCGGTATCCACGTTTCCGTTCAAGGAGAGGTAGCCGACGACCCCCGCGTAAGGGCCGCGTGCGGTCCCTTCGAGGTCATGGAGGATCTCCATCGCCCGAGGCTTCGGCGCGCCGCTCACGGTCCCGGCCGGGAACACCGCCGCAAACGCGTCGAGTGCGTCGTTCCCGGGCGCGAGCTCGCCTTCCACCCGGGAGACGAGGTGCTGGACGTGGCTGTACCGCTCCACCGTCATGCGCTGCGGCACCTTGACGGTCCCAAAACGACACACCTTCCCGAGGTCGTTGCGGGCCAAGTCGAGGAGCATATAGTGCTCCGCTCGCTCCTTCTCGTCCGCTAGTAGCTCGGCCCGGAAACGCTCCGTCTCCGGGAGGGTTGTGCCCAACGGCCGCGTGCCCGCAATCGGGAACGTCGTCGCGGTGCGATCCTCCACCCGGAGGAGCATCTCCGGGCTCGCGCCGATCACACGTCGCACCCCAAAGTCGAGGTAGTACATGTAGGGACTCGGGTTCAGTCGCCGAAGCCTTTCGTAGAAGGCGAGCGGATCCCCGGTCAGCCGGCCGTAGTCTCGGCGAGACAGGACGACCTGAAAGGCTTGGCCGTTGTGGACAGCCACTCTCGCTTTCTCAACCGCGTCCATGAACCGCTCTTGGCTCGTCTGCGGTTTGGGTGAATCCGCGCGAAGTCCGGAAGTCGACCTTGTTGCCTTCGGGAGATCTTCGAACCGGGACCGGCCATGCGCGAAGTACTCCGATCGCTTGTGGACGTGATCCACGATGACGCCGTCGAGGTAAAGGCCGAACTCGAACTCGGGGAACGGTGAGTCGGCGTGGGCAGGCACGGAATCGAGGTTCCGGACGAACTCATAGGAGACGTATCCGACCAGGCCGCCGATGTAGCGCCCCGGGACGCCCGGCGTCTCATACTTTTCGAGGATCGAACGCAAGGCCTCGAGAGGCCGACTCGTCTTGACCGTCTCGCCGTTCGATCGCAGGACACCGGACCGATAGGAAATGATGATCTCCGGATCGAAGCCGACGAACGTGTGTTCCGCCAGCCGCGCAGGGCCCGTGAGACTTTCGAGGATGAACGCGTGAGGGTGATCGTCGCGCGAGGCCGCGAACAGCGCATAGGGGTCGAGACCCGAGTCGAGAAGAATGCGCTTCATCGCGCCGCCTCGGGGATCAAGGGCCGGACGCTCCCGAAAATCACGTCCGCGATCCGTTGTGCCGTCGCAGGGGGATCTGCCGCCGAAAATACCCGACGGCCCACAGAAAGTCCTGCCGCACCGGCTCGCATCATCCCGCGTAAGGCGTCAAGGAACGTGTCCTCGGTCGAACACTTTGGTCCGCCGGCGACGACCAATGGCACCGGGCAGCCGTGAGCGATCTCGCGCAGACCGTCGGGCGGTCCCGCGAAATTCGTCTGCACGATAGATGCGCCCACTTCGGCGGCGGCACGCGCCGCATGAGCCGCTGCGCCGGAATCTTCGGAGGACCCGCCGGGTTCAGCGGGCGCGTGGGCCATCAGAAAAACCGGCAGGCCGAGGGATGTCGCCAGGTCAACGACGCGCCGCGCGTCCGCAATCATTCGGTCCTCGCGTGAGTCCCCGAACGAGATCTGGACCGAGACCGCGTCGGCTCCGAGGGAGACTGCATGTTCCACCGTCGAGGAGAGGACTTTGAATCCTGGCATCGAACCGAGCAAGGCGCCGGCAGAAAGATGCACGATGAGGCTCCAAGCGGGCGGGATCTCGGCCGAGATGGAACGGACCATCCCGGGATTCACGAGGACCCCGGAGAATGGGACGGCCTGCAGACCACGTACGAGATCCGTCGGCCGTTCGATTCCGGGAAGGGGTCCGCCAGCGAGGCCATGGTCGAGAGCGAGAACGAAGATCCGGCCCGCGCCTCCTTCGAGGCGTCGTTGTCGCCTTTCAACTCCGAAAAGGGACATGTTTCTCTGTTCGCCTGCCCCTTTATGGAAAGTGTAGATGATATTTAGGCATTATTGTATTTTATATGTCTCCGTATATGGATTGACCGCCGCCGCGAAGATCGCCCAGGCCTAGCCGTGGCTCCGGGCGCCCACCGGTGCCTGGGGCCCGGGATATCGATGTCCAAAGAACTCTCGGTGCACCGCTTGGACCGCCCTTTCGAGGTCCTGGTTGTCGACGGTGAACGTGTACGCGACCATCGAGGCACCCGCGGAGATGAGCTGCACGTTGATGCCGCGGTCCGCAACGGCGCGAAACACCCGCGCGGCAACCCCGTGGGTGTATCCGACGCCTTCGCCGACGAAGCTGATCAGCGACACGTGCGGCAGCACTTCAATCCGCTCGACGAGGCCGAACGGGAGGCGGGAGACCGCCTTCTTAGCACGGCTCAACGCATCCGCGTCGACGAGGAGCGCGATGCACGTCTGCGATGTCGCCGCGCTATACACGTTCGTTCCCGCGCTCGTGAGAGCGGTCGCAACCTGGGAGAGCAGGCCCTCCTTCTGCCCCGCGCCCGTCGCGAATACCTTCAAGGTCGCGAGATCCCGCACATACGAGATGCTCTTGACATCGCCGCTCCGATCTACCGTGTCGGGACCAATCCGCGTGCCTGTCTCGTCCGGGCGGGTAATGTTTTTCAATACAATCGATGCGCCGCAAGCCTGTGCGGGCTGCACCGACCGGGGGTGGAGTGCCTTCGCACCGAAGTACGAAAGCTCGGCAGCTTCGTCGTACGAAAGCGCGGAGAGCGGAAACGCCTCGGGAACAATCTTCGGGTCCGCGCTCATGAACCCGCCGACATCTTTCCAGATCTCAATCGTCGGCAGCTCGAGGGCGTGCGCCACGACGGCGGCACTGTAATCGGATCCGCCGCGGCCGAACGTCGCGGTCTTGCCTTCTCGGGAGAGACCGAAGAATCCCGTGATCACGCTCACCCGACCCGCCTGCGCCTCGTGCCGGAGGAACGGCGCAAGGCGCGCGCGTGTCTCGTCGAGCAACGCGGTGGCGTTCCCGTAGGTATCGTCCGTGATGAGGCCGATCGCGTCCGCCTCGTGCGGCACGGCGTCAATTCCAAACAGACACAGATTCGCCGCGACGACCTGCGCGGCCAGCCGCTCGCCGAAGGAGAGGACAAAGTCCCTCGTGCGCGGGGTGATCTCCTCCGTGTACGCGACCCCGTACAGAAGGCGCTCCAGCTTCGTCGCGAGGCCGTCGATCGCCCCGCCGCTCCCAGTCGCGCCTTCGCGGGACTTCGGCAAAAGGTCCATATGCTTGCGGCGGAGGTCTGCAACGAACGAGTCGATCTCCTTCTCCTCCTGGGGCCGCGCCAGGATCGTGACGAGGGTGTCCGTGACGCCGGAAATCGCCGACACGACGAGGAACTTCCGCGTCAGGTCCTCGTGGACGACGCTCGCGATCCGCTCGTACATGTCCCCGGTGCTGACGCAATTCCCACCGAACTTCGCGACCTTCCATGGCTCAGTCAAGGTACCCTCTCCGGTGTGCGAACTCCGCGTTGAGCACGCTCCCGCCCGCGCCGCCACGAATCGTGTTGTGCGATAGAACGAAAAAGCGAACGACGCGTTCCACGACGCGGATCCGGCCGATGGTTGCGGCCATCCCGCGCGCCCGCGCAGGTTCGCCCGCCATGAGGTCGAGCAGCGGCTGCGGTCGGTTCGCTTCCGCGCGGACGATCACCGGCTGGTTCGGGGCCGTCGGGAGCTGCTGAACCTGCGCTTCTCCGCGGAACGAGGAGAGGAGATGCGCGATTTCGCCCGCGGGAATTTCGTCCTTCAGGGGAATCGAGACGGCCTCGAGGTGACCGTCGCGCACCGCGACGCGGGCGCAGTTCGCCCACACGTCGATTGGACTCGGCAAGATGCCGTCGGAAAGCGACCCAAGGATTTTCTTCGCCTCCCTGCGCATCTTTTCCTCCTCGCCCTCGATGAAAGGGATCACGTTCGCGGTGATGTCGAGGGACGGGACGCCGGGATAGCCCGCCCCGGAGAGCGCTTGGTACGTGGCCACATGGACATCCGTGAGGTCGAGCGAGTCCACGAGGGGCTTCAGCGGAAGGGCCAGGCCCGTGATCGAACAATTTGGATTCGTCACGACGAAACCGCCCTCCCGGAAGGCTGGCTGGCGTTCGACGAGCCGAAGATGGTTCGGATTCACTTCCGGCACCAAGAGCGGAACATCTGGGTCCATCCGGTGGGCTGACGCGTTGGAGAAAACTCGCACACCCACCCGGGCGGCGTCCATCTCGATGTCTCCGGCGATTTCCGAAGGCAGGCCGCTGAACGCCGCGACGACGTCGTGCTTCCGGAGGACGCCCAAGTCGAGCGGCTGCAGTTCCATCGAGGCGACGTGCGGGGCGAGCGGGACGTCGTCGAGCCGCCAGAAGGCTTTGAGGGATCCTCCGACCTTTCGCTCGGACGAGGCGAGGGCCGCGATTTCGAACGTGGGGTGGTCCTGGAGCAAGCTGACGAAACGCTGGCCGATATTCCCGGTCGCCCCGAGGACGGCCACGGGAACCTTGCTCACAGCGACACCTTTCCCGAGAAGTCCATTCGTGTTTGACGGACAAGATGGAGAAAATCTGAGCCCTCCGACGCGGTGGCGTTCTCCCACTCGTCCAACGTCTCCCGGATCCGACGATGAATGAGCGGAGTGTGGGGGTTCAGCGCTTGGATGTCTCTCAGCAGGGTCGGAGGATCCGCCAAGAGCCCCGCAGCGGCGATTGAGAGACGAGAGAATGTCGTACCGGCGGGACTCGTCAGGCCTGCGAAGTCGAACGGGCTTTCCGCGACGCACCGAGCGAAGGTCAAGAGGCAGAGATGGCTCAGCCCCAGGAGGAACGCCATGGACTCATCGTGCCGCTCCAAAGAAATGTCAACAAATGTCGCGCCACTCGCGCGGAACAATTCCCTTGCTTCGAGCACCGCCTTGCTGTTTCCGCAATCGCTGAACGTGATGCTGCCGCTCGAGATCGGCCAGAGGTTCGGTCCAAACAGCGGATGGACGCTCGCGATTCGCAAACCGGACCGGCCCATCGCTCGAAGCTCTCCCTCGATCGGAGCTTTCAAGCTGCAGACGTCGAAGACGAGACCTTTCGGCTTCAGTACTGTGATGGAGCGCAAGATCTCCGCGGAGGCAGACATCGGAACCGAGACCGCGATTACATCGGCCCCCTGCACGCCTTTCTGCAGATTCGGTTCGAACGGGAAACCATCGAGCGGCCCGGCGATGTCATTCACGACGACGTCCCACCCGCGCGATCGGAAGAATCGGCACAGCCACCGGCCCATGCGTCCCGCGCCGCCGACCACTAGGACCCGCTGGTGGAGCGACGCCAGAGATCGAACGCTCTCCTGTCGCCGCAGACTCTCCTCGATCAGGAGCTGCGCAAGGCCCTCGCCGAATGATGGGCTGATCTCTCGCTTTGTGGCCTCCGCCAAGAGCCGCGCTCGGACACGGTCCTCCGCCCTTTGGTCCCGCAGAGGCCGACCGAGTATCTTCTTCTCCGAGCCGACCTGAGCGGCGAGATCGAGGCGCTTCGCCACGAGGCCGATGATCTCCCGATCGACCTCCGCGATCTCGTCTCGCAGCCGTGCGATTTCCGTCTCGCTCAAAGGAAACCCCCCACGAGCATGAGATCGAGGATCGCCATCGCGGCAGCGTTCTCCACGACCGGCACGGCCCGGGGAACAATACACGGGTCATGACGGCCCGTGACGACAATCTCCGTCGGCCGCATCGTCCCCAGGTCGACGGATCGCTGCGGTTTCGCGATGGACGCGGTCGGCTTGACCGCAACGCGGAACGTGATGGGCATGCCGTTCGTGATGCCGCCGAGGATGCCGCCCGCATGGTTCGTCTCGGTCGCGACTCGACCGGCCTCGACGGTGAACGGATCGTTGTGCTCGCTCCCGCGCATCGACGCGCTGCGGAAGCCGGCCCCGAAGTCGACGCCCTTCACGGCGGGGATCGAGAAGAGGAGATGAGCGAGCGCCGACTCGACGGACTCGAAGAACGGCTCGCCCACGCCGGGAGGGAGACCCGTCACGACTGCTTCGATGACGCCGCCGACGCTATCGCGGTCTTTCCGGGCCGCCTCGATTTCCTCGATCATGCGGTCCGCCGCCTCGAGGTCGGCACACCGGACCGCGCTGAGTTCGACGTTCGCCGCAATCTGCTGCGGAGTGACGGGTTGCGCGGTGACCCGACCGATTTGGGCCGCATGCGCGTAGAACCGAACGCCTTTCGGTTCCAGCACCTGTCGAGCAATCGCGCCGGAGACGACCAATGGAGCTGTCATCCGGCCCGAGAGTTGGCCGCCCCCCCGGAGATCGCTCTTCCCTCCATATTTCATCGCAGCCGCGAAGTCTCCATGCCCGGGACGCGGGACCCGCGCGGCGTTGGCATAGGATTTCGATTGCACGTCCTCGTTGCGGATGAGAGCGACGATCGGCTCGCCCGTCGCGAGCCCGTCCGAGATGCCTTCCGAGAATTCCACACGATCCGCCTCCTTCCGCTGGGTCGTGACGAGGCTCTGTCCCGGTCGACGGCGGTCGAGCTGCCCCTGGACGACGGCCTCGTCGATCCGCATGCCGGAGCGCAGTCCCTCAATCGTGCAGCCTACAAATGGACCGTGGCTGGTCCCGAAGATCGTGGTCCGGTATCGCGTGCCGAAGACGTTCATTCAACCACCGCGTGAAGGGCCCCAAGGGCTCGCATGTCGTCGAGGAACGAAGGATACGAGACGCGGAAGCACCAAGGATCCGAGATGTCCACCGAGTCGTCCGCCGCGAGACCGGCGATGGCGGCAGCCATCAGGACGCGATGGTCTGCCCGCGCGTCGATGAACGCGCCGTGCAGGCTCGCGGGTCCGTGAACGACGCAACCGTCCGGGGTCGGTTCCGCTCGGGCACCCAGGGCCCGCAGCATCGCGACCGTCGAGGCGATCCGGTCGCTCTCCTTGACTCGAAGGTGGTCTCCGTTCACGAAGCGCGTTTCGCCATTCGCCTGCGTCGCGAGGACCGCGAGGATAGGGAAGAGATCCGGTGTATTGCTGACGTCCACCGTCTGGCCTGTGAGGTCGCCGCTTCGCACCCGCATGCGATCCTCAACCAGATCCACTCGTGCCCCGAACAACTCCAGCAGTTGGGCGATCCGGCGGTCGCCTTGGGGCGAGCCGAGGTCGAGGCCTTCGACGGTCACGTCTCCGCACGTGATCGCCGCGGCGACAAGAGGAAAGGCGGCAGACGAGAAGTCCCCCGGTATGTCCACATCCGTCGGGTGGTACGTCCGCCCGCCGGGCACGAGGTAGGCGTCCTCGTCCACCACAATCTCGACGCCGAACGCGCGGACCATTTGCCGCGTCACCTCGACGTATGGCTCCGAGCGTCGCGGGGGAAGGACGCGGATTTCCGACGGATTCGCCGCGAGAGGGCAGGCGATGAGAAGACTCGAAAGAAATTGGGAGCTGATGGACCCGGACAGGGAGACGCGGCCACCGCGCAGGACTCCCTCGACCTCGATGGGAGGACGACCATCGCCAGAAACGGACGATCCGCGGGCACCGAGGCTCGTGAGGGCCTCGAGGAGCGGACCCATCGGACGTTTCTGGAGGCTCGCATCGCCCGAGAGCGTCGTCGAACCATCGAGAAGCGCGGCCACGCCCGCGAGGAGACGCAACGTCGTCCCGGAGTTCCGTGCGTCGATCGGCATCCTGGGTGGGTGCAAGGAATCCGAAACGACCCGGAGCCCGTCCGCGGTTGGTTCAATCACCGCGCCGAACGCGGCCATGCCCGCAATCGTAGCCGCGGTATCCTCCGCAAGGAGCGGCCGACGAATGCGACAAGGGCCGTGAGACAAGGCGGCGAGGATGACCGCACGGTGAGTGTAGCTCTTCGACGGCGGAGCACGAATCGATCCGGAGACTCGAGACGTGCGGACTCGGTACCTCAGGCGACCACCTCCCGCGACTCGATCGTGTTCAGGCGCACGACGCGAACTTCGGAGGACCCGTCGTCCATCGCCCTTCGAACGGCGTCCACGTGGGTCGCCTGTGCTAACGCAAGGATGGACGGCCCCGTGCCGGTGATTCCCGCGGCCTTCGCCCCAGCCGCCCGCGCACGAATCGCTGGCGTCTCGTCGACCCCGAGCAAAGGCGCGTAGGCCCCGCTGTTGACATTCAACGCCCGGAAGTAGTCGCCTTTCATCGCAAGGCGGAAGGCCTCCTCGATCTGCGGGCGGATTTGGACAAAGTCCGTGCCCTTGAGACTCGACTTGGTAATCGTCCGATCGGGCACCTGCACGACCGCGACGAGGCCCTCCGGGAAGCGATCGTAACCGAGAATTTTTCGCGCCTGGTTGTCCGTCGCGACAATGCCGCCGAAGAAGGAGGCGCACGCATCGTCGAACGCACCGGTAATCGTTACGCCGGCATCGCAGGCGGCATCCACTCCGATCCCGATGATCCGAAGCGGCTCGAGCGGGGCGCCGAGGGCGCGAGCACACGCGAGGACGACCGCGTTCGCGACGGCGGAGCTGCTCTTCAGTCCGCGAGAGACCGGAATCTCCGACGTGACCGTGACCTCGATGCCTACCTGTTGAGTACCGCGTCGAAGGACTCGCTCGGCACACAATCGGACAAGAGTCGGGTCGAGTCCGTCCGGCACATGGACCCGGACTCCGAGGCCTTCGGGCCTAGTCTCCGCAGTCGCCGTGGCTCGCAGCGCGAGACCGAAGGCCGCACCCCGGCCGGTCGCAATCGCGTTCACGATTGTGCCCGCACCAAAACAGGATGCTTGGGCCCTCATCGCAACGCCTCCTTCGCGGCCCGCTGCATCGCATCGAAGGGAGCGACTTGCCCGGTCCAGAGCTCGAACGCCTTCGCTCCCTGGTGGAGGAGCATCTCGAGTCCGGAAGCTCCGGGGCGGTTCAGAAGCTTCGCCGTTCGGAGGAGGGGGGTGACCCGCGGATTGTACACGAGATCGTAGATGAACCCCGCCTTTCCGATCACGTCCTCAGGGACCGGGAGGCCATCGTGGACGCCTTTCGTTCCCGCCGGGGTCGCGTTGACGAGCAGGTCCCACGGACCCTTTCGCGTTAGGTCTTCGGCAGGGAGCACCTCGATTCGATGGTCGAAGGAGTCCGCGAGAACCTTCGCGCGCGCGGCGGTGCGATTTGTCAGCTGAACGTGGGCACCTTCCCGGAGCAGGACGTCGACGACAGCCTTGGCGGCGCCGCCGGCACCGACGACGAGGGCGTTCCGCTCGCCAACGCGCAGCCCGAGAGACCGCAGGGAGATGCGGAATCCGTACACGTCCGTGTTGTGGCCCGTGGTCCAGCCGTCTCGCAGGACGACCGTGTTCACGACTCCAAGTCGTTCCGCGTCGCCATCGAGTTCGTCCACGGATCGGACCACCGCCTCCTTGTGCGGGCTTGTCACATTGAAGCCTCGGATTCGAAGGCGCTCAGCCGCGAGGAGGAACCGATCCAGTCGTTCGGGCAGGATGTCGAAAGGCAGGTAGACGGCGGGCAGGCCCAGCGCGGCCAGGCCCGCCTCGTGCATCGTCGAAGAAATCGAGTGCTCGACCGGATGGCCAATCAAGCCGAGGATCATCGGCTCGCGGCCGCGGAGGCGCGTGGCGGTCCCAAGGGACAGTTGACCTGCAGCGGTCGAGGGCCCCCACGAGGCGTATTGGATTTCTTGGCCGAGTGCGTCCGCGAGGGCGCGTGTCACGATGGCGGCACCGCCCATCCCAATCAGGATGAAACGATTCGGACGGCCGCTCCCCGACCGGGCCAGGTCGACAAGCTGAATCGCTGCATCGACCTCGGTCACAGGGACCGCGACCTTGGCGACTTCGCCTTGGGCGGCACACGAGTCGAGAGCCTCCGAAACCCGATGCGCCTCCACGGCGTGGGCGAAGTGATGAGAGACGATGACCACCGTTCGATGGTCCGATGCGAGACGGCCCAGCGCTCCGAGGACTTCCCGGTCCGTTTCGAGCTCGAGGTCCACATATGCAAAGCGCGAATGGCAGATCTCTCGGAGGAATGCGATGCGTTGACGAGGATTCGGGCCCGGTGCGCCTCCTTGGCCCGGCGAGCGCAACGTTGCAATGGCCCGAGCGCCGACGCCGTTCGCCAGTTTGCGGATTGTCGACGATCCGAGATCTCGAACGTAGTCCAGCCGCAGCTCGACAAGATCCGCGCCTTTCTCGAGGGCCATCCGGGACTGGCGTTCCGCCTCGGCGGCGTTGTCCGCCCGAACGACCGCGGCGACTTTCGTCATCTTATCGCTCCGCAATCGTCTCGCGTATCCGCATCCCGAAGTGGCGGCCGCCTTCCTCGAGCCGCAGGAGCACTTCGTCCCCGGGTTTCACCTGGCCGACGGCAAGCGAGCCTCCCTCCGGCGTCACAAACCGAATCGTCTCCGCGTTCTGGACGATCGTGGTATGGCGCCGGCCGTCCGCCTCCGCCTCGAGGAGCAGGAGCGGCCGTCGTTCAACCTTGACGCGGCCCACAATCACGGCGCGTGCCCGGCCCTGGGAGTCCACCGCGAGGACCTCGTCCCCGGCACGGAGTTCGCTCAGGTACTGCGTCTTGCCGCCCGGGAGGTAGATGTATGCGTGGACGGCCCCCGCGTTCACCCGGAACGGTCGGGCGGCCACGTAGCCCGTCTCGGCCGTCTCGGCGTGGACGAGGAACAGGCCCGAAGAGCTGTTCCCGACGAGCATCCCCTCTCCGTCCCGCAAGAGAGAACACGTGTCGACGCACACGCGGTCGCCGAGCCCGATCGGTCGAATCGACGTGACGGCCGCTCGCACGAGGGACACGTCTTCCCGCACGGCTTCGAGGAGTCCGCGGACCGCCCGGATCTCGTTGGGAGAAGAGGGGACGAGGAGGATGCCGTGGACCCCGACCTCCATCGCCTCGAAGACCAGCTTCGCCTCGGCGGCGTCACGGACCTCGACGAGGAGCCGCGTCTCGCTCCCCTGGAAGTGCGCAATGAGGTTCTCGAGGGGGATGATTTTCCAATCCTCCGTCCGGACGACGACGTGATTCGTCACGCCCTTCAGCCCGCGGACAGAGATCTCGTCCTTCGCCGACCGAATCGTCGCGAGCCGGCCGATTTCCGCGTCGTCGAAGAGGAAGATGTTGTCCTTCAGGAAGATCGGAGAGAACCGCCCGAGTGCCCGAAGCGACTCGTCCTGTTTCGCGAGGACGATTTCGTCGAAGCCGGCCTCGAGCGCAACCGAGACGATGGACCGAACGTCCTCGTTGTCCTCGTGGGGAAAGGCCCCCACCCACACCAGGCGGTCCAGGGGCCTCACCCACGATAGACTTCGTCGACCGAAGCGCCGTCGAAAATCATGCGGGCGATCGCCCGCGTCATGCCAATCGGGTCCTTGGCCTGGAAGATGTTTCGGCCCATCGAGACGCCGACCGCCCCGCCGGAGAGGGCTCCTTCGACCATCTCGAAGGCCGCGCGATCCGAGTCCAGCTTCGGACCGCCTGCGACGACGACGGGAACGGGACAGCCCCGGACGACCTCCTTGAACGTCTCCGGCGCGCCGGTGTAGAGCGTCTTCACGATATCCGCGCCCAGCTCCGCGCCGACGCGCGCCACATGCTTCACGACGTCGACATCGTACGGATTCTTGATCTTCGGGCCCCGGGGATACATCATTGCGAGGAGTGGGAAGCCGAATCGATCGCACGCCGTCGCGGTCGTCCCGAGGTCTTCGATCATTCGGTCGTCGTCCTCACCACCGAGGTTCACATGGACGCTGATCGCGTCGGCGCCGTATGAGATCGCTTCGTCGACCTGTGTGACGAGGACTTTTCGATCGACGTGCGTGCTGATTGCCGCCGACGCGCTCAGGTGCAGGACGAGGCACAACCCTTCGTCGAAGTAGTCCTTCGCGAATCGCACAACCCCTTTGTGAAGCACGACCGCGGTGGCCCCGCCTTTCGCGACATTCGCCACGGCCCTGCGGATGTCTTCGAGGCCGGCGGCGGGGCCGGACGAGACACCGTGGTCCATCGCGACGATCAGCGTCCTGCCGCCTCGCAGGATTCGTCGCAGCCGGATTTCCTTGCCGATTGAAGACATAGGCCACCCGTGCGAGTCCGTAGCACGGACCTGATGCGGAGGACGTATTTCAAGCCTGCGCTCGGCGGCGTACGAAAATCGGCTCCGGTCAAATGCCTGCGAGAACTTGCACGATGGTACGGTCGTCGGTAGCGACCGAAGGCAGGCTCGCCCACGCAATCACGGCATGCGGGGACCTCCGGCGAATCTCCTGAAGAATTTCAATCTCGTCTTTGTCCGGTTCGGGGACGGACATCAGCACGATCGCGTGGCTGATCTCTTCCGGGAGCGACGTGAACCACGGGGACGAGTACGCCTCTTCGACCGCGACGAAACATCGGTGCTTCTCCCGACCCGCGCCCATCCCGAATCGCCATTCCCTCACGCCGGCGAGCGTCCGCCGCAGCGGCACCACGTCCGAGCGAGTGAGGACCGCGCCCAACTCAGCGGCGGGTCGGGCCATGATCGCCCCCAAGGCCGCGAAGGCTTTCGTCAGCGGGAGGTCCCTGGCAAACTGGAGGAGCCGATCGTTGCTGAACGTCACGACGCCGTCCGCGCGTTTCTGGAGGAGTCGGAGCTGCGCTTCTGCGAGCTGCCGCCGAATCGGACCTTCGATTGTGAAGGGCACCGTGGCGAACGCAACGCTCGCATCGCCCAAGATCCTAGCGACCCGGCCGACGAGGCTCATCCCCCACCCGCCGAGTTCACCGCCCAGGCCGCCGAGCATCACGACGATGTCCCGATCGAGAAGCGAAGCGGAGATCTGCTTCTCCTCATCCGTCTCCATGTTCGGCACGGCCTTCTCGTCCATCGAGGCGTAGGCCTGCAGCGATCCGGCGGCGACGAGGACGCGGGTCGAGACCTCCGCCATGGACGGATGGACGGTGTCGTTCACGGCGATGCGGGTCGCGTTGGGCGGCGCGGCGACGCGGCGCAGGACGTTGCATCCGGCCCCTCCGCAGCCCACGATGGCGACCCGGGCCCGTTCTTCCCCGACACCGAGCCTCCACGTGTCCGGCACGCGTGCGCCATCGGAAGTCCCCGGAGATAAAGGATTGTCATTCGCGGTTTGATATCTATACTGTAATGAGAATAGAAATGCGGCGAAGGAAAGCACGATAAGGATGCATTCGATGCGGGACCCCGTGGGGTCAGCCCGGCTCCCGGACACGGCCGACGTGGTCGTCGTCGGTGGTGGCTGCATGGGGACAAGCACCGCGTGGCATCTCGCGCGGCGAGGCCTCGGGGTCGTCTTGCTCGAGAAGAGTCACGTCGCCGCCGGGGCCACGGGCCACAGCGGTGCCCTCGTCCGTCAACACTACGAGGCACGAATCGGCATCCGACTCGCGAAGGAGAGCCTCGCGTTCTTCCGGCGATTCAAGGAGGAGACCGGATTCTCCTGCGACTTCCGGACGACGGGCTTCCTCTCCGGCACTCGGGAACGGGATCTCCCGGCATTCGAGGCGTTGATCGAGTTGCTCCGCTCGGAGGGGGTTCGGGCCGAACGGCTCACCCCGTCGGACGCGAGGACGATGGAGCCGCAACTGGAGGTGTCCGATTACGCCGCCCTCGTCCACGATCCGGACGCGGGATACGCGGACCCGATCGCCACCGCGCACGGCTTTGCCGACGCGGCCACCATGGAAGGAGCCAAGGTCCTTCACGCTCACGCCGTGTCGTCCATCGCGACGCGTGCCCGCCAGGTCGTGGGCGTCAAGATCCGCGGAGCCGGACTCTTGTCCGCGGAACGTGTGATCATCGCCGCGGGGAACTGGACGCGAGACCTTGCCGCGACCGTCAGGGTTCGGTTGCCCGTGCGGTACGTCCGCGGTGAAGTCACGATCCTGCGTCGACCCGTCGACTTCGGGGCGCCACCGCGGATCCACTTCGATTTCTACGGAAACACGTACTCGAGGCCGGAGGGGGAGAAGGACACCTTGACCGGCTACATGAACACAGACCCGGGGAAGACGACGCCGAGACACGAGTTCGCCGAGTCGCTCCCCGCCGCCACGGTCCGCGATTTGCGAACCCGACTCTCGAAGCGATTTCCTCGGATGATGGATGCGCAACCGAGAGGGGGATGGTCCGGCGCGTACGACGTGACGCCCGATTCGTATCCGATCGTGGACCGAATCGGCCCCGATGGCCTCTTCGTCGCTGTCGGCTTCAGTGGGCACGGATTCAAGCTCTGTCCGGAGATCGGACGCCTGCTTGCCGAGTACGTGGCCACGGAAAAGAGGCCCGAGCCGCTTGTGCCGCTCCGCGCCTCGCGGTTCGAGGAGAAACAACTCGTCCGCGCCGATGCCCCGTTCCCGGGCGGGAGGCGGCGGCGAATTCCCTAGGGCTCGAGTCGCATTGGTTCGATACTTTCGCTGACCGTCTCGTAGACATTATAAGTAGCAAGGCGGCCTTGCGCACGCCCGGATGCACGAAATCGTCTGCGTGGGCGATGTCCACGAAGGTCTGAGCTTCGACTTCCGGATCGATCCGGAAACGGGCATCTCAGAACGCGCGCTCGACCTCCATGGGAACTTCGCGAAGGCCGCTCGCTGGGCGATCGAGCATCGCGCCGCCCTGTTCTGCATCCTCGGCGACCTGTTCGACCGCGCCCACGTGGCCCCCGTGTTCCGGGAGATGGTCCGGAGGGACGTCATCGAGCCTCTGGGCGCGGCGGGCATCGAGGTGTGGATCCTCGCGGGGAACCATGATCAGCCGAGGCGCGCCGTTCGGTCCACGTCCCTGGACGACTATCGCGGGTACTCGCACGTGAAGGTGTTCCGCAATCCGAAGATGGAAATCCGCGAATTCGACGGCCGGAAGATCGGCTTCATCCTCATTCCCTACATGCACCCGGAGCAAGTCGTCGAACAGGTGCGGGAGACCCTTGGGAAGGACGTCCCGCGCGAGCTGGCGTACGAGGCAGCGCGGCGCACCTGGCAAGAGTGGATCCGCAACCGGGCGGCGGACCTGAAGGACGCAGACCTTCGCATCCTCTTCGGGCATTTCGAGTTTCAGGGCGTGCGCTACGCGAGCACCGCGCCGCCTGAGGTCGTCCCGAACGACTTCACGTTTACGCCGGACATGATTCCGGATGCCGTCGACCTCGTCGTGTTCGGACACATTCATATGCATCAAACCGTCGGCGGGAAGATTGTGTACGCCGGCGCGCCGGAGCGGATCGATTGGGGCGAACGTCTGGATCCGAAAGGATTCTTGGCGATCCGCCCGGACGGCGGTTGGTCCTTCGTCGAGCTACCGGCGCGTCCGATGGACAAGGTCGAGGCCGTCATCGGAATGGGCGACGACGTGACGGAGAAGGTCCTCGCCGCAATCCCGGCGGAGGTCACGGGCCACCTGGTTCGAATCGAGGCCACCCTTCCGGACGAACTGCGGAACCGCCTCGACGAGAAGCGACTCGCGGATCGCCTCCGAGACGCGTTCCACTATGAGGTCAAGTTCGTCTCCGCTAGTCGGCCGCGCGTCGTGACGGAGGAATTCACCTTGGATCCCAGTCGCCTCCTAACCGACTACGTCGACAAGGTCCTCGCCGACCACCCGAAACGGGAGGCGATCAAGGTCGAGGCCCGTCGGGTGCTCAAGGAGGCCCTCTCGTGAGGGACGAGGCAGAGGTCGAGGTCGCCGCGGTCTCGAACCTGGAGCCCACGCCAAGTGCGGAGGGATTCGTCCTCGAGGAGATCGAGATGCGCGGGTTCATGCGCTACCTCGAGAAGACGGTCCCGCCGCTCCGATTTCCCGAGAAATACACGGTGATTACGGGCCGGACCGGTGCCGGGAAATCCTCGATCCTGGACGCCATCACGTTCGCCCTGTACGGCAAGACGACTCGGACGGACATCCAGAGCGTGAAACTCGCGGATGTGTGCCGGCCGAACGGGTATGTGCGGGTGGCTTTCCGCCAAGGGGACGAGCGGTGGGAAGTCACCCGCGGCTTCACGACCAAGAAGGAATCGTACCTCGAGGTCACGCGGGACGGAGAAGCGGTGCAGGGGACGATCCCGGACAAAGAGCGGACGATCCGCGATGTGGTCGGCCTCGACTACGACGGATTCCGAAACTCCACCTTCGTCCGTCAAGAGGAGATGAAGGAACTGGGTGCCGCGGGCGGGGCGCAACGCCTCGCGGTGTTTCAGAAACTCTTCCGTCTCGAGATCTTCGAACAGGCCCTCGAGCGGGCGAAAGAACGCTTCACATCCGTGAAGGGGGACATCCAGGCGAAGGAGGCCGAAATCGCCGCGCGGGAGGAAGCGCTCGGTCGTCTCCCGGCATTGCGACAGCAACTCGGAGGTTTGGATGAAGAACGCAAACAGCGGGGGGCGCGCGTCGCGCAACTCCAGGCCGCCCTTGAGGCCGGCTCCAAGGAGATGCAGGACCTCGAGGCGAAGCACGAACGGTGGGTGCGGTCGTCGGCCGCGCTCGAGGATCGGTCGCTGCGCCTGAAAGCCCTGGGGGCCCGCGAGGCCGAAGTCCGAGACCAAGGCCAGATCGCCGCGAAACTCGAACCGGAACGAGCCGCCCTCGAGAACGAGATCGGAGACCTCGACCGCCTCCGGGAGGAACTCGATCGCCTGAAAGAAACGAAGGCGGCCCACGAGCAGCGCGAGACCGCCGCCCGCGCGGCGGGGCGGGAGTTCGACCTCGCGAAGCACGAGCACGAGAAGCGACGCGACGAGACGAAGAATCGGATCGACGAGTTGCATCGCAAGATCGCCTCGCTCCGGACCGACATCGACCGGGAGACCGCGTTCAGCTCGCTCCGTGACGAGGGGCGGCTGGAAGAGCGTGTGACGCGAATCGCGCGCGAACTGGAATGGCTCGCGGACCGTGCCGACCTGGTCCGGGAACTGAGCGAGGAACAGGCGCGCGCGGAGAAAGCCCTCTCCCGAGTCCACGAGAAGGTCGCCTCGATCGATGCGGACTCGTTCGTCCTCACGGAGTACAAGAGGCAGCTCGAGCAACTGAAAGACGATCTCCGACGGGAGGCGGACGAGAGCCATCGGCTCCTCCAGCCTCTCGACGACGCGAAGATCGAGGCGTTGCGACAGCTCGACGCCGTTCCTTTCACGGAGCTGGACGGGAAACGGCTGGTCCTCGTGGGCGAATCGGTCGCGGAGAAGGCCGGGAAGCGGAAGCGGCTCGATGAACTCACGATCCTCTTGCGACAGGTTGGGGATGTGAGCGCACGGCTCGCGGACTTCGCGGTGCAACGCAAGTCGCTCGAGGCCGAACGCACGTCCCTCGAAGCGGAACTCGCGGGACTCCGATCGTCGGAAGAGGCATTCGGCGCGGCAAAGGCGAAGATCGAGACCTTGCAGGGCGAGCTCGATGCGGAGCGGAAGGCGTGGCACCTCCTCGAGGGACAGGCCAGGACGCTCACAGAACAGATCGCCGGTCTCGAGGCAGACGCGAAGAAACTGAAGGAGTCTCAGCGACAACGAGAGGCGCTCCGCGGGGAACTCGAGATCTACGATGTCCTCGTGAACCGCGTCTTCCACAAGCGCGGCGTCGTGATGTACGCGGTCGATCAGCTTCTGCCGGAACTGGAGATCGAGGCCTCAAAGAACCTATCCGAACTCACGGACGGTCGATTTGGTCGCATCCGCCTGGAGACGTACGAGGAGGGCCGGGGTCACGGGATTCGGATCCTCGTCCAAGGCGTCGACGGGCGGTGGCACGACGTCGCGGAGTTCAGCGGCGGCGAGAAGACGCAGATCAACGCGGCCCTACGCTTTGCAATTGCGCGGGAACTCGCCTCGATGCCGCAGATCGGCCGCACGTTCGGCCGCATGAAGACGTTGTTCATCGACGAAGGCGATCTCGGCTCCCTCGACACGGAGATCTCGCGGGAACTCTTCGTCCAGAAACTCCTTCGGATGGGCGAAGTCTTCGAGAAGGTGATCCTGATCACGCACCTCGCGGAAATCGCCGACCGTTTCCCCGGCCGGATCCGGGTGACGATGACGCCGACTCAGGAGTCGAGAGCGGAGGTCTTGTCCTAAGCAAGCGGTTCCCGGCCCAGGTAGACTCGGGTGACCGTCCGGAGTCCCCGGACCCTCCGTAAGCTACGGAGGAAACGTTGACCCATCCACTGCGGTTCCTTGGACTGGGGTAGGCACCTCCTTTCGTTCCGGCCTTGATCTCACCCTACCCCTCCTTTGTTGCGACGAGATGGGAGCGGTCTTGCCGCCTTCACCGCGACGGTTGAATGCGCGGCTAAGCTCCTGGTCGGCACAGTCCGTTCGTAGTGTTGCAGGGGTCTTCGACATCCTTATATGCCGTCCCGTCCCCTCTTTGGCGCTTGAGGGTTGCCCTCTGGTCGGACGGGATGACACAGGAGGCACAACGGACCCGAATCGTCCTCGCGTAAGCTACGTCGACGACATGCGCCGGGAACTCGAGCTTCTCGTGAAGCATCACCGAGACGTCCCGCTCCCCCCCGAAGATGTGCCGGACCTCCGCACGTTCCCGTGCGCGAACCGCGCGAAGGACATGGTTGCGGTCGACGGCTCTTACTCGTTCCTCCTCAATCTGTCGAGTTGGTGGCTCGCCCTGATCTCCGTCGGCCTCCTGCGGTATGCGTTCGACGGGAAGGCCTTCCGGCGGAAGGACTGGCGGCTCGTGCAACGCATGGTCGGGGTGTCCACGTTCGCGGAGTTCGTCGCGACCCAGGACGAGTTGCATCGATCCCTCTTCGAATTCACGAAGGAGCGACCGGAAGAGCAGCCGCGGGACATGGTGAACGAGTACCGCCGACTCATCGAGGGCCAGACGGCCATCAACTTCGCGGACGACCTCGAAGGATGCGTCGTCGCGGTGGACGGCACTCTCTCCGAGTTCCCGAAGCAGTTCTCGGTGATGGAGAGACTCGTGCAAGTGTGCGAGAAGCGCGGCCACCTCCTCGTCGGCATTTCGAAGGACAGCCAGCTCCACGCGTTCGGGCACGTCCTCACGGACGAAGAGCTGATGGCCCGTTGCCAAGGTCGCCTGCCGCACGATGCGCTCGCCTACGCGCGTGCGCCGAAGGCCGCGGAAGCGAGCAAGGAGGGGCTCCTCTACGGGGATATCTATTATGCCCGACTGCATCCACGCGCCCGGAAATGGTTCCGGGTGGACCTGGGGACGTTTCGGGATCGGCCGGATGAGGCGTTCGGACAACTCGCCGCGTACGGCAAGAGCCTCGTGTCGGTCGGATATCCGTGGCCCCTCATCGAGGCGCACCGCATGGCGGTCACGGTCCGCCAGCTCAAGCCGGTGCACCAGGAGACCGTGATGAAAATGGCGCTCCGGATGGGACTCGACGTGCGCACGATCCTCGACGGCCTCACACAGGTCGAGGGCCGGAAGCGAAGCGCGTTCCATGAGTACCTCGACAAGGTCGCGAGGGACTTGCGATGAAGATCGGGGAGATCGTCGCCGCGTCCGTGATCGACGGCCTCGTCGCGAAACTCCAGCTCGGAAATCCGGAGGAACTGAAGATTGCGTTCCCGGTCATCGTCGAGGGCGCACGATACGACTTCTATTGCCTCGTGGAGGACGTCGTAAACGAGGAGAGCGATATCGCGGACCAACTCGCGGGTTCGACGATCGCGGACGTGATCGTGCCGCGGCCGGAGACGCACGAAGGCTATGGAGGCCCGATCTTCTACAGCAAGGCGAAACTCCGAATGATCCAGCTGGTGGACCGGGAGACGAAGAAGCTCAGCGAGCCGCAGACGATCCCGCCGTACTTCTCCGCGTGCCGACATGCGACCCGGGACGACGTGGAACGCATATACGAAGTGACGGACACGTCCGCGACGTTGGGCACCATCACTGGCGTGGAACCGTTCCACGTGCAGCTCGACATGAAGAAACTGGTCGAGAAGCCGTTCGCGATCTTCGGGCGGACCGGGACGGGCAAGTCAATCCTGAACAAGCTCGTCTGCGCGGGGATCCTCTCGAAGGACGTCGGATCCGTCCTCATCTTCGACATGCACAGCGAGTACGGGGTTTTCAGCGCGACGGACAAGACGGAAGGCCTGAAGTTCTTCTTCCCCGGGAAGGTCGAAATCTTCTCCCTGGATCCGAAGAACCGAGAGGCCAAACCGTTCGTCCTCGACACGGGCGAGATCACGCCGGAGGACCTCATCGTCGCGCTGCAGGATCTGACCGCGCCGATGGTCGACACGCTGTACGAGATCGCAAAGACGCGCGGGGGCCGGGACCTGATCTCGGCCGTCAAGGACGCGACGATGGAAATGCTCGGATCGGAGAGGGCCCACGAAATGACCCTCCAGGGTCTCAAGCGGCGGATCGGCCGGCTCGACCGCCTTCCGTTCCTCAGGGCCATGACGCAGGCCAAAGACGCGTTCGCGCACATCCTTGCGGCGATCCGCGACGGGAAGAGCGTCGTCCTCGACTTCGGGGATTACGGGACGGATCAGATGGTCTACCTGTTCGTCGCGAACATCCTCTCGCGCCGCCTGTTCGAGTTGTACACGGAGCGGAACGAGGAATACCCGCGCCTCGTCCTGTTCCTCGAGGAGGCCCACAAGTTCCTGAGCCCCGAGATCGCGCCGTACGCGCACACGTTCAGCCGGCTCGCCCGTGAGACGAGGAAGTTCAATCTCATCCTGGCCCTCGTCGACCAGCGACCCTCTCGCATCTCGGACGAGGTCCGGAGCCAGCTCGCGAATCGTCTCGTGATGTCCCTCAAAGAGCCCTCCGACGTCGAGGCAGCCCTGGCTGGCGTCCCGGACAAGAAGATGTGGGAGAACATCATCGCGAAGCTTCCGTTGCGGACCGTTGCGGTGATCGGCGACGCGATCCGCATCCCGACCGTGATCGACGTCCTCAGCTACGACGACCTGAATGTGCGGGAGCACGTCCTCGGGACCGGAATCCTCGATGAAGGGACGGTCCGGGAAATCGCCAAACGCGCGGACGATGTGTTCGGTCGCGGGTAGTGGACCCGAACCGTGTCCGAAAAACGCGCTGTCTATTTATAGTCCGAGCCGAATCGACGCGCGATGGCTGCGCTCCCTGGGATCGTCACCTCACCCGAGGTCCGCTACCTCCTTGGGGCGATCCTGATCCTGACGGGCCTCGCCCTCGCATTCTGGGGGCACGGTCTGTGGGCCACCGTGATGTCCCTCATCGGGGCCCTGCTCGGGAGCGTCGTCGGCTTCCTGTTCGGTGTCGCGCTCGGGAGCGACCTCACCGGGCTCATCCTCGCGATCGTCGGCGCGGTCATCGGGAGCATCCTGTTTACGAAACTCGTCAAGGTGGCCCTTGCGTTCCTCGTCGGCCTCCTGGCTGGGGCGGCAATCTATGCGCTACTCGGCGGCAAGGCCCAGTTCACGGCCGGCCAGCTGGACACGCCCCTCATTGCGGCCATCCTCGTGCTCGTCGTCGTCTTTGGCATCTCGTACTACTTCATCGACGACATCATTGGCATCATCACCGCGGCGATCGGCGGACTGCTGCTGGCCCTGGGCCTGTACCTCTTGCAGGTCGTCCCCACGACGACCGCGGCCCTCGCGGGTCTTGGTGTATTCGTCCTCGGTGCGTTCATGCAGACGTCGGCGATCCGCCGGAAACGTCAGGCGCGCGCTGCCGCGGCCACGGCCGCTTCGCCGCCGCCCCCGCCGTCGAGTTAGGCAGCATGCTGGTCCCATCGGCCTGCGGGAGTCAACCGTAAACAAGGTTAACCCGAGAGGTTCATCCGTGGGGGCTCGCCTGGTACCCGTCGAATGAAGTTCCGCCTGGATCGCAAGACGCCGTTCCCGCGGGACGAGGTCTTCGCCTGGTGGACGGACTTCCGCGAGGATGACCATCAGCGCCCGGGCTCTCCCGCCGCGAGCACGCGCTTTGTCCTGCGGCGGACCGGGAACGAGATCTGGTTGCAGGATCGTGCGACGCGTCCGATGCGGGTCACGATCCAAGAGCATGTGATCGTCAATCCGCCTCTCGGGTACGCGGTCGAGGCGCGCTATCCCGCCGCAGACGTCCGGTACGCATACCGATTCGACCCGGAGGGCGACAGCACTCGCGTCTCGCTCGACGTGGACATACGACCCCGGCACGTTGGCTGGATTCTCATCCCGCTCGCAACTGCATGGTGGCGGCGCTACACGGAGCGGGACCTCGACTTCCATCTCGGGGAGATGGAGCGGAATCTCCGTGAAGACGGGCATTCGAGCTAGGCGCTGGAGAACTCGCCGCGCACGACATCGTTGATCCACTGCACGAGCTTCCGGTACGCCTCGCGCCCCTTGTCGGTCAAGGCCACACGCTCGTGGCCGTCCGCTGAGTTCTCGAGCGACACGAGTCCCCGGCTCTGCATCCACCCGATGTACCGGCTGAAGACGTCGTAGTTCACATTCGCCGCGACTTGCAGGCGGGTCTTGACCATCGGGTCGGCCTCACGCCACAGTCGCTCGAGCATCCGAGCGACCACGTACAGGTCCGGGCGCCCCCAATCCGACCCTCCGGCCACGCCGTCACATCTCCTCGAGGAAGTGGTCCATCCGCGCACGCAGCGACTTCACGTGCGCGTCCCAGGCGGCCTGCGCGTGCGCGAGGCGGGCGTCTTCCCGCCGCTTCCACGCACGGTAGATCCACGCGGCGATTCCGGCGGCGACGGTTCCCGTAGCCGCGTAGACGAATACGAGGTCGAGGGCACCGCGGAGGGCCCCGATGATGGCGTTGGTGAACATCGAAGAGACGAAGAGCGTGAGGAGCAGGATCCCCAGGGACGTCGCGGGATCGCTGCTGAGCCCCGCACGCCGCTGGGCGTTCAGCCAATCCGGAACCTGAGTGGAAGCTTCCGCGAGGAGCTCAAACGTGCTTGCAGCAGACGGTTCCGCGGCCTCCAGGGACATCTCTCGGTCGAACGCGTCACTCAAACGGTCGATCCACGTGCGGTAGCGCGCGAGCCTTGGGCGGTATCGCCGTCGCACGACCGCCAAGAGGACGACCGAGAGGACCAAGGTGCCGGCTGTCGCGCCAACGATTGGTACATCCCATTGGCCCGTGATCAGATTGAACCCGTTCAACGCGACGAACAAACCGATGAGGAGCGCGGTCCAGCTTGTGAACGCAGCAACCGCGATGACAGTCTGGGCGTCCGTGTGTGCTTTGTGTTGAGCATCGGACGCCTCGCGGGCGATCCGCAAGGCCGAAGAGAGGCTTCCCAGGAGCATGGCCCGCACCTCGTCTCTCGACGAGACGGCCGCACGGCCTTTCCCTCCGAACGCCGCGGGTGCTCGGGCTCGGGCGAACCGGTTCGCACGTCGGAAGAGGACGAGAGTCAGTGCGACGGCCGGCAGGCTCCCCACGACGGACGCGACGAGGGCGATTAGGAGAAGCCATCCCGCTCTCGTCGCGCGCGCCTGAGACGACAGAACCGTGCCCCGCTCGGTCGTTCGTGCTCGGATCCGGACCGCGGACAGCGCGTCGATTCGGACCCAGACGGCGTCGGGTTCGGTCGTCACTTCGAGGCCTTCGCTGCGGAGGTTTCCGGCGAGTGCGGCGCGGACCCGGGCCGGCGCCTCGAGGCCCGTGTCAAGTTCCGCCTCCCTTAGGAAGGCCGCGGGAAGGACGGCGAGAGCGGCCAAGATGGGCGCCCACAGGAACCACGCGCCGAGGAAGTTCACGATCAAAGGGATCGACGCGAACACGAGGACGATGAGGAGGAGTGCAATCGTGTTCTGGTACCGTTCTCCTTGCATGCCGTCTCCTGTCGATGTATCGGGCCGGCGGTTAGATAGGGCTTACTCCTCGGCGATACGTGCCATCGGCGTGGAGTCGCCCATACTTTCACCCATCCCTCCCCTCCGCCCCAGGATTTATATCGCCATCTCCATCGAATCGCGGGGAGGATTTCCATCGCGCTGGCCGCGGAAGCCATCGTCATCCCGGAGGTCCGCGTCGAGACGCGTCCGGCCCTCACGACCCTGGTGCCCACCCTCGACCGGATCCTCGGACCGTTCGAGGCGGGCAAGATCACGTTGATCGACAGCGGCTCCGACTTCGTGTTCCACCTCACGACCCTCCTGTCCGTGCGCGCGGTCATGGAAGGCCACGAAGTCGTCTTCCTGGACGGCGGGAACTCGGTGGACCCGCACGGCATGGTCGCCCTCGGGAAGCGGGCCGCGCTGACGCGGGAGGAGATCCTGCCCCGCGTGCACGTGGCCCGAGCGTTCACGTGCCACCAGATGACGACGTTAATATTGGATATGCTGGATAAAAAAATCGAGGAGACCCGCGCGGGCCTCGTGGTCCTCGCATGCCTGCCGGAGATGTTCCTCGACGAGGACGTCGAAGTGGGCGAGGCGCACCAGCTGTTCCAGCGGTCGATGCGGACGATCCGCCAGACGGTCGGGGAGCGGGAGGTCGTCGGCCTAGTGACGAACGCGGGCCTGGCGAAGCTCCATCGCCGGAAGTCGATCCGGCGGCAGTTGTACGAGGGCGCGGACCGCGTGATCCGCATCGCCCACGGGAAAGGCGGCGTCCTCATCCATCGGCTCGACACCGGGACGTCGGAGTGGTATGCCGCCGTGCCCCCCGACCAGACGACGATGGACGACTTCGCGGTCGCGGCTCCGCGCATCCCAGCGTTCGGGGTGGCGGGCGCATCCCGCGAAATCCGGCTGACGGAGCACTTGCGTCTCGGCTGGTAAGTCTCAGAGGAGGACCGCAACCGCAGACCACACGAGCCAGGCGGCGAAGGCAGCGAGGCACACAATCGAGAACACGAGGACCGCCTGATACGTGCGCGCGATGCGGCGTTGGGCCTCGCGCAGGGCGAGCGGGAAGACCGAAATCCAGAGGAGGAGGCCCGAGAAGAATCCGACCAGGACTGCAGGACCCAGTTGGTCGATCAAGACGAGGCCGGCGGTGAGCCACCACAGGATCGGATAGGGGCTCGTGATGTTCACGCTCAAGCCGGTGGCGTAGGATTTCGCGTGCTCCTCCGGCTCGGATTCCATGATGTCGGCCGCGCGTCGCAACGCCCGGACCGTGTTCCAGGCGAAGTACGCCATCAGGCCGGCCCCGAGGAGGGCGATGACGGGGACCCATCCCTGGATGCTCGTGACGGCCGAATGCGCGGCGATGGACACGGCGAGGAAGATCGTGTCCGCGGTCGTCGCGCCCATCCCGACGAGAAATCCGGCCCGCCACGATCGCGTGACCGTCTGGGACGCGATGATCGCGTTCACGGGCCCCGGCGGCGCCGCGAGCGAAAGGCCGATGCCGGTGCCAGCGAGGATCGCCCAGAGGATGTCCAGGACCACGCCGGGACCATTGCAGCGGCCCTCATGAAAGGCGCGCGGCAAATCTTATACCGGCCCGCCGGTTCGTGCGCCTGTGCGCATCGGCGGATCGACGTACAGCCGCGAGCCGTTCCCGAAGCAGGTCGACGAATTGCGGGAATCCGGGTTCGACTACGCGGAGCTCGACCTGACGTGGCTCACCTGGGAGCCGACGAAGTTGGCGGCGGAAGCGGAGACCTTGGCGAAGCGCCTCCCCCTGTTCACCGCCCATCTCCCGCCGTCGCACTTTCATCAGGCGGACCTCGCTCGGTTCGTCGGATTCATCGACGCCCTCGAGCCGGTCGGGATCCACATCTTCAACGCGCATTTCATGGAGACGCGGTCCGCGCCGCGGATCTCGCCGGAGACGAAAGCGTCGTGGTTCGCCGACCTGGTGCGCGCCGCGTCGGACCGAGGCGCCGTCGTGACGGTGGAGAACGTCGACGAGCCGCCGGAGGTCATGCGGACGGTCCTCGATGCCGTGCCGGACCTGCGATACTGCCTGGACGTCGGACACGCCCATCTCGACAATCGGACGGACGGCGCGCGGACCTATCTCGCGGCACTCGCCGACCGTCTCGGGCTCGTGCACATGCACGACAACCATGGAGGGCACGGCGAGACCGGCGACGAACACTTGCCTTTCGGGAAGGGAACGATCGATCTCGAACGAGATGCGAAGGCGTTGAAGGCCCGCGGATACGACGGGCCGGTCACGCTCGAAATCTTCAAAGGAATCCCGGACGACCGGCGCGCGTGCCTCCGCAAGATGCGACGGTGGACGAAGGAATAGTCCGGGTAGACCGCCCGGCTCGAAGGGTCTATTCCCGAACAAGAAAGTAACGCAGATTCCAATCTACGATGAGGCCTTCGTCCGTCATCAACGGGGTCACTCGCTCGCGGAATTCCCGGCGAAACGCCTCGCGGTCTTCGGCCGTCATGTGGCGCAGCTCCCGCTCGTTGTCGCCCCATGCGAACGAATACTCCAGGTACGCGTCCGGCCCTCGAAAGGCGGCCCAGTGCGTCTCCTCGACCGTTTCTGCCGACGACAGGCCGGCACTTCGGAAGAGGCGAATCCAGCCGTCCGCGGATTGTGTCTCCTTGCCCTCCTCCGTCGAGGCGAGGATCTTCCGGGCCTCGATCAGGCGGGCGACATCGGGGGCGACGACCGCGGGTCGACGGCGCTCCAGCATCTCGCGAACCACCACAAACGTGGCTTTCGACAGGGCCTTGACCGGGTTCCATGTGCACAGGGCAAAACGTCCTCGCGTACCGACGACGCGATGCACCTCCTCCAAGCAGCGTCGCCGCTCGATGAGCGGGTGGCCGAAGCCCGACAAGACAGCGTCGAATGAGCCGGCCGGAAATCGAAGGGCGCGGGAGTCCATGACCACAAAACGGACGTGCCGAAGTCCCGCGGCGGCGGCCTTGTCCGCGGCAAGCCGCACGGCGCGTTCCGCGAGATCGATCCCGACGACAGAGCCCCCTTCTCCGACCGCCGCGGCGGCTTCGAACGCAACGATCCCGGTGCCGCAACCGATATCGAGGATTCGTTCGCCCTCTTCGATACGCGCCAGCTCGAGCAGACGTCGGGCGATTGGTGCATGATATGGTGTCACGTGCGCGTCGTACTCGCGGGCCATGCGGCTGTACTCCTGAATCAGGAGCCGGGAAGCCTCCTCGGGATTCAACGGCGGGGCGGATGGCCCGGCGTCTACATGCACTTTCACCGACCCCTCCCCCGCTTCCCATCTTATGCAGGGGCTACAATCCGAAAGGGAATGGGCCGCACGATTCCGACATATCGACTGCACCTCGAGTCGATCTTGAACGACTGGATGGACTATCGACGCGCGTTGCGGGAGAAGGACCGCGAGGTGTTCGACCGTCTACTGTACCAGTCGAGGGCGCACTCGAGCGCCGCGAGTTACTGCGCCCACATCGACCCGAGCATCTTGGCGCTCCTCTCGATCCTCCTGGAGATGGAACGGGACATCGAGGCGCTGAAACGGGAACGTTCTTCGGCCGCGGGCGATTCCGGGCCCCGTGCAGATTCGTGACGCGACCGCCCCCGACCGCCCGGCCATCGTGAGGATCGCCCGGGCCTCGTTCGACCGCGTCTACGCGTACTTCGCAGTCCGCGGGCTGCGCCACGCCTGGCCCTTCCTGGTGGCCGAGGGTGAATCCTCAATCGTGGGCTTCCTCGAGGGGATTCTCTTCCGCGGGACGCCGTCCATCGGGTACGTGTACTTCGTCGCGGTCGATCCACAGGCGCGCGGGATGGGCTCCGGAAGGGCGCTCGTCCAGGAATCGCTCCGGCTCTTCCGATCTCGCGGGGCCGACCGGGTGTTTGCCGCCGTACCCAGGGACAACGATCCGTCGATGCGCCTGTTCGAGTCCCTCGGATTCGAGCGGGTCGCCCGCCGAGTCCTCTGGCGGTGGTATCGCTGGCGCGGGCTCTCCGTGCAGATGCGGATGCTCTTGGCTCCCCATGAGGTCCTCCTCGCGCGCACTTTCACCGACCTCCCTCCCGCGTCGCCTCAAGAGGGCGCCCGGGCCTCGTGATGGCGGGGGAGCTCGCTCACGCACGGCTGGATCATCGACGCCTACGGCGACTACGACCGCGACTCGATGGTCCTATGGTTGTGGAACCCGCAAGGCGTGCATCGGATCGAGGACCCGCGGGTCGTGCCGACGTTCTTCCTGCACGCCCCGCCGTCCGAACTCCCCGCGATCCGTCGACGAATCGAGATCCTGGACGGCGTGCGGGAGGTGCGAGAGGTCTCGAAGCGCATCGCCCTCGAGGATGACGTGCCGAAACCGGTCCTGGAGATCGTGCCGCGGCATTACCGCGATCTCCGCGGCCTCGCGCACATCCTCGACTCGAACGGCGGGTATGTCGATCATCGGCTGTTCAACGTGGATCTGCGCTTCAGCCAGCGATACGCGATCGAGCACAACATCTTCCCGATGGGGCTCACGCACTACGCGAACGGCGTGTGGCGGGCGGAGGAGGAGCATTTCGCCCTCGACTATCCCTTGCCGGCGTTGCGGAAATCCCTCCTCGACCTCCACGTCGACAACCCGGCGGGCATCCCGCGGATACAGGACCGGCTCCTCGGGGCCCGCGTCGACGACATCGAAATCGACGGAGACGAGGAGTCCATCCTGAAGGGAATCGACGCGGTCGTGCGGTCGAAGGACCCGGACGTCCTCATGACGGACGGCGGCGACGCGTTCCTGATGCCGTACCTCGCCGGGAAGGCGTCCGACCTCGGCGTGAATCTGCAACTGGGCCGGGACCCCGACAAGTTCGCGGGAGTGAAGGCAAAGTCGTACTTCACGTACGGGAAGATCGTCTACAAACCGGGCCAGTACATCCTGCGCGGCCGACTGCACCTGGATCGCGGTCACTTCGCGTTCCGCGAGAGCGATTTCGCGGGCCTTGCCGAACTGTCGCGCCTCTCGACGTTGACGCCGCAGGAACAAGCGCGGCTCACGCCGGGCACGGCGTTCTCGGCGATGCAGGTGAATCAGGCGTACCACGACGGCTGTCTCGTGGTGTGGAAGAAGAATCGACCCGAGGATTTCAAGGACGCGGAGAATCTCTTGCGCGGCGACCGCGGCGGCTTCACGTTCGAACCGGAAGTCGGGGTGCACGAGGGCCTCTACGAACTCGACTTTTCCTCCCTGTATCCGAGCATCATGGTGAAGTACAACATCTCCGCGGAGACGCTCGACTGTTCCTGTTGCACGACCGATGGCCTGCCCGTTCCCGAGTTGCGATACCATCTGTGCACGCGACGAGTCGGAATCGTCGGTCGCGTGCTGAAGCCGCTGATCGAACGGCGGCGGTATTACAAGAAGATGAAGAAGGAACCGGGTCCGCTCCAAGACGTGTACACGGGGCGGGACACGATTCTCAAGTGGACGTTGGTAACCTGCCTCGATGGTCGAACAGTAATTCCCTACAAAATGGACGATGAACGATCTCAGAAACCGATTTCCGAAATCATCGATCCTCTCCTGCTGGATGGCGGCATGGCAGATGCTCCGGCCGAACTGCGGCTCTTTGGTTTCGATTCGAATCTACGCCTGATGGAGAAGAAAGTATCAAAGGTCCTAAAGGTCCGAAGCCCAGCGACGATGCTGCGAATTGGACTTAAAAAGGGGCGAGAAATCTTCGTCACTCCGAACCATCGTTTCTTTGTTCTTAACAAAGAAGGCGGCTTTGACACCAGGCGAGCGGACGAACTGCACGTTGGGGACTATCTCCCAACCGCCACAAATCTGCCAAAGAGTCCCCAGCGAATTCGCAGTGTGAACTTGGCAATCGAACTGAATCAGAAACTGACCGGTAATGAGCTTTTTACTTGGAGAATTCGAGGAGAAGCCTTGCGGAAGGTGATCTCCCTTCATTACAAATCGATCTTGAAAGCCGGCCTCACTCGTGGTTTCACATATCGCACAATTTGGCTGTGGCGGGAGCGAGGCATGCTGCCACTCGCCTTTCTCCCGTTGCTGCAATTATCCGATGAACTCGCGGACGAGTTGGAAATCGGACGGACGAGACTCAACGGCGGCAAAATCAATTTCCTCCCATGCCGAGTTGAGGTGGACAGGGATTTGGGATTCTTCCTCGGATTCTATGCCGGCGATGGCAATGGCAGAGCGAACATGGTTCGTTTCGCGGTCGGAATGACTGAGTCGGAGATTCTAGGGAAGTTGATGAATTGTGCAGATAGGAAGTTCCGGCAACTTGGAAGCGTGCGGAAGGAAACGCACGCGCGGATGTGGGTCCTCCAGTTCAACAGTGGAGCACTCAGGAGAATTCTGGAATCAGTCTTCGGCATGGGCGGCTCGTCTGACTCCGGAAAACTCGTCGTTCCATCAATCGTCCTGAACGGTGGGGTGGATATTCAGTTTGGTTTTGTCGAAGGATTGCTCGCGAGTGATGGGAGCATCACTCCCTCCCGGGATTGGGCGTTGATTCACACGGCTCATCGCGGATTCGCAGACTCGATCGGTCTCCTCCTTGCGGGTTTGGGTTTGAGGTATGTGACAAGACTCTCGCGACAGAGCTCCCACGTACTGTACAGTGTGGGTTTCCGACTACGGGAATTGCCAGAGCAATTTTGGATGAAAATCGGTCATCAGAAAAGAACAAAACGATATGCTACAAGAGATCTGAATCGCGCGGGAAAGATACCTGTCCTCGAAAGTGGTCTCCTTGCCCTTTGCGAAAAACACAATGTGACGCACAGTCTGCCGAAGGGTCCCAATCACTTCGCATCTGCAGAGGACATTCTTCAGCGAATCCAGCGTATTCGAGAGAAACAGCGGCAGATTTCCGAGTTCGACCGAAGAACTATTCAGCAGTTGGAAAGCCTCGTCCAATCCGAACTGACCTTCCTCCGTGTTCGGGAGATTGATGAGGTCACTCCGCAAACCGAGTTCGTCTATTGCTTCGAAATGGCGGAGGAGCTCAACGGATTCATCACTCAGGGCAACCTCTTTGTTGGAAACAGTTTCGGCTACCAAGGATACAAGAACGCCCGCTTCGGCCGCATCGAATGTCATGAAGCAATCAACGCATTCGCGAGGAACATCCTTGTTCGCACGATGGAAATCGCGGAATCTCATGGCTACGAGGTTGTCCATGGCATCGTCGATTCCGTCTGGTTGCGGCCCACCGCGAACGCAGATCCGATCGAGAAGGTCCGCGAGCACATCGCGGGCTCCATCGGCCTCCCAATCGAACTCGAAGGCCGCTATAAATGGATCGTCTTCCTCCCATGCAAGACGACCGGAGTCGGCGCGCTGAACCGCTATTACGGACTCTTCCAGGATGATGAGTTCAAGCTCCGCGGAATCGAGCTCCGAAAGCACGACACCCCGGAGTTCATCAACATCTGCCAAGAGGCGATGCTCGGAGAGCTCAGCCTCGCGTCGACCGCCGCAGAGTTCCGCGAGCGCATCCCGAAGGCCGTCGACATCCTGCGGTGGACCGCGAAGTGCGTCCTCGACCGCGCGATCCCCGTACACCAGTTCATCCTGACGAAGAGCGTCTCGCGGGCCCTCCCGGAGTACGTCGTCTTGACGGCAACCGCGGCGGCCCTGAAGCAGATGGAGAAGCGCGGCTTCGCGGTCGAACCAGGCGAATCCGTGCGATATGTCCTTTTGGACGCCCGCGCCCGCGATTCCGAGCGCAAGGTGCGCGTCGCGGAGTTCCTCCAGGGAGACGAGGAACCGGACGCGTGGGAGTACATCCGCCTCTTGTGCCGGTCGGGACAGACGCTCCTGGCGCCGTTCGGGTACACGGAGGAGAAGCTGGCCCGGATGTGCGAAGACCTCTCCGATATTTCGATCGCGAACATGCCGGAGCAGGCGATCACGATTCAAGAAGACTACAAGTCAATCGGAGAGAGCCGGAGCCGAGCCCGCGGCGGCGTCGGGTACAAGAAGCCATGGCGGGTCGTTGACGAGGAAGAGATGCCCAGTGAAATCACGGGAGACCTATGAGAGGCCATGCTCGGCGGGCATCGGAAACCGCAGCCCGAGCGGGGTCACTCGACGGGGAACGGTTCTTCGATGAGTCCCTCGGCCGCGGCGATCAGCTTCGTCACGCGCTGCTCGGAGTCCGCGAGGATCGCGTGGCAGCGGCGATACAGGCCGAGTCCTTCCTCGAACACGGCGAGGGCGCGGTCGAGCGGCAGGTCGCCGCGGGACAACGCGTCCA
>VBLR01000157.1 GCA_005878665.1 Methanobacteriota archaeon | reverse complement strand
GTCCGGCGTGATCGTCGCCGGCGGATTCGTGAGTCGGAAGACCTTCGACCCGATCCGTTGGAGCGCCTCTCGCAGTTCGGGATCCTCTTGACGTTTCGTCTTGAAGTCGACGAGGCAGATGTCCGGCGTGCGGCCGCGGGCGACGAGGTCCAGCGTGCAGAAATCCCCGACCGTCACGACCGGGTTCGCCCTCCCGATGGTCGGCAAGATGCTCGGCCCTTGGACCAGCGCGCCCATCGGCCATCGGAGATACTCGCGCAGGGAATCCGGGAGCCGCAACGTCACGTCGGCGAACTCAGCGAACGCGGAGGGCGAACTTCCCGTTGACATGGATGCCCATCTTCTTCGCGATCTCGGACCGCTGGTGGTCCACGATGATGACGTACCCTTGCCAATCTTTCGAGGTCTCGCCCCCGCACAGGGGACACTTGTCCTCGTCGGTCACGTGACCGCAGTTCTTGCACGCCTTCGGGATCTTCACGACCATGATCAGCCTTTCCTCTTCCTCACGCGGCCTTCCGCCCTCGCGCGGTCCTCCTCGATCCAGTCGAGCTTGCCGAGCGCCGGTTGACGCATCGTCAGGCCGATCTTCGACTCCCGCGGCGCCCGCTCGTTCAGGGACACCGCGACGATCCGCGTGCGGACCTTGTCGCCGATCCGGAGGTCGCGCTTCGTGTCTTTGCCGATCAGCCGCTGGCCCTCTTCGTCGACGTCGACCCGATCGTCCATGACCTGCGAGATGTGCAAGAGGCCGTCCAGAGGACCGAATCTCACGAAGGCGCCGAACTTAAGGATTTCCACGACCGTGCCCTCGACGATCTCTTGCAATGCCGGCGCGAACACGAGGGCGTCGTACCGCACCCGCTGGTAGACCGCCCCGTCCCCGTGGACGATCCGGCCCTCGCCGACGCGCTCGATGTTGCTCGCGATCAGCGTGAGGGTCTTGTCCGCCCCGATCTTGCCTTCCAACGTGGTGCGGGTGAGCTCCCGAGCGACCGCGTCGATGTCTTCGCCGAGTCGCTCCGGCGGGATCCGGACGACGTCTTCCCGCTGGACCCGCTGGTACATGAAAATCGACTAGCGGCTGTACCAGTTCCCCCTATTTAGGGCTTTACGTCGGACCGAGAATCGTGTGCAAATCGTAGGCGGACCGCGCCTCATCGCGTACGGGTCCAGCCGCGGCGCCCCTGTAACTTTATCTCATTTGCGCACTTATCGAGTCCATTGAATCCGACGGTGGCCGCGCTTGGTCGCCGAGGTGCAGGACGGGCCCGGGAGTTGACGTGACGTGGGCAGGAGTAAGGGCGACCTCGTCATTTTCGTCAGCAAGAGACTCATCCAACTTGTCGCGGTGCTGTTCGGCGTCGTAACGATCACGTTCTTCTTCACGCACGTCGCCATCCCGAATCCCTGCTACGTCTGGTCCGGTCCAAGGGCGACCCAGGCGACAATCCAGCAATGCATCGACAAGAACGATTTGGACAAGCCGCTGCTCGATCAATACGTCTTGTACCTTGGAAAGCTGTTGTCAGGCGACTGGTCGACGAGTCCTCGCGGGGTCCCTGTCCTCCCGACGATCCTCGCGGCGTTCCCCCAAACCCTGGAGCTCGTCGTTGCGGCCCTCTTCCTGATGGTCGTCGTCGGGATCCCTCTCGGCGTCATCGCGGCGAACAACAGCGGCCGCTGGTCAGACCATCTCGTGCGCACGTTCTACCTGAGCGGCTGGGCCACGCCGACATATTTGGGCGGGGTGGTCCTCTCGATCGCGATTGGGCCGTTGGTTGGGCTCCCGCACTCCGGGAACTTCGGCTCGATCCCGACCTTCCCGGAGCCCTTCCACATGTCCGTGCTCGACGCACTCGTCAACCTCAACCTTCCCGCGGTCGTCGACGCGATCGCGCATCTCATCTTGCCCGCGACTGCACTCGCCTTCATCAACCTCGGCATCGCCACGCGGATGACGCGCGGCTCGATGCTCGAAGTCCTGCCCATGGACTACGTGAAGACAGCCCGCATCAAAGGGCTCTCGGACTTCTGGGTCCTGTACAAGCACGCGCTGCGCAACTCGCTCATTTCGACGGTGACCGTCCTCGGGATTACGGCGGGATCTCTCCTCTCCACGAGCGTCGTGATTGAAGAGATTTTTCAGTGGCCCGGGGTTGGCCGCTACGCGTTCGAGTCGATTGTAAAGTACAACTTCAATGGGACGATCGGCGTCGTGATTTTCTTCGCAGTCGGCGTCGTCGTTGCCAATCTCATCGCGGATATCCTGTACGGGCTCTTGGACCCCCGGGTGGAATGGCGATGACGGCCAGATCTGAGTCGACCGGGAGCGGGGCTGACTTAAATCGGCAGCTATCGCGAGTCCGCGCGTGGATCGGCCAGTTGCGTAGTGGCACCCGCGGCCTCTACAAAGTGCTGCGGGCCAATCCATTGACGCTGGTCGGCTTCGCGCTCGTGGTCCTCATCACCCTCACCGCGGTCGCGCTGGTGATCGTACCGCCGACCAGCGCGGCATTTGGGTATCCGATTTCTTTGACTCCGTACGATCCGAATGCTCTCCTACCATGTCCAACCGTGGGCAACCAATCGTTCTGCGCCCAGCCCCCTTCACTCGAGCATTTCTTCGGGACCGATCGCGCGGGGAGAGACGTCCTCTCACGGGTTCTGACCGCGCTGCCTCTCGACCTGGCAATCGGGTTCCTCATCGCCGGGTTCGCCCTCCTCACGGGAGGGGCACTCGGCCTCATCGCGGGGTTCTGGGACCGGCCGGGCACGCTTGGGGCCGCCGTATCCCTTGCGATCATGCGCGTTACCGACGTCTTCCTAGCGTTCCCGTCGTTGGTACTCGCGCTTGCGATCGCCGCTTCACTGGGCCGTGGGACGATTCCCTCGATCATCGCGATCCTGCTCACGTGGTGGCCCTACTACGTCCGACTGACTCGAGGGGAAGTCCTCGCTGTGAAACACCAGCCGTATGTGACGGCCGCGCGAGCCGCAGGCGTCGCCGAGTGGCGCATCCTGTTCCGTCACGTCCTCCGGAACATCGCGGAGCCCTTGGTCGTGTATTTCACGATGGACGTCGGCACGGTCCTCGTCGTCTTCTCGACGATCTCGTTCATCGGGATTGGCGTCCCGCCCAATGTCCCGGAGTGGGGGAACATGATCCAGGCGTACTCGGACTACTTGCTCATCTTCCCCTGGGTGGTCGTGTTCCCGGGACTCGCCATTTTCGTCACGGTACTCGCGTTCAGCCTCCTTGGGGATGGGCTGCGGGACATATTGGACCCACGGAGCCGCCGGGCGCTCTCGCAGGCCGAGACCGCGACGAGTGGTCCCGCCGCAACCGTAACGGCGGCGGGGGCGTCGGGGTGACTTCGTGGCGGAGCCTCTCCTCGAGGTGAAAGGCCTCAGCGTGGACTACGAGGTCGGCGCGGGGACGTTCCACGCCCTGTCGGACGTCTCGCTCGAGCTCCCCGCGGGCCACGTCGTGGGGATCGTCGGCGAGACGGGCTGCGGAAAGAGCACGCTCGCACACGCAATCCCGCGCCTCCTCCGCGAGCCCCCGGCCCGAATCCGCTCGGGAGAAGTTCGGTTCCGGGGGATGGACCTCCTAACCTTGCCGAAGTGGAAGCTTCCGCTCGTCCGCGGCACCGGCATCAGCATGGTCTTCCAGGAGCCGATCAACTCCCTGAACCCCGCGTTCCGAGTTTTCGATCAGCTCTCGGAGGCCGTGCGCATCCGGAAGAGGAGGGAGACAGGCCAGGCACCCGGCGTCGTTCCGGGAACCGAAGGATTCGACTATTCGAAGCGGGAGGGCCCGAAACCCGCCGATGTCCTCGCACGTCCGCTCCTCCCTTCGGGCCCCGAGGCGAGGAAAGGGTTCTCACGTGTCCTGCATCGAGAGGATTTCCGCGAGGACGCACTTGACTACCTGCGGCTCGTACGCATCAACGATCCGGAGACGATCCTGGATCTCTATCCACACGAACTCTCCGGCGGCATGCGACAACGCATCATGATCGCGATGGCCCTGAGCGAGAAGCCGTCCCTCCTAATCGCGGACGAGCCCACGAGCGCCCTCGACATCACGATCCAGGCGCAAGTCCTCACCCTCATGAAAGAGCTCATCGAAGAGATCCGGACGTCGATCCTCTTCATCAGCCACGACCTGGGCGTGATCGCGGAGATGGCGGACGATGTTGGCGTAATGTACGCCGGGCACCTCGTCGAGTACGGGCCGGTCAATGACGTCTACGAGCACCCGCGTCATCCGTACACGAAGGCGCTCCTCCGCTCCGCGCCGAATCAATACAAAGCCGACGGACCATTGCCTTCCCTCTCCGGGTCGGTGCCGAACCTCTCGCGGCTTCCCTCGGGCTGTCCGTTCCACCCGAGGTGCCCCCTCGCGAAGCCCGTGTGTTCGGACGATCCGGGACCCGTCCTCGAGGTCCAGAAGGGAACCGCGGTGGGCCACGTAGCCGCATGCTACTTCAGCGAGGAAGTGGCGGGCCTTCCATGACCGAGGCACTCGCCGAAGTGCGCGACGTGACGAAGCACTTCCCGCTGACCCAGCCCCTCCTCGCGATGGTCCAGCGGAAGTCGAAGGACGTGATCCACGCGGTCGAACGCGTGTCCCTCGCGGTCGGGCCAGGCGAGACCGTGGGCTTGATCGGCGAGTCGGGCTCCGGCAAGACGACCCTCGGTTGGCTCTTCGCCCGCCTCCACGAGCCGACGTCGGGGACCGTAGAATTCGGTGGTCGAGACATCAGCCACCTCGAAGGCTCCGCACTCCGGGGTATCCGGCGGCGGGTCCAGATCGTCTTCCAGGACCCGGTTGGTTCCCTCGACCCGCGTCTGCGCGCATGGCAGATCGTCGGAGAGCCGCTTCAGGCACTGGAACGCCTCCGCCGTTCCGAGGTGCGGGACCGCGTCGCCGCGCTCTTGCCCACGGTCGGGCTCCCCGCGGGGTCCGTGGACCAATATCCGCACGAATTCTCAGGAGGCGGCCGGCAGCGCCTCTCGCTCGCACGCGCCCTGAGCGTCAGGCCGGAACTCGTGATCTTGGACGAACCGACGAGCGCGCTGGACGTCGCGGTGCAGGCCCAGATCCTGAATCGCCTCGTCGCGTTGCAGCGCGAGCTCGGACTTTCGTATCTACTGATCACACACAACGTGGCCGCGGTGCGGTACGTCGCCGACCGCGTCGCGGTGATGTACCTCGGGAAGATCGCGGAACTCGGCGGGGTGCGTGATGTCCTCGAGCGGCCGTTGCATCCGTACACGAAGGCGCTCCTCGCGGCCGTGCCCGCCCCGGAACCGGGTCGCCGCAAGACGCGGTATCGCGTCACGGGGGAGATCCCGAGCCTCGTGCACCCGCCGCCGGGCTGTTCGTTCGCGGCGCGATGCCCATTCGTGATCGATCGATGCCGCACCGAGGAACCGCTCCTCCGGATTCCGGAGGGGATGGAGAGGCGTTGGGTTGCGTGCCACAGGGCGGAGGAACTCGTGGATGTGCGGCCTGCCGACCTGCTCGCGGCTGAACCGGCGTCTGGATCCGGTTCAGCGGCACGGGCTATGTAGGGCCTGACCGGATCGCACCATGATCTTGCCGGGGCCTCAAACCCAGAGGACGGGGTTCAATCCGCCCGCATCGTGTTCTGGACGACGACGAACGGCAGGGCAGCCCCCATTGGGTTCGTGACGTATCCGTGGACGGCCGAAGAGATGACCTGGTACTGCTGCGGCACCACGAGCCAGGCGACCGTGTAGTTGTCGTACATCAGCTGGGTGATCTGGGTGTAGTACTGGGTGAGGTTCGTCGGATTCGTGTCCCCCGCTGCGGCGATCACCAAGCCATCCATCGTGTCGTTGACGTACCCGGCCATGCAGTCGTTCGCGCTGCCGTAGCTGATCGCGTTGTTCTGCGTCCAATCGTCCGGAGAGATGTAGTCTGACGTGTAGAACTCCTGACCAATTGGGAACGGCCCGCCACTGAAGGTCGTCTGGGAGATGCAGTTCCCCGCGTTGTCCCGGCCCTGCTCGGTGTAGAGGTCGTCGATATTGTTGATGCCCACGGGGTTGATCCGAATTCCAATCTTCGCGAGATCGGACTGCAGGAGGAGCGCGACTTGCTCCCAGTCGCCCAACTTGATGTACATGTAATTGATCGTGTTCGGATAGCCGCCTGGCAGCTTCCAGCGCGACTGGTTCATTTCCTGCATCGCCAAGTTCAAATCGTACGAGTACGGCTGGAGATTTCCCGAGTTGTAGTACGGATAGCCCGGCGGCACAGGCCCGACCCACCGCTGGGCTTTCCCGCTGAACGCTCGGCTGATGATTTCGTCGTAGTTGATTGCGTGGACGACTGCGGCCCGGACGTGGATGTCGGTGAACGGGTCAGTCTTCTGATTCATGTAAATCCACCAACCGCCCGCCGTCGATCCGTAGACGATGTCCAGCAGCCTCGCGTCGACGCACGAAGCAGCGGTCAACGAGTCGATCTGCGATGGCCCGACGTACGCGAACGAAAGGCCCGCGACGGCACCAGACTTGATGTCGGCGATCGCGGTGATGGCCGACGATAGGAAGTTAATCTGGATGGACGCTTTCGCGGGCTGGATGATGTTGTTCCAGGGCTCCGCAGCGGAGGCGTTCTTGGCCCAGTAGTTCGGATCCGGCTGAATGAGGTAGCCTGTCGCCGAGTTGAATGTCTTCACGACGTAGGGTCCCGTCCCGACCATGTTCGTGGCCATGAAGGCGTTCGTCCCGCCCACGGTGACGCCGCCGTTCGCCTGGACGACCGCGGGGTCCACGGCGCTCGCGATGGGACCCGCAATCGCCGCGAGCAAGAAGGAGTATGCGACGGTTCCGAGGTAGCCATAACCCATGTTCAGCTCGATGGTGAACCGATCGATGACTCGGAAGGATTGGTCCGCGGCCTGCATCACGGCAAGATCGGGGGCGATCGGATTCTGGAAGTCGAACGAGTTGAGGTGGCCCGCCATCTGGGTAGCGGCTCTCCGGTTTTGACTCGCGGTTGCGTAGTAGGTGAGCCCGGGGTACCAGAAATTCTCTTGCAAGATGAAACTCCCCGCTTGGTTCATGACGATTCCGCGATACAGGCTGAACCACATCACATAGGCGTTGAACTGGTGGCCGTTCGAGAAGTGCACATCTTGCCGCAGGGCGAACGTGTAGTTGAATCCGCTCGGTGAGACGGTCCAGCTCTTCGCGAGGACCGGGACGAATTCCGTGTACTTCGACGCGTTGTAGTTCACCAGGCTCTGGTAGATTTGCTGGACGATACCCCACCCGGGCGTGGAGAACGTAACATGGGGGTCCAACGTGTCGGGGGTCTCCGGCTGATCAAAGATGAGCGGGTCCTTCGATGTGAGGGTGCACGCGGCCCCCGTCGGCCGCGTCAAGATGATGTAAGAGGCAATCCCGGCCAGGATGACAACGATCGCCACTACCGCGACCACGATCCGGACCGTTCGCGGATTCCTCTTCCCACCCAGGGGCTCCATCCCCGGGGGCACACCGCTCGGCTCCTCGGTGGCGGCCACCCGCTCTCCTCCGCGTTCTCGGGAAGGTTACGGAGCATATAACGCTATGCGCAGGCAACGTGCTGCGGAAATCCATCCGCGGCCTGAGTCGCCAATCTTCAAATCAGAAGCGGCGCGATGACCAGAGTAATCGTAGAAAGCAGTTTTACGAGGATGTGAAGCGACGGCCCTGCTGTGTCCTTGAATGGATCGCCGACTGTGTCTCCGACGACGGCGGCCTTGTGCGTCGGGCTCCCTTTGCCGCCCAGATTGCCGGCCTCGATGAATTTTTTTGCGTTGTCCCAAGCGCCGCCACCCGTGTTCAGGACGAGGGCCATTAGGACACCCGCTATCGTCCCTACCATGAGCGTGCCGCCGAGTGGCTCGCCCGCCAGAAGGCCGGGCGTGACACGCACGAACCGGAAGAACAGGCCGACGGCCACCGGTGTCGCGACCGCCAGGAGACCGGGAACGATCATTTCCTTCAGAGCGCTCCGGGTCACGATGTCGACCGACCGCGCATAGTCCGGCTTCGAGGTTCCCGCCATGATGCCTGGGTCCTCGTGGAATTGGTCCCGCACGTCCTTGATGATCGCCCATGCCGCGCGACCGACTGCTCGGATCGCGTAGGCGGTGAAGAGGAAGACGAGTGCCGCGCCGATGAAGCCGCCCACGAATGTCTCCGGGTGCGCGAGGTCCACGCTCGTTACGTGTGCCTCCTCGAGAAAGGCGTTGAACAGTAGAAACGCCGCGAGAGCCGCGCTCCCAACCGCGTACCCTTTCGTGAGGGCCTTCGTCGTGTTGCCGGCCGCGTCGAGCTTGTCCATGTTTCGGCGGGCCCCCTCGGACATCCCGGACATCTCGATGATCCCTGCTCCGTTGTCGACGATCGGCCCGAACGTGTCCATCGCCAGGATGTACGCCGCGGTGGAGAGCATCCCCATCGTGGCGATTGCGGTCCCGTAGAGACCGCCACGCGGGATGCCGGTCGACTGCCCAAGCCAATACGAGATCAGGAGAGCCGAGACGACGACGAGGACCGGGAGCCAGGTGGCCTCCAGGCCGACGGAGAAACCGGAGATGATGTTCGTCGCAGGGCCCGTCTCGGAGGCGCGGGCGATTTCCTTCACGGGCCGGTACCGAGCTTCGGTGTAGTATTGGGTGATCCAGACGTACAAGAAGGCCGTCACCATTCCTGCGATGCCGCAGAGCCAGTAGAAGAGCCACGTCTCCGAGGAAGCCAGCTGGACCCCGGGGACGGACGGGTCCACGTCCGCCCCGGCGGGTTCGAGCATCGCCCAGGCGGCGAATCCAAATAGGACCGCCGCGAGCAACGTTGTCACCAAGTACCCGCGGTTCAACGCGCCCATCGGCGCCTCGTCCTCCCTCGCGCGCACAACATATACCCCGACAATCGACGCCAAGACGCCGAAACTCCGGGCGACGAGTGGGAAAAGGACGCCGAGGACGCCAAACCACGGAAACAAGACGACGCCGAGGACCATCGCACCGATGTTCTCTGCGGCCGTGGACTCGAAGAGATCGGCGCCGCGTCCAGCACAGTCTCCGACATTATCCCCGACGAGGTCCGCGATGACTGCCGGGTTCCGCGGATCATCCTCCGGGATCCCCGCTTCGACCTTGCCGACCAAATCCGCACCCACGTCCGCGGCTTTCGTGTAAATGCCGCCACCGAGTTGGGCGAACAAGGCCACGAGGCTCGCGCCGAAGCCGAACCCAACGATGGACAGGATGAGATTGCGTTGATCGTCCTCGGCCGGAGGGACTCCGTACCCATAGCCGTAATAGAGGATCGAAACGCCGGCCAGCGAGAGTGCGACAATCGAAAGGCCCGAGACGGCGCCGCCTCGGAGCGCGATCACGAGTGCGTCGTTGAAGGACCGCGTGGAACCCGCCGCCGAGCGAACGTTCGTCCGAATCGCCACTTGCATCCCGATGAAACCGGACAGCGCCGAGAATGTGGCACCGAGTGCGAAGGCGCCCGCCGTTTTCAAACCAAGCGCCACGGCGTCCGACTTCCCGCTCACCGCGCTCTGCCCAAAAATCGCGGCGGCGAAGACTACCGCAAGGAGGGCGGCGATGATTCCGATCGCCTTGTACTGGCGCCGCAAGAACGCTTGGGCCCCTTGCTGAATCGCAGCGGCGATCTCCCGCATCCGCTCCGAGCCCGCATCCTGTCGGAGGATGCCCCGCGTCAAGATTCCGGCAAAACCGAGGCCTGCCAGGATCGCGATCGGGATGATGATGCTCAGGTCCAGTTGAGCCATTACGTCCGATCCTCTCCCGTGAGCGCGGCCGCAAGTTCCTCCTTGTATTTAGGCTTTGACGGGTCGGTCACGCCCCGTACTTCTCCATGCGGTTCGAGTGATTCAAGAGGACAGTCATCACGTCCGTCCCGCGGAGTCGACCGAGGGCGCCGTGCGCCATGCTCCGCTCGTCGAAATTCAAGACGTCGTCCACGCGGACGCCTTCGCCGAAAATCGTGAGCGGCACCGGGTCGCCAGAATGGTCCTTCAACGCAACCGGGGTCGAATGGTCCGCGGTGAGGGCCACGACCACTTCGGACGAGAGCATCGCCTTGAGGTGGCCCATCATCGCGTCCATCCGCTCGATCACGCGGATCTTCTCCGACGCGTTCCCGTCGTGGCCGCACAAGTCCGGCGCCTTCACGTGGAGGACGACGAGATCGTGCGTCCGTAAGGCCTCGAGCGCGGCGTCCGCCTTCGCGATCATGTCCGTGTCCAGGCCACCGGTCGCCCCTGGCACCTCGATGACGTCCATGCCGATCGTCCGGAACATCCCGCGGATCAATGCGACGCCCGCGATCCCCGCGGCCGTCAGATGGAAACGCTCGGTGATCGGGACGAGCTCCGGAAAGACGCCCGCCCCGCGCAGCACGACCGCGTTCGCCGGCGGTTCGCCTTTCGCGGCGCGGGCGCGATTCACCGGGTGGGACTTGAGGATCTTGTACGACTGCTTCGTGAACGCGTTGACGGCCTTCGCGGTGACCTTCGCCGCGGACTCGAGGGGTTCTGATTCATGGATCGTCTCGCCAATCTCATGCGGATCCGTGTCCGTGACCTTGGGGGAGAGCCCGCGGCCCCGCAACACGACCGCGACGCGGTGCTCCGTCCCGGCTCGCACGGTCGCTTTGATCCGCCCTAGCTTGAGTTCGTCGAGGGCCTGCGCGAGTTCCTCCGTCCCCTCCCGGATCCGTCCGGCGCGGCGATCCGTGAGTTTCATGTCCTCGTCGACCGAGGCGAAGTTCCCGCGGAATGCGATGTCTCCCGGCTTCAGCTCGATGCCGACGCCCGCGGCCTCAAACGGACCGCGGCCCGTGTAGACCTCCCGCGGATCGTATCCAAAGAGCGCGAGGTGGCTCGTGTCGCTTCCCGCGGCGACGCCGGGCGCGATCGGATCCACGAGTCCATTCACGCCGTTCGACGCGAACCAATCGAGATTCGGCTTCGGGGTCGCCTCGAGGGGCGTCTTGTGCCCGAGTTCCGTGAGCGGTCGATCGCCGAGGCCGTCGAAAATCACGAGCAGGATTTTCCGCGCATCCATTTTCGGCCGCCGAAGGTCCGGTCCCTAGATATGTCTTTGCTGGACCGAACGCCGATGGCATCGTCCCGCGAACGTTTCCGCGGTCCTACGTGCGCGACTCGGCCTTCGCGACGCTCACCGGCATCCCCGGTGTCGCCTCGAGTTGGGCGGCCGCGTTCGCTTCCCGCCTCGAGATTTCGAGGAATCCGCTCGAGGACACGGTCGCGAGGAAGTCTCCAGGGGCCACGAGCCCGTACGTCCTCACGAAGGGCACAGTCATTTCGTAGCCGCCGACGGTCACCGCGAGGCGGTCGCCGAACGACCATGCCTTCTCGGCGACGGGCCGCGGGATGTTCGTGACGACATTGCCGAAGCGATCGTGCGTGATGACGACGGCGTCGAATCCCCCTTTGCGCTTCTTCGGCTCCCCGAAGTCCAGGTCGACGAAATCCTTGATGATCGGCCCTACGTCCTTGACCTTCGTCCCGGACATCAGATGCGCGGCCACAGGTGCGAACAGGTCCCGGCCGTGGAAGGTGTCGGAGAGCTCGGGTCGACCGAGCTTTCGGTTCGTGATCTCGCGCACCTCTTTGAGGCCGAGGCGACGGGCCGCCGGAATCAGGAGTCCGTTGTCCGGCCCGACCAGGAAGGCTCCCTCGCACACGCACACGATCGCGCGGCGCTTCGTGCCCACGCCCGGATCGACCACCCCGACGTGTGCCGCGAACGGGTAGTACGGAACCGCGGAGTACAGGACGTAGGCTCCGTGGCGGATGTCATGAGGCCGGATCGCATGGTCGATGTCCACGACCGTGGCGTCCGGATCGACGGTGAGGATCGCGCCTTTCATCGCGCCAATGTACTCGCCCGCTTCGAAGTCGGTGGTCAACGTGACGATCGCGTTCATCCGCTCCGACCTCATCAGCTGAGGCGCCGTAAGCCTTCCTTGATTCGGGCGAGATCTTTCTTGCGGCGCTGAAGTTCGGAATCGGCTTTCGCGGCGCGAGCCTCGCGGTCCCGGAGTTTCGTTTCCCGGGTCTTGAGCGCGGCCTGGGCCGCCTGCGTGGCGATGCGCTCGCCGGCGAGTCGATCTCGTTCGGCCGCGAGTTTGGCGAGGCGTTCCTCGATCCCTTTGCGCTGTGCGGCGATTGCCTCCTGCCGACGCTTGCCCTCCGCCTCGGCCCGGGTCACCCGTTTCTCGGCGTCCGATTCGCGGTCTTCCACTTCCTCGAGGCGATGCTGGAGGCCCGCTTCCCGTTCTCGGAGGGCGGTTTCCTGCTCCTCGAGTTCGCGCTCTCGTAATTCGATCGCGGCTTCCCGACGCTGGATCTCCTGCTTGGAACGCGACTCGCGGCTCGAGATGGCCTCGGACCGCTGCTCGAGTTTCTTCGTTTCCTGTGCCCGCGCAGCCTCGGATTTCTCGAGCGCCGCCTTGCGCGATTCGATGTCCTGAAGGTCGGAGAGGAACGCCGTCTCCTGCTCTTCCAGGGTCGCCTTCAGCGACTCGATCGACTCCGTTTCTTTCGCGAAGGCTCGCTCCGCGGCGGCGACCTCGCTTTCCCGTCGCTCAATTTCGACCCGCTTGGCGGCGTACTCCTCTTCGAGAGCCGCCCGTCGAGACCGCACGTCCCCTTCGACGACCTCGGCCACGTCGGCGCGCTCCGCGACTTTCTCCTCCGCGGCGGCCGCTGCTTTCTCGCGTTTCTCGATCGCGGCCTCCCGCCGTTCCGCGTCGGCCTCCCTCTTATTCAGATCCCGGTCCGCGGCTTCGATCGCGCCGAGGCGCCCCTGGACGGCTCGCTCGGACCGGAGCAGTTTGACCGCCTGCGCCTTCATCGTCGAGCGGTTGGCGGACAGCTCCTCGTCCATTCGCTCCAGACGGCGCTTCAGTTGATCGAGCTCTTTCCCGCGGGTCGCCAGATCGCGCTGCCGTCGCCGGATGTCGACCTGACGTTCGCGGGCTTCCCGCTCCTCCTCGGAGATCTTGCGATCCTTCGCCGCGAGGTCCTTCGCGAGCTTCTGCATGCGCTTCGTCGCTCGTTCGAGCTCTTCGCGTTGGTCATCGAGGCCGGCGTCGTGGGTCTCGTACGCTTCCGCCTGTTTGGCGAGCTTGGCGCTCTTCTCGGCGAGTTCCGCCTCCCGGCCCTCGAGTTCGGCCAGGCGCCGAGGGAGCGATTTCTCCCGTTCCTCGACGACCCGTTCGCGCTGAGATACTCCCGCCAGGTGATCCCGCAGCTTCTGCTCCCGGTCCCGGATGGCCTGGTCCTGGCTCGTGAGGAGGCGCTCGCGGCGTTCGGCTTCCCCCAGGCGCTCGTCGAACGTCTTCCGGGCCTCCGAGATCTTCTCGGCCTCGGCTTGCAGGTTCGCGTAGAGATCGTTCATCTGCTTCCGCTCGCGTTCGAGGGAAGCGGCCCGCGCATCGAGCGATGCCTCGCGGTCGCGGTAGGTGGCTTCTTTGGAGGTCAGCTCCCGTTCCAAGCCCCCGAGCTTGGCTTGCCGTTCGGAGAGGCTGCGCTTCTGGGCCTCGAGCTCCGTCCGAGCCTTCTCGGACTCCATCGCGAGGACCTTCTTCTGCGACTCGACCTC
>VBLR01000156.1 GCA_005878665.1 Methanobacteriota archaeon | reverse complement strand
AGTGTCGCAGCAGGCTCGCCGCGAGCTCGACCGGGGCCTTCGCGTCGACCTGAGGGAACGCCGGCTCCATGACCTCGTCCACGCGAATCCGCGCGAGGTCCTTCGGGTCTTTGCCGGACAGGATGAGGTTGTTGATTACCTTGTCCGAGATCGAACCGACCGGATGGCCGTTGTGCATGACGGGCATCTGGGAGAATTTCCAATGGCGCATCTCGTCGACGGCGGTCGCGAGCGGAAGCCTTGCCTCGACGTACTGAACCTTGCGCGTCTGGATCTGCTCGACGAGCGCCTTCTTCTCCTGCCGTTTCAGCTCGGCCTGGAGGGACGTCATGACCCGCCGGACGACGTCGTAGGAGGGGTTCATTTGTTTCTTCTCGATCTTCACGATCGTCGACTGGCTGACATTCGAGAGACGCGCGAGCGCGGTCTGCGTGAGCCCAAGGGCCTTGCGCAAGCGCGGGACCTCCTCCAACTCAGGCATCATCACGACGGCAATGGGCGTGAGGTACATATTCCTGTCGGAATTTTCAGGACCGTTGCATATGATTGGTCAATGGACCGAATCCGGGACGGACCCGGGTTCCTCCGCGTCCGCGCGCCGTTGCGCGACCGGGCGACAAAAGCCATATATGCACGCCCGCATCCACGCCGCACAGCCGTCGGGGGCTTTCCGTGGCGCGAAATATCTACGTCGAAGAACTCATCCACACGCCGATCGAACAGCAGAGCTCGGAAATCGTCGAGCGCAAGGGCATCGGCCACCCGGACAGCGTCGCCGACGGCCTCGCGGAGATCGTCTCCCGGGCCCTCTCCAAGATGTACATCCAGCGGTTCGGTCGCATCCTCCATCACAACACGGACCAAGTCGAGGTCGTCGGGGGACAGAGCGCCCCGAAATTCGGCGGCGGCGTGTTCCTCGAGCCGGCGTACATCCTCCTGGTCGGCCGGGCGACGACGATGGTCAACGGCGAACGCCTCCCGTACCGCACGGTCGCGATCCAGGCGGCCCACGATTACCTCGCGACGAACTGCACGAACCTCAACGTCGACGCCGATGTGACGTTGGACTGCAAGATCGGTCAGGGTTCCGTCGACCTCCGCGGCCTGTACGACACCCAGAAGCACCTCGCCAACGACACCTCGTTCGGCGTTGGATTCGCGCCGTTCTCCGAACTCGAGACGGTCGTCCTGGAGACGGAGCACCTGATCAACGGGCCGCTGAAGAAGGACCTGAAGGAAGTCGGGCAAGACATCAAGGTCATGGGGGTTCGCCACGACGACGCGATGCGACTCACGGTCGCCGCGGCGTTCGTGGACAAGTACGTCCCGGACAAGGACCACTACCAGAGCGTGGTCGAGGAACTCCGGGAGCGGCTTCTAGACAATGCGGTGAAGTTCACGGACCGGACCGTGAAAGTGGACATCAACACGGGCGACAATTACGACTCCGGGATTTTCTATCTCACGGTCACCGGGCTATCCTGGGAGAACGGGGATGACGGCAGCGTCGGGCGCGGGAACCGCGTCAGCGGCCTCATCACCCCGTACCGACCGATGTCCATGGAGGCCGCGGCCGGCAAGAATCCCGTCACCCACGTCGGCAAGCTGTACAACCTCCTCTCGTTCGACATCGCGGACCGCCTCGTCCGCGAGCACCAGGGCAAGGTCAAGGAGGTCTGGGTCCGCATCGTCTCCCAGATCGGGAACCCGATCGACGAGCCGCAGGCGGCGACCGCCCAGATCATCCCGGAGAAGGGCACACACCTCAGCTCGCTCCAGAAAGACGCGGAGGCCCTGATCGACGAGGAGCTCGAGAAGATCTACAAGATGACGGAGCGCATCGTCGAGGGCAAGGTCCACTGCTTCTAGCCGCGCGAGTCAACGTATTTATCCGCCCGGCGGTTCACTCCCGGTCCGCATGAACGAGGACGTCGCCTTCATCAACGAACAGGTGGACCGCCACCATGCGTGGTTCGCGAAATCCCTCCCGATGATCGCGTCGGAGAACGTGCTCAGTCCGCTGGCGCGGGAAATGCTCGTGTCGGACTTCGGCGACCGCTACGCGGAAGGCCTCCCGCACGAGCGGTACTACCAGGGCAACGCCTTCGTCGACGAGGTCGAGGACCGGGTCGTGGCCCTCGCCAAGAAGCTCTTCCGCGTGAGGCACATGGACCCGCGGCTCATCAGCGGCACGGTCGCGAACATGGCCGTGTACTTTGCCCTCCTCGAACCGGGGGACATCATGACGTCCGTGGCCCTGAGCCACGGGGCCCACATCAGCTCCGCGAAGTTCGGGGCCGCGGGGATGCGCGGGGTGAACAACGTGAACTATCCCTTCGACGTCGAGCGGATGAACATCGACGTCGACGGGACGGCGAAGCTGCTCCGGCTCGTGAAGCCGAAGGTCGCCGCGTTCGGGCAAAGCGTCTTCCTGTTCCCGACGCCGCTGCGGGAGTTGCAGGACGCGTTCCAAGAAGCCGGCTGCCACGTCTGGTACGACGGCGCACATGTGATGGGCCTCATCGCGGGCGGACAGTTCCAGGACCCGCTCCACGAGGGCGCCGACGTGCTCACCGGCTCGACCCACAAGACGCTCCCGGGACCCCAGCACGGGATCCTCCTCTCCGATTCCGAAGACGAGAAATTCATCAAGCGCCTGCAACGGGCCGTCTTCCCCGGCGTCGTGTCGAACCACCACCTCCATGCGATGGCGGCCCTCGGGATCACGCTCGCGGAATTCCTGGAGTTCGGCCGCGACTATGCCGCGCAGATCGTCCGGAACGCGAAGGCCCTCGCCCACGGACTCCACGAGCGGGGGATCAAGGTCCTCGCGGAGAAGCACGGCTTCACGGAGAGCCACGCGATCGCCCTCGATGTCGCGTCCCTCGGCGGCGGCGCGAAGGTCGCCGGGGACCTGGAGAAGGCGAACATCATCACGAACAAGAACCTCCTCCCCTGGGACACGTCCCCGGTCAAGCCGAGCGGCATCCGGCTCGGCACCCAAGAGCTCACGCGTCTCGGAATGAGGGAATCTCAGATGGGCGAGGTCGCCGAGCTCTTCGCCCGCGTCGCGGTGAAGCACGAATCGCCGGAGAGGGTCGCCCCGGACGTCGGCGCGATGCGGGACGAGTTCAACACGGTCCACTACTGTTTCACGAAGGGCGCGGAGGCCCACCGTCGCTGGCGGATCGCGTAGTTCAGGACCGGCTCGACAGGACGTGTTTCACGATTCCGACGAACGTCTCGGGCACGCCGGCCCCGGTCTTGGCGCTCGCGTACGACCAGGGCCACCGGCGCTGCCGGAAGAACGACTCGATCTCCGCGGGAGGAAGGGCCCGCTCCTTCTGGAGGTCCGCCTTGTTGACTACGCCATACGTCGGGATGTCACCCGCGACGGAGCGGATCGAGCGCGCCCATTCGTCGAGGGCAATGAGCGTGTCCCGCCGGGTCAGGTCGGCGACCGCGAGGATGCCCTGGGCCCCGTGGTAGTAGGCCTCCTTCAGCAGCTCCCGCACGGTCGACGTGCCCATGATATCCCAGAGGATCACGTCGGCCTGGAGCGGGTCCGGCCCTCCCGGATTGGCGACGGTCACGCTCTTCTTCGTGATCTTCGTGCCGAGCGTCGCGATGTAGCGGTCGTCGTACTGGTCCAGCACGTACCGGCGGATGAGGGAGGTCTTGCCGACGGCGCCTTCCCCGGCCATGCAGATCTTCACCTTCATGATTTCCGTGGGCATCGTCATCGCTCCGTGTCCTCGGCCCGCCGCCGCGCGGATTGTTCGGCGGCCGTCTCTCCTTGCATTCGGTGGAGTTTCGCCTTGAACCGCCAGGCGCCCGGGTATCGCGGGTCGATCCGGAGCACGCGGTCGAGGATCGTCAAGCCTTCCTCCAGATAGCCTTCCTGAGCCCGAAGGGCGGCGAGGACAAAGAGGGCATCGACGTCGTCCGCGTTCGCCAGGAGTCGCTGCCGGACCAGGGAGGCGGTGTCCGGGCGTTCAATCCCCACGCGGGCACCCCCGGACGGAGCGGGCCGTTGCCGGACGGGGCCCGGGGCGGTTCGCGGCCGGCTTTGGACGCACGGATGCAGAGATCCTCAGGCCGTGCGGCGCGCGAGGCTCGCGCATCATCGCCACCTCCCGGGCATTCTCCGGAAGCCTCCGGCCAGGAACGATTCGAGGACCGGCCCCGCCTGATCCAGGCTCGCGACACGACCGTCCCAGTCGACGAGCGCCGGGCCATGGGCTTTCTCCAGGGCGCGCTCCGCGGCCTTCAACTGAGGGAAGAGATAGCGCGGGCTGCCGCGGGAGACGAGTGCCGCGAGCACCAGATGCCGGCCGCGGAGGACCGCGGCCTTCCGGCCGGCGAACGACAGTTCGTCGAGGGTGGCCTTCGTGTGAAACGAATCGCGCACGAACTCCTGGATCGCCAAGAACATGGAGGCGACGAGATCGTCGTCTTTCCGCAAGCCCGGGCCGCGGCTCAGATGCTGGATCAGGATCCCGCTCCGGTGCACGAGGAACACCTCGTCGATCACGAGATTCCGTTCCCCGAGGACCGGGGCGATCAGAGTGGCCGCCAGGATGGCCAGGAGGGCGAAGGCCAGGACCGCGAGGACCGAGGTGAGATCGGTCCGAAGAGGAGGCGGGGCCTGGACGGTGAAGACCAGCTGATCGAACTTCGGGCCGATGGATCGGTTCGAGATGTCCTCGTAGACGACGGTCGCGTTGACCCAGATGGGATCCCCGACCGTCGCGTTGGCGTTCACGATGGCGGTGAAGGTCACGTTGATGTTTTCGCTCGGAGTCAGGTTGGTCCGGGGGAAGGAACGCCAGCTCCCATTCCCCACATCGAGGAAGGGACTGATGCCGATCGCGATCGATACGTTGTACGCCGTCAGGTTCCGCGCATCCGACGGATCGACCGTCGTCGGGATGATGTTCGTCACGTTGACCGTGAACTGAATCCGACTGCCGAGGACGGGGGGCGCCGGAGGATGCCAGAGTAGGTCACTCGCGACGAGCTGGAGCTCGAGGACGCCCAAGAGGATCCACACCCTCGATTGAGCCGTCCTCGGCGTGGCCGGGCCGCCCCCGAGCTCGATCGCCTGCGCGACCGCCGTCACGGTTCGACCTCGCGTCGCGTTCGCGTCCACGACGGCCGGCACGGACCACACGTAGGAACGGCCGGACTTCAGGAAGCTGCATTGCCACTCCGCGAACGTCACGTTTGACGTGATCGTCCCGCAGGAGAACGGGATCGTAATCGCGGCGCCCGCCAAGGCGAGGTCGGGATCCACGGTGAGGTTCACGCTGACGAGCTGGAGGTGACCGCCGCCGGTGACGTTCAGCCAGATCGTATACGTGATCGTCTCGTTCCGCTCCGCGGCCATCCGGTCCGCCGCGAGCCCAAGGCCAAAACTCGTGGTGCTCGGCGAGGGCGACGGACTCCAGGCCGCGAACGCCGGGGCCGCCGTTTCCACCATGATCGCGAGGAGGACGAGGAACCCGACGAACGCGATGCGGATCACGGAACCCCGGTTACGATTGGTCGGACGCTATTTGAGTTTGCGACCCCGTTATCGGATGCGTTCCTTCCGGATTCCGAGAACACGCGCGGGAAGTTTTATAAGCCGAGGGTTTCTTCGCAACTTCCCACCAGCCGGTCTTGAGAGGGTTTCGGTGCTGGATGAGCTACAGCTGAAGCGGGAGCGAGAGAACCAAGAGGCGGAACGCCACCGTCGGCGCCGCGACGAGTTGAACGACAAGACGCGGGAATGGGTGGAGAAGCGCGACGCGCTGAACGCGCAGGTCCGGACGCTCGTCGACGAGGCGACCCAACACCGGATCCAGCGGGACGAGCTGAACGCCCAGGTCAAGGCCGCGAAGGAGGAACGCGACCGCTACAATCGGCGGGTGAACGAGCTCCAAGACCAACTCTCGGATCTGAAGCGGAGGAAGCTCCCCCGCGGCGCCGTGCCGCTTGGAAAGCTCCAGCAGGAGCTGAAGCGCCTCGAGTTCCGACAGATGACCTCCGTCCTGACGGTCGACAAGGAGCGCGCGCTCATCGACGACATCCAACGCCTTCAATCGGAGGTCAAGAAACTGGAGAAGTCGCTCGAAGAGAACGAAGACGTCCGGAAGATGAAAGAGGAACTGAAAGCCGCGCGAGACCTCGCGGAGGACGCTCACAGGCGCGTCTCCGAACTCGCGGAGAAGGCCCAGGCGGAGCACGATCAGATGACGGCGCTGTACGAGCAAGGGGACAACCTGCGCCGCGAGGCGGACCGGGCCCAAGAGGAGTTCATCAAGACGAAGATGCTCGCGGACGAGGAGCATCGCAAGCACATCGAGCACATCCGCCAGGTCCACGACTACGACAAGATCATCCACGGGATCTGGATGAAGAGCCGCGGTGTGACCGAGGAAGTCGCCGAAGAAGTCGACGCGAAGAAAGAGGCGGAACTCATCTTCGAACGGTTCAAGAAGGGGGAGAAGCTGTCGACGGAGGACCTCCTCACGTTGCAAAAGTCCGGGTACCTTTGAACGGGCAACCGTTCGAACGGACCCGGGTGCCGACTCGCGACCAGGAAGTCTAATATACTAAGTATAGCAGGACAAAGGCCCAAGTGAAGTCGCCAAGGAGCGGGTTGTCATCGCGGGGCTGCCGACGGTCGTCCGCGCCATCGGGTCCTGCGGATTTTACAAAGTGTTAAGTAGCATTTCACGAATACGATCCCGGGGGAATTTTGGGCTAGTTCGTTAGAGTGCATCCCATCCCTTCTGACAAGGCTAGCCCTCCCTTCCCTTTTTTAATTTCGACCTCGGACGAATTTCGACTTCCCGCAGCCGGACGCCTTCCATCAACGCGCCGGTGGTCATCCTCATTCGAGGCAGTCCGTCAAATTCAGACGGCATTTCCCGGGTCGTCTCGCTCCCTGGAGATAACGCCGCTGAGGGAGAGGCAAAACCCAGCGACAACGAGGGCCAGGCCCCCTATGGTCAGGGCGTCGAAGACCTTCGCCGCGAATTCGTCATCCGATCCCGCAGTTTGGCTACAGCGCCAGCCAACGACAGGATCCCAGCAGGAGGCCGCCTCTGCCCGATACGCGGCCGCCGCAGAAGTACAGAGGATCACCCATGCGACTCCAACGACAACGAACGCGATACCTTTCCCGAGTCGATCGAGGCGCATGAAGTCTCTCGACGGACCGTCAATTAGGGCGAGCAAGACGATGAAGATGCCGATGGCACGAACGGCCCATGGTCTCCTCGGACGCGTTATCGGGGATCTCGCAACGCAAGGCCAATGCCTCGTTTTCGAACCATGAAGAATTACGGTGCGAGGGGCACGCTCGGGGAATAGGTTCGGATGAACTCCGATTCATCGGTGCCTGGAAGGCGCCCGGTCCTCAAACGGCGGGGACCGATCCGTTCCGGCAGGCCGAGCTCTTCCACCTGGCGAGGATCAGCGACCGGCTCGACACGATCATCGTCATCTTAGCGTTCATCCTCGTGGCGACGGTCATTTCGACGGTCTTGTTCATCCTCGGTCGGTGAGCGCGATCGCTCGATTTCGGGGTGCTCAGACTTAAGGCGGATCACTCCTTCGGTGTCCACGCATGGTCCTCGAGAAGCTGGGCAGCTCGCTACGAGAGGCGCTCCGCAAGATCGCGGGCGCCAGTTACATCGATGAGTCGCTCATCAAAGAGATCGTCCGGGACATCCAGCGGGCGCTCATCCAGGCGGACGTGAACGTCCAGCTCGCCCTCACGATTACGAAGCAGCTCCAGCGGCGGGCGCTCGAAGAGAAGCCGCCCCCGGGCATGAGCCCGCGCGAGCATGTCGTCCGAATCATCTACGAGGAGCTGGTGAAGATCCTGGGTGCCAGCCGCGAGGTGCCCATTCAGAAGCAGCGGATCCTCCTCGTCGGGCTGTACGGTCAAGGCAAGACGACGACCGCCGGGAAGCTGGCCAAGTTCTTCCAGAAGAAGGGGCTGTCCGTCGGCCTCGTCGCCGCCGACGTCCACCGGCCGGCGGCGTACGATCAACTGGCTCAGCTCGCGGAACAGATCAACGCCACCTTCTACGGCGAGCCGGGGGCGAAGGAAGCCGTGAAGATCGCCAAGGCGGGGGTCAAGGCCCTGGAAGGGAGCGATGTGATCATCGTGGACTCGTCGGGCCGGCATGCGCTCGAGCCGGACCTGATCGCCGAGATCGAGGGCGTCGCCAAGGCCGTCCAAGCGGATGAACGCTTCCTCGTCCTCGACGCGACGGTCGGTCAGCAGGCGGGGCCGCAAGCGAAGGCGTTCCACGACGCGGTCGGGATCACGGGCGTCATCGTCACGAAGCTCGACGGGACCGCGAAGGGCGGCGGCGCCCTGTCCGCGGTGGCCGAGGTGAAGGCGCCGGTGGTCTTCCTCGGCGTCGGCGAGAAGATCGACGACCTGGAGAAGTTCGACCCGCCGCGGTTCATCTCGCGCCTCTTGGGCATGGGCGACCTCGAGACGCTCCTCGAGCGCGCCCAGGAAGCGATCGATGCGCAGAAGGCGGAGGCGCTCACGAAGAAGATCATGGCGGGGAAGTTCACGCTTCACGAGATGTACGAGCAGATCGAGATGCTGACGGACATGGGCCCGATGCGGAAGCTCGCCTCCCTGATCCCTGGCGTGGGCGGCAAGATGAAAGAGGCGGACATGGAAAGTACGCAGGCTCGCCTTCGGCGGTTCAAGATCATCATGGATTCGATGACCGACGACGAGATGAAAGACCCGAAGCTCGTGAAGTCCTCCCGCGTGCAACGCATCGCGCACGGCGCCGGTGTGGCGCCAAGGGACGTGAAAGAGCTCCTCCGGAACTATGAGATGTCCCGCAAGGCGATCAAAGGCTTCGCCGGGAACCGGAAGATGCGAAAGCAGCTTCTGCAGCAGCTCGAGGCTTCCGGCGTCAACATCGACGACGGCTGACGTACCACTCCCATACGACACCTTAATGGTGTACCAGGACTACCGCGTTACCGGGGAGCGAGGGCCATGGGTTTGAAAGGATGGATTATCCCGCAGGAGCGGCAGTTTTTCGACCTCCTCGAGAAGCTCGCCGCGACGGTCGACGAGGGTGCGATCGCCCTCGCGGACCTGCTGCACGACTTCCGCGACGTGCCGATGAAGTGCCGACGGATCAAGGACGTGGAGCACCACGCCGACGAGATCGTCCATCGGGTCTACGAGGAATTGAACAAGACGTTCATCACGCCGATCGACCGGGAGGACATCCAGGCCCTCGCCACCGAGCTCGACAACGTCCTCGACATGATCGAGGCGGCCTCGAGCCGGATCGGCCTCTATGAAATTGATCGTCCGACCGAGGCGATGGTGCAACTGGGAAACGTGATCAAAGACGGGACGCGGCTCCTCAAGGAGGCCGTCGGGATGATCCGCAACATGAAACAGGCCAACGGGGTCGAGGGGATCTCCATCGAGGTCCACCGCCTCGAGAACGTCGCCGACGACCTCATGAACAACGCCGTCGCGGCCCTCTTCCGTCAGGAGGATCCCGTGACGATCATCAAGTTCAAGGAGATCACCGAGGTCCTCGAGCAGGCCACGGACCACTGCGAGGACGTCGCCAACGTGCTGAGCGACATCGTGGCGAAGAATCAGTGAGTCGCCGGAGGGCTCTCGCGGCAGGAAGTAGAGCGCGGGGGAGGCACGGACCCGGAATGGCGGATCTCTTCACGATCCTCATCGTCGCGATCCTCGTCGTCTTCTCGTTCGACTTCTTCAACGGGTTCCACGACGCCGCAAACGCAATCGCGACGATTGTCGCGACGAAAGTCCTCACGCCGACGAAGGCGGTCGCCATGGCGGCGGCCGGCAACTTCGTCGGGATGGTCTTCATCACGAATGCCATCGCGGAAACGATCGGCAAGGGGATCATCGACACGAACGTCCTCGGGGTAAATGCCCTACCGCTGAGCGACGCCGCATTCTTCCACTCGATGGCCATCATCATGGGGGGCGTCGTTGGCGCGATCGCGTGGGACATCATCACATGGCTGTGGGGCCTCCCGACGTCGAGCAGTCACGCGCTGATCGGTGGCCTCATCGGCGCGTCAGCGCTCGCGGCCGGACCCGGGTCGATCCTCCTCCCGAGCACCACGAACATGCTCCTCTTCCTCTTCGTGACGGGAATGGCGTTCGTGCTCGGCGCCGCCTCTTACTTTGCCTATGACGTCATCATCCGGAGGCACCGGCCGACGCTCGGGACGACTATCCTGGCCGGTCTTCTCACGGGACTCCTCCCGGCGGTCATCCTCGGAAAGATACTCCTGAAAGGGCTCGTCCAGATCGTGGTGTACATGGTCGCCGCGCCGCTCGTCGGGCTCATCTTCGCGTTCGGCCTCGCCCTCGTGGTCATACGCTTGTTCCGCCGACACACCCCGACGAAGGTGAACCACGAGTTCAAGCGCCTTCAACTCGTCTCGAGCTTCTTCTATAGCGTGACGCACGGGACGAACGACGCACAGAAAGGGATGGGGATCATCACCCTCATCCTCGTCGTCGCGGCGATCGGCCCTCCCTGGGGGCCTCCCTCGGGCCAGTTCCTGATTCCCCTTTGGGTCATCTTCGGTGCCCACGCCTCCATCTCGCTCGGGACATTCTTCGGCGGCTGGCGTATCGTGCGTACGATGTCTCAGCGCGTGACGCACCTACGACCCTGGCAAGGCTTCTCCGCCGAGACCGGGGGAGGCATCGCGCTCGCGAGCAGCGCGCTGGCTGGGATCCCGGTGAGCACGACCCACGTAATCGCCTCCGCGATTATGGGAGTCGGCGCGACGAAGCGCTTGTCCGCGGTCCGGTGGGGTGTCGCGCGGAGAATCTTCTGGGCGTGGATCATCACGATTCCCGCGTCCGCCGGGGTCGGGATGGCAGCGTACGGGGCCCTGCGACTCATGTTTGGCGTCTGACCGGACGCATTGCCTCGTGCTTTGCATAGATGCCGCAAATGGGCCTATCCGTCGCTCTCGATTCGGGGAGCGAGCAGAAAACGCACGTCGCCCTTGCCGCCAGCGATCTTGAACTCCATCTTCACAGGATAGTCGGACCCAAGGTACAGGGTCACGTTTGGCGCGGAGCTAATCGCCTTCACCATGTTCGAGAAGTAGTCGAGCGGGAACAGGGACCGCACCGCTTCCTTGGCCTGGATCTCCTCGAGAAGGTCCTTCGCGACCATGTGAGACACGTTGTCCGTGTCGCCTTCCGAGACGACCTCGAATCCTTCCGGCGAGGCCTTGAGCGCGATGTGGTCGCTGATGCTCTCCGAAGCCCGGATCGCCTGCCGGAGTTCGTCCGTCCGCACGACCACCTTCGCGGGTAGGTTGAGGCTCGGGACCTTCGGGTCGCTCATCCCCGCGGTGTCCACGAGGGCCATCCGGCGGGTCGTGTTCCCGACCGTCACTACGAGGCGGTTCTTGTCCTCGTCGTGTCGCAGGGCGATCGTCTCGCCGGCCTTCGCAAGCCGCAGGATCTCCTTCATCTTGTCCATGTCGATCCCCAGCTCGCCTTCGTCGGCTTTGTAAGCCTCGAACGCGCCCCGGTCCAGCGTCAAGTCGACCATCGCGACGTGAGCCGGATCGACCGCCTTGACCGTGACGGAATCCTTCCCCACGTTGAACTTCGCCTCGTCCACGAGGGTCGACACGACGTCGACGACCTCCCGGAGAACATCGGCCTTGACCTTCCCCTCGAACAAACCACGCTCCCCCAGAATTTCGGCGGGAAATCAGGTGGGCTGTTATAAAGGTTCCCGGACGACGTCGCGGCGACTCAGTACTCGCGCCACGTATGCTGGCACTTCACACACCGATAGATGCGCGTCGTCGGCTCGTCCGCCGCGCGCGTCTGGCGCATGACCCAGTAGGCCTCGTAGTGCCCGCACTTCGGACACTCGACGCGCGTCTTCGGCAGCGTCTCCGTGATCTCATCGAGGACGAGCGTGTCCGCGGGTTTCTCTTTCCCCGGTCGCGCGACCTTCGTGACGGTCGCGTCCTTCCCCGAGAGGGAGCGCTCATAGCCACACGAATTGCAATGCACTTTCCCCTTCTCCGGATACAGGAGCGAACCGCATTTCGGACAGAACATGAGGGGACGGACCCGCCAAAAGGCGCGTGCGATAAAAAGCTTGCGCGGTCAGAGCTTCGAGTGATCGTAATTCTTCAGCGCGCGTTCGACGAACCGCTGGATCGCGCGCTCCTCGGCCTGTGTGCGCATTCGGGGCGCTCGAGTGGGCGGCTCCCGAGCCTCGGTCTCTTCGTCTTCCTCGTCGGTCCGGACGTGCGCCGGATGTCGATGCTCCCGGCGCTCCGCTGCGTGTCCGTGAGACACGCGATGGGTCCGAGTCGCGACGATGTCCTCGCCCTCATCTTCGTCGTCCTCCGATTCCTCTTCGTCTCGACGGCGAGGACGGACCAGGCGATAGCCGCCCGATTCGCCGATTTCCCCCGGGATCTTGCGGAGGAACTCGAGATAGTCCGCGTGGCCTCGTCGATGCCGGCTCCGTCCCGGCGCTCCGACCGCGACCGGGTGCCCGCGGGCTCGGGCGCGAACGGGTCGTCGGGAGCGATGAATCTCCTCGTCCTCTTCGTACATCTCTTCCTCATCGTCGACGTACGGCCGCGCGCCGAGGATCGGTTGAACGAGATTGACGCCCAGCGAGCTACCGGATCCGGAGCGGGACTGCAGCTCGCGCCGGGTCTGCTCCGCGATCAACCCGCCGATGTACGCGAAGATCACGACCATGAGGTATCCGTTCGTCCCCATGCCAAAGGTCGAGGTCAAGGCCTGGACGAAGCCCTGCATGTATGCGACCAGGAATTCCTTGTACGGTGCCAGGAACGGCAGGATGCTCGCCGCCGCATCGCTGACCACCATGGGCAGGGATGCCACGAAGTCGATCTGGTGAGCCGCGAAGTTGTGCGCGTACGCGGCGTTCGCGATGTAGATGGCGGCGATCGGCATGAGCGCCGCGATGACGGCCTTGATTGGCGAGCCCGCTCGGCGACCTCCGACGTAGCCCGCGATCATGGGCCCGGCCGGCTGGATCCACCAGAGCAGGAAGGACAGGATCAGGATCACCCGAGAGGAGGACCAGAACGAGAACGGCGGCCCGTCCCGATGGAAGCGTCCCGCCTCTCCGTCGACCTCGATGCGATAAACGCCCGGGGTGTGCGAGCGAGCCCGCGGCTTCGTCTTCCGCCGCCGGCGGGGCGGTTCGTCCTCCTCCATGTCTCTGGCGCGACGGGGCCAGAGAAGCCATCGGAGTAGTCCCATTCCCATCCCAGCAGGCCAGTCGGACCTTTGTCTGACGTGCGAGGACGGCCCTGGAGCGTATTAATAGATTTGGTCGCGGCCGCGAGTTGACAAAGGAACGACGTCCAACGCGGAGATCATCGACACGAGGCCGACGGTTCACTTCTTCGGTCGATACCGATTGGGATCGTCGAAAAAGTCGATCGCGCGAAAGCCCGCTTTGAAGGACGCGGAGTGGGGCACTCCGGCCGGGACGAAGTACTCATCGCCGCGCCGGCACGTTCGCGTCGCCTTGTCAATCGTCAGCCGCATCTCCCCTTCGACGACGATCCCCCACTGGGCGCCGTGGCGATGTTCCGGCACGGTGGAATCCTCGCGCGCTTGGAACAGAGTCGCCGACGCGGTCCTTCCCTGCAGCAATCGCAGGGTGACGCCTCGCAGAGGCGTGTCGGCTTCGGGCAGCTGTTGGACGAAGT
>VBLR01000004.1 GCA_005878665.1 Methanobacteriota archaeon | reverse complement strand
GCGGCGCGGTCGCCCGGCGTCATGCGAGGCCACTTCCCCTTGTCGAACGCGGCCCGCGCTGCGTCGATCGCGGCCCGGGTGTCTTGCACGTCCGCCTGCGGCACCTCGGCGATCTTCCCGCCGGTGGCGGGATTAATCACGGTGTACGTCGCCTCCGTGTGGGATGGGACCCACTCGCCGTTCACGTAGTTGAGATACTCCGACTTGCCCACTCGGTTCGCCCCCGGTGGAAGCGGTTAGCGCCACGGCCGGCTAAGTAGCTTTCGCGCGCTGGGCGAGCGAGCACGAAGCAACGTTTCTCCTCAAGCACGTTGCCGCGTCGAGGCCCCCGTCTTTCGCTCCAAACGCGATATTCACTCGGAATAGTATAAGTGCGGGAGGCATGAATCGGAACCCACGGGATGACATGAAGGCGCACAGCATCTACATGGAGCAACGGACGATCTACAAGTGTTCATGCAACCGCGAATTTGAGGACATCCAGAAGGCGGAGTCGCATCTTCGGAACCCGCCCCAGGAGAAGGTCAAGAGCCTCCGACCGAAGAAACATGCCGCGCCGCGAAGGGAGGCGAAAACCGTGATGGTCGCAGCGGCAGAGACGCCTGAGCCATCAGGGAAGCGGGCCTGGCTCTCACCCATTCCGGAAGGGGACGAATCGCAGGACGGATCGTAGGCACCGAGCAGAATCCGGCGCTCCGATCGACGTCCTGCGCCGCAGTTCACGAGGTCTACTGGCGGCTGCGGCCCCTACGGCCTTCTGTCTTATCGCCGCCTCGCTTCTTCGCGGCCTTTCTATTTCGCGCTCCATGAACACCAAGGCACTGGAGACCGTGGCCCCCGCCGTCCGAACGAACGCGTCGGCGAACTTGCCGCCGGCCGCCGCCACTTCCTCCACGCGGCCCGCGAGCTCTTGCAAGAAGCCCATGGTCCCCCCAGGTGCGTCGGCGGCTATGAGGCTGTCGGGGATCAGGTCGCGAGCTTGTCCATGACCACGGGGAACGAATCCGCGAAGCGCTTGCAATCGGCCTCGGAGACCGTGAATGACACCCGAAGGAACTTGCCCCCGTGTTTCTTCGACAGGTACGAACCGGCGCGCGTGTGGACGAGGTGGTCGAACAGGAGGCGTTCCTCGACGACCTCCGGGTTCACCCCGGTCGAGGCCAGGTCGATCACGAACATGTTCGCCTTCGAAGGATAAACGGGAATCGAGGCACCGTCGACCTTCGCGACCGCGTGACGGATCGTCTCCTGATTCTTCCCGCAGATCCGCCGGACTCCCGGGAGCCAGGCGTTCTTGCTCCGCAATGCCGCGAGTGCGGCGCGCTGCGCGAGGACATTCACCCCGAGGACGTTCGTGTCGAATCGGCGCAGCGACTTGATCGCGTCCGGCGGCCCGATGATCGCCCCGATCCGGAGGCCCGCGAGGCCCGGCGCCTTGCTGAAGGAATAGGCCATGAGCGTCTTCTCCGGATAGAACTCCGTGGCGAGGACGTGGTCCGCGTTGAAGTCTCGATACGTGATGTCGTCGACTAGCCAAAGGCCGTGGTCTCTCGCGATGTCGGCGAGGCCTTTGATCTGTGACCGCGAATACCCGGAGCCCAGTGGGTTGTTCGGGTCGATCACCAGGAGCATCTTCGTGGCGGGCGTGATTGATTCGAGGGCGAGGTCCGGCGTCAGGACGTAGGGCTTGCGGTAGATGTCCACCTCGACCGCATGGGCTCCCGTCATCGCGACCTGGTCGTGGATCGGGAGGAACGCGGGGTCCGTCGAGAGCGCCTCGTCCCCGGCTTTCAGGAGCGCGCGAGTCGCGATGTACTCCCCCTCGATCCCGCCGTTCGTCAGGATCATGTCGGCGTCGTCGAGGCCCAGGTCCTCCTGGATCGCCTCCGCGAGCCCAGCGATCCCGGCCTTGCGCGGGTAGAGGTTGAACTCGCGTTCGTCGGCACTGGTGCGGATCGCCTCCAGGATGGACGGATGGACCGGGAGGGTGTTCGTGTTCTGCGACATCCAGGCGACTTCGCGGCGATGCTCGTGTGCGAACTCGAAATTGTCTTTTGACGTCATCGAGTCGTCCCTTGGCGGGCCCGAGGCCCTCAGGCCTCATATCGGTTTTGGTCGAATCCCGCCGGCAAGAGGGATGCGCAAGAGATTTGACGCCGGTCCGTGATGACCCGTCCATGACGCTGGGCGGAAGGAAGATCGTCGTTCTCGCGGAAGACGGACATGAGGATCTCGAGCTGTGGGTGCCGTACTACCGCCTCGTCGAGGAAGGGGCCGAGGTCGTCCTCGCGGGGCACGAGAAGCGGACCTACACGTCGAAGCATGGGTACCCGTGCGAAGTCGATGTGACGACCGCGACCCTGAAAGCGAAGGATTTCGACGCCGTCGTGATCCCCGGGGGCGTGGCCGGCCCAGATCGGATGCGCCAGCACAAGGAGATCCTGTCGTTCGTCCACGCAATGGACCAAGGTCGCAAAGTCGTCGCGGCGATCTGCCATGCGGCGTGGGTGCCGATTAGCGCGGGGATCGTCAAAGGCCGCCGCATGACCTCGTACGCCAGCGTCCGGGACGATTGCCTGAACGCGGGTGCGGAATGGGTCGACAAGGAATGCGTGGTCGACGGGAACTTCATCACGTCGCGCTTCCCGGACGATCTTCCCGCGTTCTGTCGGGCCATCGTGTCCGTCTTGTCCAAGTGAGCGCCGTCGATGGCCCGCGCTCCGGCGGATTGGCGGAGCGTTCTTCGTCGCGCCGAGGTCCTCGTCCGACGACGGGACATGCGTTGCCTCGACCTGCTCCTTCCCGCCCTCCGCTGGCGCTCCCAGGGGGCGCGCGATCGGGCCGTGGTCCTCCTGGCGCGCATGGGTCCCGTCGCGGTTCCCCCTCTCGTTGTGGCGCTCGAAGGCGCGCGGACCGCCACCGAGCGGTCGGGAGCGGCCGACGCGCTCGGCCGGATCGGTGATTCTCGGGCCGTCTCACGACTCATTCACGCACTCGAGGATCCGGTGATGACCGTTCGGCGGGCCTCCATGGTCGCGTTGCAGCGGCTCGAAGCGATGAACGCGGTGCCCCGAATCGCACGCCTGCTGGGGGACGAATCGGGTGGAGTGCGTGTGACGGCCGCGGCCGTCCTGGGGAAATTCGAGGACCCTCGAGCCGTGCCGGCCCTCGTGCGGTCGCTCGGCGATGCGCAATGGGATGTACGTCAAGCGTCCGCGAGCGCGCTGGGGCAGATCGGCGACCGGCGGGCCATCCCCGCGCTCGAGAAAGCGACTCGCGACCCCCGCAAGTCCGTCGCCAGGGCCGCGGCCGCAGCGCTGCGCGCCTTGCGATCGTAACCCCCTAGAGCGACTGGAGAAAGTCTTAAGCGAGACGCGGGGTTAGGCCGCCGCGCGGGCTCGTGGTCTAGCGGCTATGACATCGCCTTGACATGGCGAAGGTCACCGGTTCGAATCCGGTCGAGCCCACTGCCCTTTCGAACTCATCTCCGATTGTCTACAGCCACGTTCGGCGGCCGCGTACACCCCAGGAAACTCGTGCTTTTAAGGTTCAGTTCCATTGGCGACGAGGGGGAGATCGGCGGAGCTCGCGACGACGAAGGCGCACGGACTGCCGAAGAATCGCCTCGAGACGCTCGTGGACGGTGTGTTCGCCATTGCCATGACAATCCTCGTGCTCGAGCTGCGGGCGCCGCAGACGCTCGGCCCGGGAGGCTTGGCGCAGGGGCTCGTCGATCTCGGGTCGCGGTTTGCGACCTTCGTGATTAGTTTCATCGTCCTCGGGGTCTACTGGTTCGCCCACCATCAAGTGTTTCACTTCGTGCTCCGCGTGAACCGCACCCTGGTGTGGCTGAACATCCTCTTCCTCATGGGCATCGCCCTCGTCCCGTTTGCCGCATCCGTCATGGGCGCCTACACGAACGACGCGATCGCCTTGAGCTTGTACGGCGGGGTCCTCGGCTTGTTGGCTGCCCTCGGATACCTGATTTGGTGGTACATCTCCGGAGATCGGGGCTTGATCGAACCGGGCCTCGATCCGGCGCTCGTCCACAAAGTGCGGGTCTGGCTCGCGATCGGGCCCGTCATCACTCCGGTGGCCATCGCAGTCTCCTTCGTGAGCACGACCGTCGCGTTGTTGATCTACTTGACCTTGCCCGTCGTGTTCATCTTCTTCAATCCCGTGAGTCGATACCTCGAGCGCCTCCGGGAGACGGAGCCGTGACGCATCGACCGAGCGGATTGAATCCGGGCGGTTGACGCAGGCTTGATCCGAGCATGTGGGCGTGGGTCGGTGTCAAAGCGAGATGGGTCTGCCGATTCCGCGGTCTCGTGCGCGCTCGTACACAAGCGCAGCCACCGCGACGTCCTCGATTGCGATTCCATGTGATTTGAACAGCGTGATATCATCGGCGTTCGTCCGCCCGGTGACCTTTCCCGCGACGACTTCGCTGAGTTCGTGGATGCGGTCCCAGCTGATCAGGCCGCGTTTCATCGGCTCGACGAGGTCACCCCCTTCCTCTCTCGCTTGCTCGATCGAGTCGGTCGCCACGAACGCGCATCGAC
>VBLR01000155.1 GCA_005878665.1 Methanobacteriota archaeon | reverse complement strand
GTTCGGTCGTCGGCTGATGAGCGAATGCGAGCGCCTCGCCCTGGACGAATTCAACGCGCGCGAGGTCCGGGTCACCGCGGGAGTTGGCGTCCGCGGGTACTATCGCAACCTTGGATACGAGCTGCGTGCCCCGTACATGGTCAAAGGGCTGTGATCACGAGATTTCTTTGATCCAGCCGAGGCGGCGGAGCTTGCTCGCCTCCACGTCTGCCGCGTTACGGAACGCCGACTCCGCTTCCGCGAGGTAGTCGACGGCGAGACGCAGGCCCTCCCGCGTCGGTGCCTTGACATCGATCCCCGCCCGGGTGAGCTGCTGCCGGACGATGGGCATCGCGGCTTCGTGGCCTCCCATGAACTCGCAGAAGTCCATGATGATTTGGTCCGTGACCGCGATGTACGGATTCCAGGTCTCCTCGATCGCTTCTGCCTTCGTGATCTTCGCATCCGCTTCGGCGATCATCGCCTTCGCAAGGCCGAGGAAGCCCGCCTCGACGTTCAAACCGGTTTTCGCCGAGCTCACAAAGCCGTCCACCTGGAGCACGTCCTTCAGGTCGTCGAGCTGTTCTTGGACCTGCCGCCGGGAACTCGCGAGGTCCACCTTGTTCGCGACGAGGACGATCGGGATCGGGTCGGTGACGGAAAGGAGGTGCGGGATCCAATATTCGTGCAGGCTCTCGGCCGTCTCCGAGCGGGTCACGTCGTAGACCAGGAGCGCGCCTTTCGCCCCCTGGAACGAGCTCTCCTGGATTCCCCGGTACCCTTTCTGGCCGAGGACGTCCCAAATCATGAACGTCATGTCGGTCGCCTTCCCCGGCGATTCGATCCGCAAGTCCTTCTTGGTGACTTTCGTGCCGATCGTCGTGATGTACTCGTCCGAGAACTTGTCGACCACGAAGCGTCGGATGAGGCTCGTCTTGCCCACGGCGCCATCACCGAGGAGCAAGATTTTCCGCTTGATGTGGTCATCGACCATGACGTATCGTTCCATGCGGGGGCCACTCTTATAACGCTTGCTGACTCAATGTCAGCGATGCGAATACGAGGGCTCAGTTCGGATGGAACCGGAGGCGAGGGCGGATGAATCGCGCCGCGATGAGATCCGCCTGCGGGAGGAGCGCCACGTTCCCGTCCCACTGGGCGAGGATATCGGCGTGAGACCGTTCGAACTCCCACACCGCGATCTGGAGTTTCCTCGGCAGATTGTTCAGGTACCGGCCCACGATGACGGCCGCGAGGACCGCATGTTGGCCCCGGAGCATGAGCACTTGACGTTGCCCGAAGCGTAATTGTTCCAGGGTGCCGCCCCGATCGTCGAACGAGTCTCGCACGAACTCCTGGAGGACGATGAGCATGCCGCTCATGATGTCGCTGTCGTGGACCATGCCTTGCGTGCGCGACCAGTGACGGATCAGCATCCCGCTGTCGTGCATCAAGTACAGCTCCTCGAGACGCGCGCGTCGGGTCACGTACACGCCGAGGCCGAGCACGCCCGCGGCACCGAGGCCCGCGGCCGCCGCCCAGACAGCATTCACGGGAGCCGGAGGGGCGCTGTACTTCAGGGCGAACGTCAGGGACCGATAAATCGTCCGCGGGTTCTGATCAAAATTGTCGGTGTACGTGACCGTGACGGCGACCGTCGTGAAGACCGGATTCGCGGTCTGCGGAGTCTCCGTGGCGTTGGCGAAGAACCACCAATCCCCAATCGTGTTGTGCGTTACATTCTGGTAGAGTCCTCCGGGAGCCTGATCAGAGGCGAGTTCGGGACCGAACCTCACCGTGATGCTGATCGTCGCCGCCATCGTATCGCTGTAACTCAGGTTGTTCGGATACGGCGAATCCAACCAGAAACTGAAGTCCACGTCGGGGGCGTTGGAATCGTTGAGGATCACCGCGAGCTGATAATATGAGCGGCGAGGGACCGCGGAGACGAGAGAGGCTGTGAGCGTGAATGCAAGGAGGAGGAACGCGACTCCGGAGATGAAGCGTGGTACGTGCGCGGTTCGACTTTGCACTGGTTGGAGCCCCCCCAACCGATTGTCCGTCGCGCGGACGCCGACTGCGGCGACCATTCGTAAGGGGTCTATTTAATCTTGTTACCGATGCATCATCGGACAGATTGTCGCGGCTTCGTGATTCTCACAAACGCGATTGAGTGGAGTCGTGATTCCGCGGCTCGATTCCGGGTTCGAAGTATTCCCGGATCCCTGCGCCTTCCACCGGAGCGCGATGGGCTATGCGAGCCCACTCCACCGGGAGGCCAAGCACTGTGGCCGCGGCCCGGAGCGTGGAGCGCGAAAGCGTCGTTCCGCGGGAGGCCGTGCGGATCGGCAGGGCCACATCAGAGCGCTCGAGCGCAGAGACCACCGCCGGTCTGAGCGGCGGCAATCCGAAACCGGAGATCACCGGACGACCTTTGACACGCTCGAGGGCCGCGTGGAGTGGTACCAGGTTCTCGACGTCACGCTCCCGCAAATCCGGATCAGCGGCCGCGATTCGCCCATAGATCCGTATCGCGTCTCTCCGATTCAGGATGAGAAACTCGACCCGGTAGTCGAGATGAGCCTTCGCCGCTTTCGCGGCCCGGACGTCGGGCGAGCCGTCGACGCCAGCGACAACGCAGTCCAGGGCGCTTCGTTTTCGCGCGAGCATCGCGACGAGTGTGCTCGCCAGTCCGCCGGAGTACGCGAGGGCCACGCGATCGCGACCGTCGACCTCGTGTGCGACCGCATGCTCGAGTCGGCGGACGAACGCGTCGACGTGGCGCGACGACGCCATGCCCTCACGCGCCGAACTTGGAATCGCCGGAGAGGAGTCCCATGAGCGTGTCCGCGAGGTCCGCCTCCAACACCCGGATCTGTTTTTGCGAGTCCCGCTCGCGGACCGTGACGCCCTTTCCTTCGAGCGACTCGTGATCCACCGTCACCGAGAACGGAGTGCCGATTTCGTCCATGCGGGCGTACCGTCGGCCGATCGATCCCGACTCATCGTAGAACACCGCGAGGCGCTTCCTCAGGTTGGCGTGAATCGCTCCGGCTCTTTCGGGGAGCCCGTCCTTGTTCACGAGCGGGAAGACGCCGGCGCTCACGGGCGCCAGACGTGGCGGGAGCCGCAAGACAATCCGCTCCGTCTTGCTGAATGACAGGTCGAGCATGGCCCACACGTTGCGATCCACGCCGAACGACAACTCGAGGACATGCGGGATGAGCTTCGAGCCGCCAAAGGTCACGGACTGCTTCGCATGGGACACGGCCTCGTGCCCTCTCAGGTCGTGGTCCGTCCGATAATGGACGCCGCCGACTTCTTTGAAGCCGCCGAGGCTTTCCTGTTTCACCTGGATGTCGAAGTGGATCTTGTTGTAGAACGCGCGCTCTTTCTCATCGAGCTCGGCGAAGCGGAACGCATCTCGAGGGACCCGGAGCCGGTCGAGGTAGTAACGCTGGACCGCCGCGAGGTGATAGACGTACCACGGGGGCAGATCGCGGGCGACGAGATCTCTCGCGGCGATCTCGTGCGCGCCGGCCTCGTTCTTCTCCGTGGCCCAGGCGATGCGGATCGGCGTCGACGCGATCGAGTCGAAGGGCAGCCCGTCCGCAAACGTCGCGGGGTCGAAGAAGATCTGGAGTTCGGCCTGGAGAAATTCCCGCATGCGGTAGGCGCCCTGGCGCGGGCTGATCTCGTTTCGATACGCCCGCCCGACGATGGCGAGCCCCATCGGAAGTTTCCGCCGCAGCGCCTCGAACTCTCGTTTGAAGTTGAGGTAGACTCCCTGGGCCGTCTCCGGCCGGAGGTAGGCGCGGTCCTTGCCGGTCGGCCCGACATCGAGCGGGAACATCATGTTGAACGGTCGGGCCGGTCCCAGTTCGCCTTTGCAATTCGGGCATCGGATCTTCAAGTCGCGGATGCGGGCGTCGATTTCTCCGGGTGTGAGGCCCTCGTGCTCTTCGTGCGTCGCGGCCTCGATCAGCTGATCCCCGCGGTACGATTCACCACAGCGCGTGCACGTGACGAGGATGTCCGTGAAGTGATCCACATGGCCGGAAGCCTTGAGAGCGGGCTCCGGGAGGATCGTCGTCGTGTCGATGAGGTAGTAGTTGTCGCTCAATCCAAGGAAGGTCTCCGTCCAAAGATCTTCCCACCGTCGGCGCATGAGAACGCCGTTGTGGCCGTAGTCGTAGAAACCCGCGAATCCCCCATACAAATCGACCGCGGGCCACAAGAAACCGCGGCGGACGCACAACGACATGACGTCGTCGTAGGAGGCCATTTGCCGCCAGAAAGTGAGGCGTTCGGATAAAGGATGGGGTGGGCCCTCGTCCCCTCATCGGGTCGAGCGACCGGCGCCTCGCCGTCGTCCCCGAATCATCGATGCGTCCCGGACCGACGGAGCCGGTGCGGGCCACTGTTGTCCCCCGGAAACGACAAGGCGGACATCACTCGCAGAGGCTCGGACGAGAGACGCAAACCCGTTCGGCCCTCCGGGGAGATCCAAGATGACGAGGTCTGCCCGCTCGCCGACGCGAATCGCCGGCTTGGCGTCCGGGTTGGCGAGACGACCTCCCCGCAACGCCATTTCGACGATCTCACGTGCCGGGACGCCCCCGTTCATCCGGGCAACGCGATACGCGAATTCCATCTCCCGCAGGAGGGAGGGTGTGTTGATCATCGCGTTATCGGTTCCGAGCCGCAGCTCCACGCCTTGTCTCAGCATCCGTGGGATGTCCGGCGTCATCCCGAAGAACGCGTTCGACCGCGGGCACACGACGATCGGGACACGCGCGTCCGCGCAGCGTTCGAGATCTGCGTCCGTCGCTTGGACCATGTGGACGAGGAATGCGGGCTTCAGATCGAGAACCACGTCGATCTCCTCCCGGACGCGTTCGGAACAATGGATTGCGAAGATCTTTTTGGCCCGACGGACGTCCGCCGCGAGCTTCTCGATGGCATCGCGTGGCCAGTCGATGTAGGAGCTCACCGCGATCCCATCTGATGCGCGCAGGATTGCGGCCACCTCCCGTTGATCGTACGATAACCCGGCGGGCCGGCCGAGCGCGATCCCTCGAACGGGCAGGGCGGCCTCTGCCGCGTAGAGCAGTTTGAGTCCCTTGAGTCCTCCTTCGCGGAAGTCGGAGAACCCCGTGGTCCCGGTCCTGACCATCGTCGCCATCGCGCGTCGCATCGCAGAGATCACCGCCGCGTCTTTCGCCTTCGCGAGGACCCGATGCTTGAGCCCGTGCGGTGGTGCGACGAGCTCCTCGATTGTGCCCTTGAGCTCCTGCGTCACAATCGCGTCGCCGAGGTGCGTGTGCGCGTTCCACAGTCCCGGGATGATGAGTCCCTCCGCGAGCGAACGGCGGGCGCGACCGGAGCGAACCTCCACGACCATGTCCTCTTCCCATCCGACCGTCCCCGCTCGGAAGCGATGGCCGTCGTAATACCATCCCGAGACGCGCTGCACGCCGCGCGATGGTCGGGTCTCGCTTAAACGTTGTCCGGGTCCAGCAGATGTTCTCGGAATCTTTATGGCGTGGGAGCTTTTCCTTCCGTCCGCACCATCGTGTCTCAGCCGGTTGGAGCGGGAAATTCCCTCCTACCGCCCTGTAGGAAGGCGGTGGCGCAATGCCGCCATAGCTCAGCCCGGCAGAGCGGCAGTTTCGTAAACTGCAGGTCGGGGGATCGAAGCCCCCTGGCGGCTCCCCATTCACACACCGCGAGCCGGCCCCGAACGGCCCACCGGAGACCTCGAGGGTGACTTACTCCCAGGACCTCGTCGCTCCAGGGTCAAAAACCGTGCCACAAGCCTGAATCCCTTCAACCTGGATGATGGACCAGACGGGGGGAGGAATCAGCATCGCATTGTTCTGCGTTGTTGTTTGCTCTCGGAGGATTTTTCCATGAACGATGTACGAGAGCGTCGGTCGACGAATGAGATCAAGAAACCATCGCTTCGAACGGTAGGGCTCGCGCTACTGTTGGTCGCCTCGAGTGTGTTCGGTGGGATTGCGTACTTCGCGCTCGCCGCGACCAGCCCAGGCGGGACACCGACGGTGACCACGTTAGGCAACCAGGAGCGCCAGGACATCACCGCCGCGAACCAATGGGTGGAAGGGAACATCGACTTCTGGTTGGAGAGCCATCTGTATGACGCCGAGGTCCGCTTCGATGCGGGCTCCAGCGGTGCGACGATCCCGAACGCGGTTGATGTCTCAATGTCTTTCTTCTTCGCCGAAAAAAACGCGATTGTGATTGACTGGACGCAGGACTGGTTCGTGACGTTGAAAGGGAACGTGATGTTCTACTCCAAGACCTCCGTCCCGCCCGGCGGCGGGCTCTTCAAGTGCAGCACGCCGCCGAACATCGTGACGATCCCCAAGGGCGGCAGCTCGATCATGGTTCCGCAGGCGGGGTCGATCTGCATCTCCGACGTCAAGGGCCTATCGAATCCGGATCCGAACCTGGGCTGGACCAGCCTCATGTCCTTGCCGCTCGCCGACTTGAACAAGACGCTTCCGAAGCGGAACGAGCCTTGCTCGACGGTTGTCAACGGGTTGTGTTCGTCGGGGGCAGAGTCGGAGTCGTCCCCTGCGACGGACCACTACTTCCGTGTCAGTTTCGTGGACCTCTTCGGACCGTCGGGCAAGTACCCGCAATCCTGGTGGCCGAACCTGCCGGCGGGCAAGAGCCTCGCGATTTACTTCCGCAGCCATCTCGCCCTGACCGGCATCTGGAAGACGGCGATCGGAGGTCCGGGCGGGGGAAGCCAATCCGAGTTCTGCATCACGACCGGTCCCGGAGCGATCCGGAACACGAATCCGTCCACGTACAACCGATGCAGCTGGACCACGGTCTCCCGCGAGGGTGCCGGCGGAGCCCAGGGCTCCAAGAACCACGGCACCCTCTTCGCCCCCGGCATTGGGGCCAAGACCATCCCGCTGCCTCAGGTCGTATCCCCGACCGGCTTCATCACGGTCTGCAAGATCGTGACCCTGGTCGAAACCGATCGCACCGGCGCCTTCGGTTCGTTGACGAACGGCTGGACGGTACATGTCGAGGGACCCTTCGGAACGAGCCTGACCGAGCTGACGGGGTCCGACGGACTGGGATGTTCCAAGTTCGGCCCGTTGTTCCCCGCGACCTACTCGGTGAGCGAAGTCGTCCAGGCCGGCTACGTGAACATCGGGACGATTGTGGTGCCCGAAAGCAGCCGGGCTCCCGGGAACGGAACGAGCCCTGACCCGAGCAACCCGATTGGGGTCATCCTGACGCTCAGCCAGGCGCAAAGCGGCAGCGGGCCGACGGTCACGTTCGTGAACTTCCCGCCCAGGCCGATCCTGAAGCTCTCGGAGTTCGGGTACACCAACACCCCGACGGGGACACCCATCCACGGCGTCACGTCGGGGGTGACCGTGTACACGGTGAAAATGACGAACTACGGGAGTGCGGACGCGACCCTCTCCGGTTCGCTGACCGTGACGGTCTCGGATACGACCGGGGGCTCGTTCGCGTGCACGGCGTCGAGTGGCCCGGGGAGCAGCTTGTCCGGTTGCACGTTGACGTTCGACGGCGTGTCGGTACCGATCGGGGCGACCGTGACGTACACGCTCACCCTTGAGTACACGACGCTCCCGACCGGCTCCATTGTCGCAGCCAGCCTCGCCGCGAGCTACGTTCTCTCGGGTTCGAACCAGTCGTTTGTCCCATCCGGGGTCCCCGCGGAGATTCGGTTCACGATCCAGGGTGGGTAGGTTCGTCTCAGGGGCGTGCGACGCGCCCCACTTTCCCTTTCTTTTCCGCGAGCAGAGCTTCCGCGTGCCACTCGCGTGATCCGGTCCCCGTAGCCGCAGGGGGGTGGAATCCCTCCGGCGGCTTCTCGACTCGTCAGTCCCGCGTCGCCGTGCCGATCCGCCTTACTTCACTTCCTGACGCCGCCAGAGTCGATCGATCCGACCGGGCGTGATGAAGAACACCGGATAGAGCACGTAGGCGCCGAGGCTGAACACGGGGTTGACGAAGGAGAGCACGATCGCCGCCGCGGAGAAGCACGGCCCCATCAGCATGCGACGGCGGCCGAGCCAGATGAACCGGTCGTTGAGGCCCGCTTCCACGAGGTGATGATGGAACGTGGCGTACCAGAACGCCAGGAACATGAACACCTGGATGGCCAAGAGATTGAATCCGTAGGCCACGATCGTCACCTGCTCGAACGGGTGATGTCCCAGGAGGGCCGTCGTGAGCGGGAGCAGGCCGACGAAGAGGAGGAAGACGTTGTTGAGCCAGATGAACGTCCGATCCGTGCGCTTCAGAATTTGGAATCCCACGTGATGGCCGACCCAGAAGACGCCGAGCGTGATGAAGCTCAGCGCGTAGGTCAGGACTCCCGTCAGGACGTCCTCGATGGCGGGCAGTTCCTGGTGCGCAGGGCCGGTGATGTATGGGATCGTCAGGCTGAGCCCGAGGACGGTCATCACTGCGCCGAAGATGCCGTCCGTCAGGGCCTCGACCCTCGTCTTCCCGAGTCCCGAGACGGAGCCGCTTCGTGCGCTCATGAGGTTTGCCGGGCCATTGTGACAGTGGGCTATAAGGTCGGCCTGGCTTGGGGACCCGCAGATCCGATCACGCCGCATCGGACGCACGAACAATTTGTCGACCACTGGCGCGGGCCTGCGGCCCGAATACAAACTGGTCCTCGGGGTTCCGAAATCGAGAGCCGACGGCCCCAATCGCGCAGACCGACTGAGGGTTCACCCAGCGCATCTAGTTCGTAGCGCTTTCATGGATCGAGGTCGCGACGTCCTATCGTGTTCGCGGACGCCGGTGTAAGGAGACGTCCTAATGCGGAATCCTGTAGGAGCAAGATCTGAGGCTCGAATCCAGTTTTACAAGGTTACTATCGGCATAGGCATAGACGGTCTCATTCTTGATAACGCACGGTACGGCTCCAGCGAAGGTTCCGGTCTTCGCGAAAGGTATTTGACGGTCACCTCCCTTCGCCGCACCAGCCCGGAGGAGGGCGTCGGATGCGGTACGGTCTCATTGCGTTGTTTGCGATGGCAGTCGCTTTCAACATGCTCAGCTCGACGGTGAGCGCCACGAGGCCGATTGGGGCGAGCGCCTCGATCGAGTTCTCTAACACGTCGTTGTTGTTGGATAGCGGGAGCAGCGAGCCGGCGGTGACGATAGGGTCGGACGGGACCACGGCGCTTACGTCTCTCTCATGGATCACCTTCGGGACAAACGTCTGGAAAACCTCGTTCGGCGGGTCTCCGATCTACCAAGGAATCCCTGACAACGGCATCGTGTCAGGGCAGCTCGGTGGCGAGGACGCCGACGTGGACATCGGGTCGACCGGCACCCTTCATTTCACGAGCCTCGTCGCCCTGATCAACCCGCCGTTCACCACAGCCCGCCTTGGAGTCTCCGCGATTACCTGCCCGAATGCGGACACATCCAACCACTTCGCCAACTGCAAAGCGCAGATCATCGACACCGCCCAAGCGGACCGACAGTGGATCACTTCGGACGGGGCGACGGTCTACATCTCGTATCACGATAGCGGCTCGAGCACTTTGATTCACGTGCAGCGATCGGACGATGACGGCTTCACGTGGACCCGGGTCGGCGATCCGATTCCGGGCCACGATGGCCTCACCGGCATGTCCACGTTCAACAACGACCAAGGGCCAATCGTCGCGGACCCGACGACCCACTCCGTGTTCGTCGTATACGCGGCGGGTCAGGGTGGCCTCCAGAAGGGCACGAACGCGAACTTCAACAACATCGTCGTATCCCGGAGTACGGACAAGGGGTTGACGTGGACTCCGACCCTTGTGTACCACGCCCCGGTCAACACCGCGCTGAACAACGTGTTCCCGGCCCTCGCGATCGATCCGACGAACGGGAAGATGTATGCCGCGTGGTCGGACGCTCACACGGTCTGGTTCGCGGCGTCCTCCGACCACGGGTCGACCTGGAGTTCTGCGGTCGCGGTGAACTCAGGTCTCGCGGCGACGGCCGTGTTCCCATGGGTTGCGGCGTTCGGCGACAAGGTCGACGTCGTGTACTATGGCTCGACCGCGTTGAACAAAGACGACCCCACCGCGGTGTGGAACACGTACATGGCCCAGACGGCGGACGACGGTTCGCACTTCCTGCAGACCACGGTGTCCGCCCATCCGAACCATGTCGGCGTGATTTGCACGAACGGCACTGGCTGCGCGAGAGGCACGCGGAACCTGCTCGACCTGTTCGAGATTGCAATCAACCCGCTGAACGGCAAAGCGGCGATCATCTTCGCGGATGACACCTTGACGACGTACACCCGGAGCGACGGGACTGTCGCGCCGCTTCCGCAGGTCGTCGTGGCATGGGAGTCGTAGGACAACCACGGCCGGTCACGGATCGCCGCTCGCGGTCGCCGTCGGCCGGCTCAGCGCGGACTCGACTCTCGAGAACACGACATGGAGGCCCGCGGCCAAAGCGAACGAGGGTAGGGTGGCACCGACCGGCAGTGCAAACCCCACGATAATAAAGTAGAGGGCCGCGCCAGGAATCCAGCTCGCGAAAGCGGACCAGCGCCAGCGGGGAGCTCCCTCGAAGAAATCGTCTCTGGCGTATCGGCCACGTCGGACGACGAACGAATCCGCAATCACCACGCCGAGGAGAGGCACAAACAATCCACCGATGAGGAGCAGGAAATATTCGTAGGCGCCGCCGATGCCTTGGCCTGTGGCGAGTAGATACCACGCCGCTCCCGTGCCAATCATCGTTGCCGCGAGGATCGTTCCCGTCTGTCGGCGCCGAGGTGCGAGATTCTGGACAGAAACGGCGATCGAGTACACGTCCGCGAAGGCATTGTCTGTCTCGTCGACCAGGATTACTAGGAGCGGTAGGAGGCCCAATCCCAACAACCCGATTGCCGCGAGGAAGGCCGTCGGGTCAGCCGGATTCATCCCGAAGGCGGTGATCGCCAGCAACGCGAGGCCCGCGCCCAGAATGTAGAACACCGTGTTCGCAAGCGCGTATCCGAGGCCCGTGCCAAGGGCGGAGCCCCGCGAGGAGCGCGCGAAGCGGTTGTAGTCCGAGATGAGGGGCCACCACGAAATCGGCATCGCCACGACGAGGTCGATCCCGAGGAGGAGAGTGGGGGTGCCCGTGAAATTGGCTTCAACAGCGGGCGGCCGCAGATTCCCGTTGAGGCCATGCACGAGCAGCGCGATCGTGATCGCAGCGGTTGAAGCATAGACAAGCCAAATCGCGAATTTTTCGAGCCAATCTCGGACGACAGCTAGAGGACCGCCGAGGGCAAGAGCGACGGTGAGTGCGCCCCAGAGCGGCACGAAAATTGCCCCGGTCCATCGGCCGAGCGCGTTCCCCGAAAGGAGGGCGGCGGCTTCGCCCATCACGACGAGTTCGAATGCCGTCCATCCGAGGAGCTGCACGACATTCACCGCGGTCGGGACGTAGGACCCGGCGCGACCGAGTATCGGGCGGAGGCTGACCATCGTCGGTACGCCGGCGCGACTCCCGTGTCGGGCGGCGCCCGCCAACAGCGCGCTCCCGACGATGGATCCCGCGAGGGAGACGAGGACGGTCTCCCATAGCGTGAGGCCGAGGAGCGTCACAAGGAGGGCACCGGCCCCCAAGACCAAGAGCCCGACTCCGAGGCTCGACCACAGGACGAACAGGTCGAAGGTCCCGAGGACTCGCAACGCCTCCGGCACAGGGTCGACGCCCCATTCCGGCGGTCTTCGGAGACGGAACATCGGGAGGCCAAAGCTTCCCGGTATATATCGGGTTCGCGGGTCGACCGGCCGCCGGGCCTACGCCTTCGTCTTCGCGAATTTCTTGTACGAATGCTTCAGCGCGGTGACGAGCGGGAGTTCTTTTCCCGCGAGGAAATTGATGAGCGCTCCGCCTCCCGTGCTCACGTGATCGATCCGATCCGCGAGCCCGAACTGTTCGACCGCGGCGACGGTGTGTCCGCCTCCGACGATCGAAAGGCCATCCGCCTCGGCGACCGCCGTGAGCAACTCGCGCGTGCCGACCGAGAACGGCTCGAGTTCGAAGACGCCGGCCGGTCCATTGAAGAAGATCGTCTTCGCGCGCTGGATCTCGTCGACGTAGTGGGCGATCGTGTCCAGTCCGATGTCGTACACGGGCCACTTCGCCGGGAGAGCGGTCACGGGGACGGGTTTCCGCGCGCCGTCGTCGTTGAGGACCACGTCCGTCGGCCGGGAGATCCGTCCGGGGAACTGTGCGAGGAGTTCCTTGCACACTGCGCGCTGCGCATCGTAGTCTTCGACTTCCCGGCGCATGAATTCGGTCGTCGGCTGGCCCGGGTCGATTCCGGCGGCATCGAGGAAGACGTTCGCCACCCCGCCGGATGTCAGCACGGAGTCCACGAGGTCCTTCTCGAGCATGTGACGGGCAACCGCGATCGAGTCGTCGGCCTTCACGCCGCCGAGGAGGGCGATCTTGGGCCGCTCGGGCTGTTGGACCGCCTGGCTCAGCATCGTCAGCTCCCGCTCCATCACCCGACCCGCAAGGGAAGGGAGCACCTCGCAGAACCCGACGAGGCTCGGCTGCGCGCGATGGGCGGCGGCGAACGCATCGAGGACGAAGAAGTCTGCGTGGGGCGCGAGCCGGCTCACGATGTGGGTCTGCGCCATCTTCTCGAGCTTCGCGTCCGCGAGCGCTTCTTCTTCCGAATAGAATCGGGTGTTCTCCAGGACGATCACGTCCCCGATGTGCATCGACTCAATCGCCTCGATCGCAGGCCGACCGAAGAGACTGGGCACGTATCGCACGGGGCGTCCGAGGAGCGCGCCGATTCGCTCCGCGTGGACCTCCAGCGTCGTGAAGTCGTCTTTCCCCGGCCGCGACTGGTGCGCGAGCAGCGCGACCTTCGCCCCCCGCAACTCGCGGATGGTGATCAAGTGCTCGCGGATCCTCGCGTCGTTCAAGAGCTCGCCGGTCGCCGGGTCGATCGGAGAGTTGATGTCCACCCGCAGGAGGACCGCTCGGCCCGAGAGGTCAAAATCATCCATCGTGAAGAAGTCCCGGGCCATCGGCATACGACGCAAAATCCCAGAGCATAATAGTCCTTTCGTATCGCACGTCGCGCATCGTCCGTCGCGCCACGCGCCTCCCGTTCTCAAACGAGGAAACTAGGTTGGAACCTTTTTAGAGGAGCCCCGGGAATGGGCCGTGGCCACCGAGGGAGCCATACGCCCCAGGACCTCCTCCTACCAGAGGGTAAACTCATCCGTACCACGCGAGGCGGTCCCACCGCGCTCAAGCAGCTCCTCCTCGATCTGAAGAAATACTCGTTCTCCGGCTACGTCCGGACGGTCCGAAGCGGGGGCGGGAAACGAGCCGAGGGGATCGTCCTCCTCCGCGGCGGGAACCCCGAGGCGAGCCTGTACCACCGCGACGGGACCCAGGACCGCGGGCGCAGCGCCTTGAAGAAAGTGTGGCAGGACTCGTACGACGAGTCGTGCGTCCTGGAACTCCATGCGCGCGTGGACATGGACGGCCTCGTCCGGGAGTACACGAACGCGATCCTCGAGCGCCCCGCGAAGGTCGTCAAGAAGACGAAGATTCCGCAGACGATGGAGCGGTCGGACATCGAGAAGCAGATCCGTGCGTGGAAGGACCGGGGGTACGACGTGTCCTCCGTCGATTCAAACCTCGAGGCCGAACCGTCGATCCTCGCCGCGTCCGTCGTCGCGATGCGCGACGGGGTGAAGAAGGCGGAGGCCGTCGGCGAGATCCTGACGGGACTTGATGTCTCCGGATTCGAATCCCGAGCCGCCATCCTCCGGGATAGACTGAAAGACCCCGTGAGACACCCGGACATCGACACGGAGGTCGAGAGCCTCCGAGACGCCGTGGATAGCTTGCGCCAGATCGAAGCCCGTCGCCAGCTCGAGATGGAGCGGGGGCGGGACTCTCAAGCGCGGACGAGGAAGGTCCTGGATCTCGTGATGAAGCAGCAGCAGGCGCTGCGGTCCGACGGCAGTCCATACTCCACGGAGGACCTCGCGCGAAAAGTCCTCGAGGAATCGCAGCCCGCTCGGGATGCCCAGACGAACGTTGTCCAGGCGTACACGTTCGAGTCGTTCATCGTCGGGGAGAGCAACCGATTCGCCCACGGCGCCGCGGTGGCGGTCGCGAAACAGCCGGCGAAGGAATACAATCCGCTCCTCATCACCTCGGGCCCGGGGCTCGGGAAGACCCATCTCCTCCACGCGATCGGGAACTACATCGTCTCTCATGCGAAGGAATCGAAGGTGATGTACATGACCTGCGAGGCGTTCGCGTCGAGCCTCGCCAACGCGAAGGAGATCGGCACCTTGTCCACGTTCCGAGAACGGATGCGGGGCCTGGATTGCCTCATGATCGATGACATCCAGTTTCTGAGTGGCATGCCGGAGATTCACGAGGAACTCTTCTACACCTTCAACGACCTGCACGACACGCAGAAGCAGATCGTCCTCGCGGGCGATCGCCCCCCGAAGGCGATCCCGAACCTCGACGAGCGCCTCGTCTCCCGATTCGAATCGGGCCTCGTCGCCGGAATCGAGCCTCCGGACCTCTTGATGCGAGTCACGATCCTCGAGCATCGCGCGCGCGACGAGAACGTCTCGATCGAAGGCGAGGTGCTGACGTGCATCGCGAATCTCGTCGACAACAACGTCCGGGAGCTCGGCGGGGCCTTCAACCGGGTCGTCGCGTTCTCGTCGTTGATGAATCGCCCGATCACGCAGGACCTGGCCCGCGAAGTCTTGTCCGGTGCGACCGCGGAGCCCTCCCCGGAACCGGTCCCGCCACCTGCGCCGGAGCGGACCGCGGAGGATGAGCGGGCGGCCCGCGCGCCGGTCTCCCCAACGGTCAACCACGAGCTCACACCAGGCCGCAGCTACCTGATAGAGGAGGAGCGACCCGCGAAGGCGTTCCGGCTCTTGACGGATTTCCTCGGTGGCGGGGGCGGCGGCCTGGTCATCACCCGGACGAACCCGAAGCGCGTCCGGCAGGCCCACGACCTTTCGGCGGGGCGGGTGTTGTGGCTCACGGACCGCGAGGGGTCGGCGGAGGAGACCATCGCCCCAACCCTGGAGCGGCTCGTCTACGAGATCGAGGACTTCATGGGGAAGCAGCCTCGGGGCGCCATCCTGCTCGACGGGATCGAGTACCTGGTTTCGAACAACTCGTTCGACGCCGTGCTGATGTTCGTCCGGCGGCTCCTCGATGCGATCTCCGAGAGTCGCTATGCGTTCATCATCTCCCTCGGCCCCGCGACCCTGAAGGAGCAAGAGCTCAAGGTCCTCGAGCGGGAGATGGAAGTGATCCGGTTTCCGTAAGTCCTCGGCCGACCTACTCGAGATCCTGAACCGCCTTGTGGAATTCGCGGATCTGCCGGAGGGCATCTCCCCACGCCCCTTGCTTCACGAGGGCGCTCGCGTCTTTGAGGATGCCGATCGGTCGGGAGAGATCGTTGCCTCGCATCTTCAGGTCCAACAGATCGTTGCGCGCCTTCCGCATCTGGTCCTGGACGAACGCGGGGACGTCTCTCTTCATCCTCTCTTGCGCTTGCTCGCCGAACCGGAGTGCGCCGGCGACATCCCGCCGGTCCAGGGACTCTCGTCCCTGTCGGAGCAGGCGCTCCGGGTCCCGGAGGTCCATGCCCATCGCACGGACCTCGCGCGCGAGGCGATTCCCGTCGTCGATGAGCTTGCGCGCTTCATGGAAGTCCTTCGCCTCGGTATGGAAGGTGCCGAGTGCCAATTGGAACCGGTCCCAGGCCGCGTCGTAGTCGCCGGCCTCCAGCCGGCCGACCGCCTCCTGGAGCTTCGGGGTGGCCGCCTGCACTCCCGTATCGCCCTTGGCGGCGCGGAGTTCCTGGATGAACGTATCGATTTCTCCGCCGATGAAGTCGACGAATGCGACGTCGAGCGCTCGGCGTGCCTCGGCGATGAGCGTGACGGCGCGCTCGATGTCGCGCCCCTTCCCGGCCTGGATCGCGTCATTGATGATCCGTTTCCCGTCCTCGATTTCCAGCCCGATGCGTTTCGCGGAGACCAAGAGGGGCTTCACCTCGTTGACCAGCTTGGGAAGTTCGCGGTAGAGGAGCTTCCGGTCTCCGAGTGGGATTCGCCGTTCCGCTTCCCGCCGATTCCGACGGAGTTGCTCGATCCGGTTTTGGAGGGGCGTCCGTGCCGGTTTCCCGGTGGCCGTGGGTGTGGCGAAGGACCGCGTCGGGACAGGCTCGGGCCGGGATTCCTCGATTGCAGCGGGCGGGCCGCGGATTTTCCCCATCGGGGCGGCCGCGGTCTGTGCGTCTTCCGCGAACCGGACCCCGCAGCTGGGGCAGCGGTCGGCGTCCGCGGGCACGGAGGCCTTGCATACCGGGCACTCGTACTCCGTCGATTCGCCTTCGGAGAACTCCGCGCCGCAACCCGGACAGACGGTCGCGTCCGCGGAGACCAACGTCTCGCAAACGGGGCACAGGAACTGCTCGCCGAGATCGGCCGCGGCCTCCGTGGCGGGTCTCGGTTTCGCCGCCGCGCCGACCTCGGCCGATTCCGGGACTTCCCGGGCGACGTTCTTGAGGGTCTCGAAGATTTCGCGATGGTCCTCTTTGCCTTCCATGATCGAGGCGAGGATCTCGTCGATGCTCCGTCCGTCCTTTACGGGCATCTCGGCTGGGTCCATGCCCCCGCCGATGTCGAACAAGGTCAGGTCCGTCTGGCACGAAGGGCACACGCGCGCGTCCGCCTCGATCGGCGTATCACAGACGGGACAGACTTTCGTTTCCTTCACTGGCGTAAGCCGACACCTCGAATTCGTCGACGCGTTTCTATCTTGAAACAGCGTACAAAGACTTTCCGGACTCAGTCCAGAGAATGATAAGTCCTCAGCCCAGATAATCAGCGCAAAACGATTAAGTGAGCCCTGCCCCCGTGTGATGCGTATCCGGCGCGGCCATGGCATTCCGCAGTGCAATCGAGGGTCTGGACAAAGTGATTCGGAGCGACATTCTCCCACCGAAGGTCATCCTCGTCACCGGCCCGCCGGGGTCGATGAAGACGTCCTTCTGTTACACGCTCATGTCGCGGTACCTGAAAGACACCGGGGAGTTCGGGCTCTACACCACGCTCGAGGAGACCGTCCAGTCGCACCTGCGGAACATGGAGTCCCTCGGCGTCGAGCTGTCCATGAACATGCAGATCAGCGACTTCACGGACCTCCGGGAGATCGACGCCGTCGTCGGTCCGGAGGACCAGACGGACTACCTGGCATTCATCGAGCGGATGATCGGCCACTACCGCAAGGTGCACGGTCACAAATTCAAGCTCTTCGCCCTCGATTCGCTCGGCGCCCTCTACTCCCTCATGGAGAACACGAACAACATGCGGAAGCGGATGTTCTACTTCTTCAAGATGCTCCGGGACAACGACCTCACCTCGCTCGTCGTCATGGAGCGGACGCCGAACGGAGAGAGCCAGCTCCTCGGGAACGAGGGGTTTCTCGTCGACGGCATCGTGATGCTGGGATTGGACCGGTCCCGCGGGAAGCTCGTCCGGTATCTGCAGGTCGAGAAGATGCGATCCGCCGATCACTCGATGGAGAAGCATGCGATCGAGGTCCGGAAGGGCGGGCTGACCGTCCTCGGTCCGATCTTCGACGCGGGGGGCAATTCATGAGGTACGCTCATACGCCGACGCCCGGGGGGCACGGCGCCATGCACGAACAGCGGAGGGCACCGTAAATGGCCGAAGGATCGATTCTAGACGCACTCGACGCACTGAAGAGAGTGGAAGAAAGCCTGAAGTCCCAAGATGCGGACAGAAAGGAGCGCGAGGCAGCCCTCCAAGATCAGGGGGCCAAGATCGAGGAAGAACGCCGGGTCCTCGAACAGGAGCGGACCTCTCTGGCGGAGGAACGGGACTCCCTCGTCGGCCGAGAGAAAGGCTTGCGGGCCCGCGAGAAAGAACTCGAGCAGAGCGAGCAAGCGATCGCCGACCGGGAGCAGCAATTCGATTCCACCCGACAGCAGGTCCTCGCGAAGGAGAACTCGCTCGTCTCCCGCGAGCAGGAACTCGCGAAGCGCCTCGAGGCCTTCATAAGGCGGGAAGAAGATTTCGCTCGGCGGGACTCCGAGGCGATCGCCCATGTAAAGGACATCGCGGCGCGGAAGGCCGAGATCGCCGCGAGGCAAGAGCAGATCGTGAAGCTCCTCGAAGACCAGAAGGCGAGCCTCGATGCGCAGATTGGTCGGACCCGCGAGCTCATGGAACGGGAGAAGAAACTCGCCGTCGAGGAAGACAACTTCGCCGCCGCCCGCGCGAAAATCGCGGAAGAAGGGAAGCGGCTCCTCGAGCGGGAGAAACAGTTGCTCGCCCAAGAACAGGCGATGAAGTCGATGCCCGCGACTCCCGCCGCGGTGTCTCCCGTCGCCGTGTCTCCCGTCGCCGTGAAACCGGTCCCCGTGGCCTCGGCGTCGCCCGGGGGACTGAGGCCTCAACCCATTCCATCCAGCCCGGCGCCCGCGGCGGCCTCGAAGCCCGCACCGCAGATGCCCGTCGCCATCGCGCCGGTGGCGAAGCCCGTCGCGAAGGTCGTCGTCCAGGCCGAGTCCAGCACGGGTGTCGAATCGGAAACTGCGTGCCCGGCCTGCGGCACGATGATCTCGTCCGATGCGATCATGTGCTACGCCTGCGGCCACCGTCTCCAAGACGAAGCCGCCGCCGAGGAAACATCCGAAGCGGAGGACGAGTCCGAGGTCCCTTGTCCGGCCTGCGGCACGATGATCTCGCCCGATGCGATCATGTGCTACGCCTGCGGCCACCGGATGGCGTCCGAGGACGATAAGTCCGCAAAGAAGGCCACCGTCAGCGTGAAGAAGGTCATGAAGAAGAAAGTGATCTGAGTCGGGTGGTCGGGTCGACGTCGCCGCGCGCGGGGCCTCAGCTCCACCCGTTTTTCTCCCACTTTTCGAGTCGATTTCGGCGATTTTTCCCGATTTCTATCTTCGCGACGTGATAAAAGGTTTCTCTCCATATGCCGGCGTCATTCTTCCGCGTGAGAACAGGTGCGTATCGGGATAGATAATCGCGCGGTAACCTATTTATAAAGAGGCCCCGGATGGGCCCGACAACATGCCCATCGGTCGTAGTCTTCCGGATGCGTTCGGCCGACTCGACCTCAGGAGGTCTTGGGTTGTCTAGCCGATCCGAACGGAATGCTAAGGCTCTGACGTGTTTGATCGTTTGGTCCGTCGCCCTCGGGGGACTCTTCGCCGCGATCGTGGCCCTCAGCCCGGCCGCGCGCGCAGGGACCTGCGACCAGGTCAGTGTCCTCATCACCGGGGATTGGACGGTCACGACTCCGCAAGTCTGCACCGGAATCACGTATACGGTCGACGGATCTGTGACCATTAATGCGGGAGGCAGCCTCACGCTCGTCAACGGAGGCCTCATGTTCTCAATGGATCGGGCTCACGCCGGCTACGCGCTCACCGTGAACGCGGGCGGTGAACTCGTCCTCGACCACTCGATCGTCACGACGAACCCGGCGCAAATCAGTCCGTACATCAAGCTCCCTCTCACCGTCTCCGGCGCGAACAGCCGGTTCACGATGAGAAACGGTGCGGCCCTCAAGTTCCCGGGTTGGTTCAATGCGACGGGCGCGACGATTGACATCACGGGTTCGACGATCACGGGCTTCACCGATTCCGAGATTGCGAACTCCGGGCTGAACACGGACGAGAACAACGACGGTCCGCTCATTGCCTGGGCCTCCACGACCGCGAGCCTCTACGGGTCTCGGATCGAACGGATCTACGAGAACACCACCGGGGGCAGCGGTGGAAATGTCGCCCTGACGGCGTCGAGCAGTCTCTACGCGTACGACACGTACATCGGAGTGGATTTCGCGGAATCCGCTGTCCAGGGACTGCACAATGAGCTGCAAGTCGACGGAACCTCGAACGCATACCTGTACGACGTCACCATTGACCGGACGCAGGACCCGGTCCTCATGTCGGCGTGGCAACCGGCCTATCGGCCCGCTCCAGGCGGAAACGTGTTCCTCCTGCGCTGGCTCCGTGCCACAATCGTCGACTCGACCGGGTTCCCGGTGAGTGGCGCAACGATTTGGTCGACGCTCAGCCCGAGCGGAACGACCGCGCAGTATCCGGACAACGGCCTGTCCGCGACGCCAAGCGCTCGGACGCTCGCATACCTCGGAAAGGCGGCGAGTGGCGCGAACGCCTGGAACCACACGGACTCGAACGGCATCGCGGTGATTCCGCTGTACACGGACCACATCACCGACGCCACCCTGCCGAACGCGGAATCGTTCGGCAACTATCAGCTGGCCACGACCTTCGCGGCAACGACCGGCCCGGGCGGCGTGGACTTCGACCCGTATCCGGCGATCAACGCGAACAACAACACGAAGCTCGTCACGGTATCCTTGCCCATCCAGGTGCGGACCGGGCCGGACCTCACGGTCCAGCCGGGGAGCGCCACGATGAATGTGCTGCAGAACCAGCCCTTCACGGCATACGCGCTGATTTCGAACCAGGGGCAGACGACCGCGTCGGGTGTCTCGATCGCGGCGTACCTTGATGGAAACCGCGCGACCGAGATCGCCCGGGTGAATGGCCTGACCGTGGTCACGTCCCTGAATCAGACGTTGAACGTGGCGGGCATCAGTGCGGTCGGGGCCCACACGCTCATGCTCGTCGTCGACCCGGACAACACCATCAACGAAGGCGGCACCGCGCAGGAGAGCAACAACTTCGCGAACATCACGCTGAACGTCCAGCCTCCTCCGGCCGGGTTCACGGCGCTCCTTACGCCGTCGGCAGGCCAATCCGTGGTCTCCGGAAGCGCGCTGAGCGTCACGGGATACGTGCGGGACTCGGGCTCGCAGGGCATCGGAGGCGTCGTCCTGAATATCGAGCTGCGGAGCGGCGCCACGGTGCTCGCGACGAACTCGACGATGTCGGACAGTAACGGCCTATTCGTCGGGACGATCACGGTGCCCCAGAGCACCCAGGACGGGTCGTACACGATCGTGGCGACGCCGGCGACGACCCTGATTCAGCCGGACAGCCGCGCGATCTCCGTGCAACGATCGTCGTCCTTCCTGTTCCAGCAGGTCCCGATCCTCGGCATCCAGTGGTGGCTCTTCTTGGTCATCCTGGCGGCCGCGGCGGCCGTCGCGATCGGCGTGTCGCTGTACTGGAAGGTTTACGGCCTCGGCAAGATGGTCGAGTGCGGCGAGTGCGGCGCCTTCATCCCGGAGGACGCGACGACGTGCCCGAAGTGCGGCGTCGAGTTCGAACGGGACATGGCGAAGTGCTCGAACTGCCAAGCCTGGATCCCGGTCGACGTGAAGCAGTGCCCGGAGTGCGGCGTCGAGTTCGCGACGGGTCAGCTGGAGATGGCCGATTACAAGGAGAAGATGCGCCTCCAGTATGACGAAGTGGTCGCCCGCTTCAAGCAGGAAGCCTCTCGACAGCTGGGCCGCAGCCTGAGCGAAACCGAGTTCCAGGAATGGTGGCGCAAGCAGCCGACCTTCCTCACCTTCGAAGACTGGCTCCGCGAGGAAGAGGAGATGCGCAAGATGGGCTCGAAGCCATGCCCGACGTGCGGCACCCTCAACTCCGTGACGGCCAACGTCTGCCACAAGTGCGGATCGTTGATGCGCGATCAGAAGCCACCCACGGGTGGAGCGGTCGTCGCAGGCGCTCCGGCGCGAAGAGTCCAGGCCCGCGGGCCGATGTCCCCGCCCGGACCGACCAATGCGTCCGCGCCGATCGTGCAGAAGCGCGTCATCAAGAAGCCGAT
>VBLR01000003.1 GCA_005878665.1 Methanobacteriota archaeon | reverse complement strand
GATCGCGGACAGGGTCGGCGCGGATCCGGATACCCGGTTCGACAACCGGCCGCTGGATCTCCGGAAGCCGGAGCGGCGCGCGATTTTTCGGGTCAGGTCGGTCGTCGCAGCCGCGTTCCGTTCGTACCTAGACCACCAGGGCTTCGTCGAGGTCCAGACCCCGAAACTCGCCGGCGCGGGCGCGGAAGGAGGCGCGACTCTGTTCGAGACGAACTACTTCGGACGCCGCGCGTTCCTGAGTCAGAGCCCCCAGCTGTACAAGCAGATGCTCATGTCGACCGGACTCGATCGGGTGTACGAGATCGCCCCGGCCTTCCGGGCGGAGCCGTCCGACACCGTTCGACACGTGACGGAGTTCACCTCGTTCGACGGGGAGGTCTCCTGGATCGAGCGACAGGAGGATTTCTTCCCGATCCTTGAAGGCGCCGTCGACGCCGCGATCGAACGGGTCCGGGCCGAATGCAAGGCGGAGCTCGCCCTCCTCCAAGCGGACCCGAAACGGCCGGCGCTGCCCCTGAAACGCCTCGCGTATCCGGAAGCGCTCGAACTCTTGCGGAACCGCGGGAAGCGCCTTCGCGACGGAGACGACATCGACACGGAAGGAGAGAAACTCCTGGGGCAAGCGATGGGCGAAGAAGGCCGCGAACTCTACTTCGTCACGGAGTATCCGACATCGATCAAGCCGTTCTACGTCATGGCCAAGCCCGACGAGCCCGAGTACTCCTGTGCCTTCGACCTCGAGTACAAGGGAGACGAGATGGCCTCCGGAGGCCAACGGGAGCATCGGTACGACGTCCTCCTGGCGAGGATGAAGGAGAAGGGCCTGAACCCGGAGAACTTCGATTTCTACCTCAAGGCATTTCGCTACGGCATGCCCCCGCACGGAGGCTGGGGATTCGGGCTCGATCGGTTTATCCAGAAACTACTGGACCTGCCGAACATCCGGGAAGCGATCTTGTTCCCCCACGACCGGGTCCGGCTCGTGCCGTAGGGGTTTAATCGTAGTCGCGAAGCTTTTTGTAGCGGCCCAACCGCAGTTCTCAGCTCACCGCTTTCTTCACGAGCGCGCTGATCCTTGCCTCTTCGGTGGGGGTCAACTCCTTCAGCGCGAAGGCGACCGGCCACATGGCGCCTTCGTCGAGGTTCGCCGCGTCGCTGAAGCCGAACGTCGCGTATCTCGTCTTGAACTTCTGCGCGGGTTGGAAGAAGCAGACGACCTCGCCGTCCTTGGCGTACGCAGGCATCCCGTACCAGGTTCTCGGCGAGAGGGCTGGCGCGCTGGCTTTGATGATCGCATGGAGCCGCTTGGCCATGGCGCGATCCGGTTCCCGTATCTCGGCGATCTTCGCGAGCACGGCGCTTTCCCCGTCCGCCTTGTCCGCGCGCGGGCCGCGAGCCGCGGACGTCTTCCGCTCTTGGAGGTACTCCTTCATCGCGGCTCGTTCCTCGTCCGTGAATCCCGTGAACTTCTTGTTGGTCGCGGTGGTGCTCTTGACGGACTTTTGCGTGTCCTTCTTTGGGCTCATAGAAACCTCCTTACTTTGTGATTGGTGATCGTTGAAGCAAAGTTTTCAGCCGCCCAAGATGGTGGTTGCCGTATTTGAGAACATTTATTCTAGACAGTCGAGAAGGAAAATTGTCCGAATTAGCCGTCGTATGCCTTCTGCAGGCCGGCGACGATGCCCCGTGCGGTTCTCTGCCGCCGGGCGGAATCGTACCTTTGTAGGCTTTTCCGGTCGGTCGTCCGTTTGTCCGTCGCCGTCCGTGGCTTCGCCCCGCCTTTATATCCCGACAAGGCGATTTCCGTTGGGGAGAGACATGCCTGCATCGGTTCCTTCTTCGGTGATGCGCGAATTCAAAGTGTTTGTGGCGGACAAACCCGGGGAGCTAGCTCGAGTGACGGAGGCCCTGTCGAACGGGGCGGTCAACATCCGGGCGATCGCGAGCGAGTCGAAACACGACGCATCGTTCCTTCGCGTCGTCACATCAGACGTGCAGACGACGCAGAAGGCCTTGACGAATGCGGGCCTGAAGTACGAGCTGAGCGACATCCTGAACCTCGAGCTTTTGGACCGGCCAGGAGAACTGGCGAAGGTCGCGAGGCGCCTCGCCCGCGCGGGAATCAACGTGCAATCCATCTACATCCTGGGATCGAAGAACGGACGGACCGAAATCGCGCTGGTCGTGGACGACATCGAGCGCGCCAAGACCGCGATCAAGTAGTTTCGGTGAGATTCGCCGGCCCGGGGGAGGGGCTATATAGCGCCTCGCCGGAATGTGATGAGCCGAGCCCAAAGAAATGTTAATACCGCGCGAGGCGTTGTCGGCTCGACGTCAGACACTTCCCGTCCCCGGGAAGTGAGGATGGGCATGGCCACCAAGCAGTCGCGCCGGAAACCGCATGGCGGTGGCGGTCGGGCTTCCGCCAGGCCCCCGATTCTACCCGAGGACGAGGTCCACCTCGAAACGGGGGCGGTCAAGGGCGAGTCGGTAATCCGGTTCCAGGTACGTGGTCTGCCCGTGCCTCAGGGATCTTTACGCTCCTGGGTCGTGAACGGCAAGCCGGTGATCACGTCAACGGCGAAGGGCTTGGGAAGCTGGCGTCGCCTCGTCGCCGATGTGGCTCAGCGATTCGCCCCTACGGAGCCCTGGGCGGGGCCCGTCGGGATCGAACTCGACTTTGGCATTCCGAAACCGAAGTCCGCGCCGAAACGAAGACGCGTATGGCCCGACAAGAGGCCGGACCTCGACAAACTCAGCCGTGCAGTTCTAGACGCGCTCACCTACGTGATCTTCGCGGACGACAGTCAGGTGGTCCACTTACGGGCGACGAAGGACTACGGGGCTCCCGGGGTTGCGGTGGAGGTTCGCCGCGTGAGCGATGACGACACGGTAGAGGCATGAGGCTCTCGGTCGGCAACGCGAGTCCGCCTTCCCCTCCTCGACGGTTTGCTCGCCTAGGTATTATCGCCAAGCGGAGGAACACTTTCCTTCACTCGCCCTCGACGCACAGGCTATTCGCGTCGACGCATGCCAGGGCCGGCTCCACTCAGACTCGATCCAGGAACCGCAATCCCGTAGGCCTCGTCGATTGCCGAGCGTTTCAGCACTCATCGGGGTCGTCACGCTTCCGTCGGCTGACCCTCTTCTCATCACGAACGCAGGGACGCCATGGCGACGGCCGTAGAAAACGGTTTTCGGGCACCCCAGGCGTGTCAGGGGCCAGAATTTCGTGGGAAGCTTCTTAATGTGACAATAATCTGTAATCCGCGATGGAAGTCCCTCCGGGGCGAGTGGAGCGGATCGCCGATGGAGGGCCCGAAGCGATCCGATCAATCCTCGCGGAGCTTCGGGCGATGAAATTCAACGGGGTCCTCAAGACGTCCGTCTTTCGGGGCGACACGCCGTCCCAGGGGGTCCTCGTCTTGCGGCGCGGGGATGGGGTCCTGGCGGAACACCGGTCCGCGACCGACGTGGCGGGCCACGAAGCCCTGCCCGAGATCCTGAAGGACGCGGCGAGTGCCCGGGCCCAGCTCGAAGTGCGCACGTACGACTATGGACACTCGTCGATCAGCATCGACCATCTCCAGCGGAGCTACCCCGAGGCCGCCGTTGAAGGCATCGGCGACCCGGACGAGGTGCTGGACCAGGCGATCGCCCAAGAGGCCCGCGAGCGCGAGGTCTACGAGAAACAGCTCGAAGCCCGTCGCGGTCAAGAACGAACGCTCGTCGAGCGCGAAGAGGAGCTCTACCGCCGGAAATGGGAACTCGAACAGGAG
>VBLR01000002.1 GCA_005878665.1 Methanobacteriota archaeon | reverse complement strand
GGGTCGCAATCGGAACCGAGGCGAAGGCTTCGTTGACCTCCCAGATGTCGATGTCGTCGACCTTCAGGTCGGCGCGCCCCAGGGCCTTCCGGATGGCGGGAATCGTCCCATCGAGCATGATCGTCGGGTTCGTCCCCGCGACGCCCGTGGAGACGAACCGTGCGCGCGGTTCCAGCCTCAGCTCCCGGGCCTTCTCCGGCGTCGTCACCAGGATCCCACACGCGCCGTCGTTGATGCCGCTCGAGTTGCCCGCCGTGATGCGGCCATCGGGCTTGAACGCAGGCGGCAGGGACGCGAGCTTCTCCAGAGAGGTGGTCCGGCGCGGGTGTTCATCGGCATCGAACATCCGCTTGTTGCCGCTCTCGTCGAACACGGGGACGGGCTCGATCTCCTTCTTGAAACGGCCTTCATCGATCGCACGGATCGCCTTGCGATGGGACCACAGGGAGAACTCGTCCATCTGCTCCCGGGTGACCTTGTACTTGTCCGCGACGAGGTCGGCGGAGATGCCCTGCTGCACGATCTCGTATTTCTCGAGCAGCTTCGGGCTCAGCGCTCCCGCGTCGGAGCCCAGCGGGACGCGGGACATCACCTCGACGCCGCCCGCGATGACGACGTCGTTCTGGCCCGTCAGGACTTCCATCGCGGCGAAGTTGAACGCCTGCAATCCGGACGCGCACATCCGATTCACGCTCGTGCCGGGCACGGACTCCGGGAACCCAGCGATGAGGGGCGCCAAGCGCGCGATGTTCAGCCCTTGCTCATCGACCTGGGTGACGCAGCCGAGCACGACATCCTCGACGATCTTAGGCTCGATGCCCGTCCGGTCCGCGAGGGCTCGAAGGACGAACGCGGCCAGGTCGTCCGGCCGCCAGTCCTTGAGCGAACCGCCGCGCTTCCCAATCGGGGTCCGAACGGCTCCGACGACCACGGCCTCGGGCATCTTCCTTGGTCGACATCATGGGACGGGTCCGATAAGAACGTTGGCCAGTGGGACTCCCCCACACGATTTATGGTCCCGTCTGCAAGATTAGGTCACGTGGCACATAGTTGCGCGAGATGTCTCGTCGATTTCCCGGCCCGCGAAGGTGGCCGCAGGCGAATCTGGTGCCGCATTGATCGGTTCTACGTGTGCGCTCGGTGTTGGCGGCGCGAATGCGGAGGGGGCCACGGAGAGCGGTACGAACAGGCCGTCGGGTGGGGCGCGGCTGCCCCTGCTACCCTGTTCGCGATCACCGCCTTGGTCGTCGGGCCGATCGTAATCGCGTTTGTGGCGGGACAGACTTCGCCCGTCGCCGAGGTCGTTGCAATTACCGCGAGCGCCGCAGTCGCCCTGGTGTGGGGACTCTTCTTCGCAGCGGAGGTCCGTCGATCGCGCCTGCACGCGTCCGCGGTGCAAGGCCGGCCGACGTCGGAACCCGTTGTTGACCTCGGTCGGCAAGAGGAACCGATCCGGTGGGAACCAAACGTTGCACGGCCTTCAATCCACAACTGGACTCGACTTGCCGGCCTCCTTGCTTTCGGGTTGGGGGGGTCTGGGTTCTTCCTCCTCGTCGGGTCTCCCTCGGACCCCGTAAGCTATCTTCCGGCTGCGCTAATTTTCGACATCGCCGTCCTCATCCCACTCACTGTTGCGTCATACTCTACGCTTGTGCCGTTCGTCACGCCCTCCCGAATCGCCATCGCCAAGGATGGCGTTCATTTCTGGTATGACTCGCCGTACGTCCGATATGTGATGGCGTTGTTCGTGCCATGGGAGGGAGTGACTGCTGTCCGGTTCGATCCGGACACAGAAGAATGGGTTTTCGTCCGGAGATCTGAGGAAAAAGTGCCTTTTGGCGTCCTCTCAAGGCCCAACCTAAATGCGCTCCTCCGGGAGTGGCACCGAGCGCGCTCGAGGAACGAATCGAGCCCGGAAGAGACGTAGTGCCGAATCTTCAAGCCCGCGTGGGCTTTCCAGTCGCGATGCCCGCCGCCTTAGAGGGAGTGACGGTTCTCGATTTCACCCGACTCCTCCCGGGTCCGTTCTGCACCCAGCTCCTCTGCAATCTCGGGGCCGACGTGATCAAGGTGGAGGACCCGCAGCTCGGCGACTACATGCGCGCGGTGCCGCCCATCGTGCACGACGTATCGTATCCCTTCGCCATGGTGAACCGCGGAAAACGATCCCTCGCCGTCGACTTGAAAACCTCCGAAGGACAGGAAATCCTCCGTCGGCTCGTGGGTCGCGCCGACATCATCGTCGAGCAGTTCCGCCCCGGCGTCATGGCCCGCCTCGGCGCCGACTACGACGGTCTCGCGATGTGGAACCCGAAACTGATCTATTGTTCCTTCTCCGGATACGGCCAGAACGGTCCCTACAAGGACCTCCCGGGGCACGACATCAATTTCGAAGCGCTCGCGGGCATCCTGTCCGTCACGCGGAATCGCGACGAACGGCGACCCGCGGTCCCCGGCGTGCCCATCACGGACTTGGCCGGCGGCTTCAACGCGGCGGTGGCGATCCTCGCCTCGCTCCGGACTCGAGACCGGACCGGCCGCGGCGAGTTCATCGACGTTTCGATCTACGACACCGCCGTGACCCTGCTGGTCCTGGGGCTCGCGCGGTATCTCGCGACGGGCGAGGAGCCGATGCCCGGGGAGACCCTCCTCACCGGTTCGTTCCCCTTTTACAGCCTCTACGAGACGAAGGACGGCCAATGGCTCTCCGTCGCCACGGTCGAGCCGAAATTCTGGGAACGGATGTGCGAACTCATCGGGGCTCCGGAACTCACCGGAAAGCAGTTCGCCGAACCGCCCGAGCGCCCGGCCATCGCAGAAACACTCGCCGCGAGGTTTCGCGAGCGGACGCTCGCGGAATGGGAGCCGCTGTTCTTCACGGAACGACTGCCAATCGCCGGCGTCAAGCGGGTGCCTGAGGTCGTCCATGACCCGCAAGTGAAGGCGCGGGGGCTCCTCCCGACGGTCGACGTGCCGGGAGTGGGAAAGCTCCAAGTCATCTCTCATCCGGCGAAACACACGAAGACCGAGACCCGGAACCCCGCGCGGGTCCCGAGGAAAGGCGAAGACACGGACGTGATCCTGCGGTCTCTCGGATACACCTCGCGGCAGATCGAGGCGCTCGCCAAGAAGGACGTCGTCGCCCGGTGAGATTCGGATTATGCGCAATTGCGCATAACGGCTTCACTCGCCCTTGAACTTCGGCTCCCTCTTTTCCATGAACGCCTGGAGTCCCTCGTAGATGTCTTCCGTCGAGGAGACGAGCCCGAACGCCATGGCTTCCATCTCGAGCGCGACATCGATTGGCGTATCGCCGCTCCGGTTCAGCAGGACCTTCGCGAGACGAATCGCGATCGGCGCCTGTTTCGCGAGTTTCTCGGCGAACGCACGGACTTCGGCCGCGAATGCCTCGTTCGGCACCGTCTTCGTCACGAGGCCAATCGTCGCGGCTTCGTCGGCGGTGAGTCGCGAACCGAGGAATACGAGCTCTTTCGCCTTCGCCTGTCCCAGGACGCGGACGAGCCGCTGACTGCCGCCGGCCCCGGGGACGAGGCCGAGGTTGACCTCCGTCTGGCCGAGCTTCGCCCGACTCGCGGCGATCCGGAAGTCGCAGGCGAGGGCAATCTCGAGGCCGCCGCCGAAACAGTGCCCGTTGATCGCGGCGATCGTCGGCTTGGGGAAGTTCGCCAGGTGGCCGACGATCTCCTCGGACCGCCGGGAGAAGCGCCACACCTTGAATGCCTTCGAGATGTCGCCGAATGACGCGAGGTCGGCTCCGGCGCTGAACGAGCGGTCCCCGGCCCCGGTGAGGATGACGCAGCGCACCCCGTCGTCCTCCCCCAGTGCGGAGAGCGCCCGGCCGAGCTCTTCGAACACCTGCGGACTCAGGGTATTCAACCGATCAGGCCGGTTGATCGTAATCGTCGCCACGTGAGTCGTCGCGTCCTGGTTGACCAGCAGGGTCTCGTACGACATCGGGCCCCCTCCCGAACCATGATCGTAGAATCCTTTCCCCGACTTCACCCCGAGGTCCCCACGAGCCGCCATGTCCTCGAGGATTTTCGCCGCCTTCGTTGCCTTGTCGGCTTTCAGCGCCGCGAGGACGACGTCGATGCCGAGGTCGTCGGCCGTGGCGAGCGGGCCTTTCGGGAACGCGGTGCCGAGGCGCATCGCCTCGTCGATTTCCGACGGAGCGGCGACGTCCAGCGCGACGAGCTCGGCGGCCTCGTTGATCATCGGCGCGAGGATGCGGATGGGGTCGAATGCCTGGCCCATCTCGGGCGTCAGTTTCGGACGGCCTTCCTTGTACGCGTAGAATCCCTCGCCGACCTTGTGGCCGAGCTTCTTTCGATCGACGAGATCTTGGACGGACCGGGGCATCGGGCGGCGCGCGTTCACGATGAGATGGTGCAATACGTCGATGCCGACCTGATCGGCAAGTTCGAACGGACCCATCGGGAAGCCCGCGCGGAACCGCATCGCCGCGTCGATCGTTTCGATCGGCACGCCTTCCCGCTCGTGGATCCAGGCGGCCTGCTCGAAATAAGGACCGAGGATCCGCGTCGTGATGAACCCAGGGACATCCTTCCTCACCACGACGACCGTCTTGCCGAAGGACTTCGCCAGGTCGATTGCCGCCTGGAGCGTCGCATCGCTCGTCGGGTCCGCGCGGATGACCTCGACGAGCGGCATGAGCATGGGCGGGTTGAAGAAGTGCATCCCGACGACCTTCTGCGGTCGCTTCGTGGCGGCGGCCATGTCCGTGATCGGCAAGGCGGACGTATTCGACGCCAGGATTGTCTTCGGCGGCGCAACCCCATCGAGTTCGCGGAAGACCTTCCTCTTCAGCTCCGGGTCCTCGAAGACGGCCTCGATCACAAAGTCCGCGTCGTGACACGCCTCGCGCAACTCGAGGGTGACGTGAATCCGTCCGAGGGCCTCGTCTGCCTGCTCGCGCCTAATCTGCTTCTTCTCGACGAGCTTGTCAAGAGACCAGCGAATCCGCTCCATGCCCCGGTCGAGATATTCCTTCTTGATGTCCCGGATGGCGACATCGTGGCCGTGAAGGGCGGCGAGCTCCGCGATGCCGTGGCCCATCTCCCCTGCGCCGATGACTGCGAGTCGCATTCCCGCCGCTCTCTCAAGGGAAGAGCGCCCTCCATTAAAGACATCGCGTAGGATGAGCGGGCCGAAGTTTCAAGCCGCCGGCGGCCATGGTCGGCCCGATGGACAACATCGTCGCCGCAATCCTGCTGTTCGGAGCGATTTGCGCCTCCATCATCGGACCCTTTGTCGTCGTGCCCGAGATCCTGGAGCGAATGGGGCTCAACCCGAGGAGTGGCGTCGTCCGAGGCCTCGTCTGGACCACGTTCCTCCTGATCTTGTTCGTTCCGGCCACCCTCAGCGGTTTCGTCTTCACGGTCCGGAATCCCGTCGATTGGGTGATCTTCGCGGTCGCGATGGCCGTCGCAATCCTGTACGACTACTATCGGCTCAATCCACAGAAGGTCCCTTGG
>VBLR01000001.1 GCA_005878665.1 Methanobacteriota archaeon | reverse complement strand
TACGTCTCCTTGATCGAACCGACCGCGTGATTCACGGCGCTGACAATCTCCGCGGCTCCAAACCGTTGGGCCGCGAGGTACGCGGCGCCGTACTCCATGCCGCCATGGGTCAGGGTCGGGCCGTCCTCGATCGCGAGGACCTTCTTCCCGCGGATCTGCACGCTGTCGTCCGGGGTAATTGGCGAGGCCGCCTCGATGATGACCGCATCGGGATTCACGCTCCGGAT
>VBLR01000154.1 GCA_005878665.1 Methanobacteriota archaeon | reverse complement strand
AGATTCGTGAGCTCGACGACATCTCGATCGACGAGCCGGAGATGCCCGACGCCCGCTCGGACAAGAAGGTCGGAGGAGATGCTCCCGAGGGCGCCGAGGCCGACCACCACGGCCCGGGAACGAGTCAGCTGGCTCTGGCCTTTCGCGCCAATCTCCGGGAGAACCTCCTGTCGACGATACCGATTCGGTGGCCGCACGATCCGCGAAAAGGATGAGCGCCTTATGGCCTTTCGCCCCCGATGCCATGATGGCCTGTTTGTCGCCAACGCCTCGCTGGCGGTGAGGCAGAAGGCTCTTCACCATACGTGCCAATTCGCGGAGGGGAATCTCATGGATTCGATGGTGTCCACGGCGCCGTCTGCATGGCTCACAATGGAGAACGCTCTTGTCCGGCTCACGAGGGACTTCACGATTTTGACGGTCCTCGTGCTCATTCTGGTCGTTGTGAGCCTGCTCTCGTTCGTCCGATCCGGGGTTCTGGATCTCGGCTTTGTCCTCGCAATCGTGGTCCTCGTCGCCTTGCGAGATCTGGGCGCATTCTGTCGCGGGGCGATGGAGCGGTTGCGCCAGTTGAGCCAGATGGTCTGATTGCCGAGCCCATGAGAAGACCGCCGATGTGCCGGTCGATACGAAAATTCGCCGTTCCGAGGAGCCGACGGCCTAGTTGTAGAGGTTGAATTCGTCCTTTTCCGGGACCGAATCCCAGTCTTCGTCCCCTTCCTCGAAGACCGCGTTGAAGAGGGCACTCACGACCTCGCGGAGCTGTTGAATTTCCGTCCGGAGGCGTGCCAGCTCCTTCATCACTTCCTCGTTGGAAGCAGGCATCAGGACCTCTAACCCGTACTATCACAGGGTAGGTTCTTATCTTTTTGCCTTCGATTCTTGTTGCTAATTCTCGGAACGGAACGGTCACCGCATTGGCGGCGATTCACCGCCGTCTTCCGCGGTCTCGATCCCTTCCGCCGCGGCCGCCGGGACCCCGTCCGTCGCGACCGCGACCCCCGCCCCGCTCTCGATATCGATCGCGCCCACCGCCCCGATCCCGGTCTCGTCCGCCGCGATCGTGACCCTCGCCCCGAGGCTCCCGATGCTTCTCTTCGACCTTGCCGCCGCCGAGTTCGGTCGCGGGCACGAAGAGCCTGAGGTCCGCGTAGTCGGCGGCGAGCTTCCTCCGTTCCGTTCGCTCGTCTCGCGGGCAATAGAGTTCTCGACCACGAAGCTCGAGGGGTCCGCGGCAGATGGAACAGAGGGCTTTCACGACCCCAAGATTCCTCTCCGCCGTCGTGAGCTGGACGGAGGGTTTGACTTGGATCACCTTGGCGCGGATGATGTCCCCGAGGCGGTACATGTCGTGAATGTCCTCGGTATACTCTTCCGAGACGTTGGAAATATGGATCGTGCCCTCCGACTCGCCGCTAATCTGCCGCGTCCGTCCGTGGATCGCGAGGATCGTGGCCGTCGCCATCATGCCTCGGATGTCATCCACCACGCCATAGACGATGTCCCCGATCTTTAGCTCCGCCGGCGGGTTGAACGCCCGCACCCGAGCCACGCGATTCTCGGGGTCTAGGAAGAGGACCCCGGGCGTCGCCGCGAACACGAGGCCGTTCCGCTCGTACGTCCCGTCGCCGGGCTCGAATTCCTCTGCGACGGCGATCTCATCGCCCGGGAGGACCATCTTCGGTTCCATTCGGTCCATCGACTCCTTCAAGTCGCACGGAGTAGAGCCGTCGGTATTTATCCCTTCGCCACTTCGAACCGGTAGAGGACGACGTCAATCCGGCGGAGGTCCTGTCGATGGAAGTCGAAGGTTCGGGGAATCGGAAAGGCGTATGCGAGCCGGTCCGTAATCCTGCCGGAAGCGGACTCGATGCGACGTCGCACGTAGGCTTCCGCGTTCTTGTTCAGGAACGTATAGACGATGCGGCCCCAGGCGAGCGCGGCATCCAAGAACGGACGATCCGCGTGACGCGTCTGCGAACCGAACGGAGGATTCATGAAGATCGTCTCGAAGGTCTCATGAAGGGCCCGGACATCGGCGAGGCGCCACTCGACGTCGACGTGGGCGCGTGCCGCGTTCCGGCGTGCGACTTCAAGGGCTGCGGAATCCGAATCCACACCCACCACGCGATCGGCGCCGAGGAGTTTCGCGGCGATCGCCAAGACCCCGTTCCCGCATCCGAGGTCGACCGCGGACCGACCGTCGACATCGCCCTTCGCATAGGCGAGGTAACCAACCTCGGCCGCGATTCCGGCCGGCGTCAGATACTGCTCCGTCGACGCCACCGGGCGGGGGAGCCGGTCGAGAGACTCCAAGATTCTCTCAAGCCGGACCTTCTTCGTCGGCTCACCCCGTCGAGCGGCGTGCTCACTCCTCGTCCCACGCCGACCTGCGCTTGATCGCCGCGGTCCCTCGTGCCGTAATCACCGCGGTGAAGTCCGAGGTGCCGTGCCAGAGCAGCGTCACGAGGCCTTCCCCCTCGAGGCGCGCGAGCTCACCTTGCAGGTCGTCGAAGTTCACTCCCCGAAGGATTTCGAAGAGTTGGTTTTTCTTCAGCCCGATCGACCCGCGTTTGTCGAGGAGCTCCAGGACCTTGTCTCGAAGGCCTCGTTCGACCGCTCGGGCCGCGTCCTGTCGGAACGCGCGGTCGACGATCTCGATCGCCAGCGCGTTGAATGCGTCGTCCACGAAGGTCCCGGTCCGCGCCGAGGTGTACACGATCGGGGCGGCGAACGCTTCGGCGACATGGCGAATCTCGTCCTCGGTGATCGCCCGGCGTTCCTCGAGGTCTTTCTTGTTCACGACCAGGTAAACTGGGACGTCGCCAGCGATCTCGAGCGCGGAGGGAATCCATTCGTTCAGCGCGTACAGGCTGTCCTTCCGCGTGAGGTCGCACACACCCATCAGCGCCTGAGATCCATGGTAGTACGTCTCCCGGACGAGATCCTTGAATCCCCGTTGGCCCATGATGTCGAAAATCGACATGTCCATCTGGACCTCGGTGTCCGCGCCGTGCGGGACCGTGAGCTCGACCTTGCTCACCCGCGTCCCGACCGTATGGAGGTATGTGTCCTGGTATTCGTTGAGGACGAACCTCCGGATCAACGAGGTCTTGCCGACGCCGCCTTCCCCCATGAGGGCGAGCTTTGCCTTCATGTGTCGGACCGTCGGCATGGGAAACCCGGGCGGCTCCTCATTCGGAGCGCGGGTATAAGCAGTTTCGTCGTGACGACGCCGTGGATTCGCTTCTTCGAGCGTCATTTCGCAAAGCGAGTCGAGCGCAGAATTCCATCGACCGGTCCGCCGAGGTCGACTCCGAACTCCGATTGACCAACGTCCGTATCTTCTGATTTCGTTGCCGTGCGAGAGCGTCGCGCGCAATTATCACGTCCGGGGTTGCGCTGCGTTCTATGTGCCGAGAATTGGAATCAGCACGAACGTCGATGGCTTTATCCCTCAAGGACGTCACGTTGTCCTCATGCGAGTTCGTCCCGAAGGGCCACGGATCCCTGTGCCGAACTGGCTCATCCAGTGGTCGAAATCCCGCGACCTCTTCCTGACCCTCGCCCATGACCCATGGGTCTTCCGACCAAACTGATTCGGCGCGAAAAACCGAAGATGTTATACGAGCCCGATTGATGCAGTGCGCCGGTCCGAGTAGTCAATGGCACACCCGGAGCCTGCGGGCCACGAAGAGGAGGAGCACCACGGCAGCCCGTGGCCCGTCATCATCGCGGTGGGCATGGGCGTCGGGTACGTCGGAATCGTGACCGTGAGCATCCCGATGCTTCTCGCGGGAGTCGTCATCTTTGCCGGCGGCGCGGGCGGTTGGATTCATCAAGACATGCAGCAGCCCTCGAGCGCGTTTTACGGGCTCGCGGCCGCGGTCGAATCGAGATTCCCGCGGGTGAGCGCACGGAAGCTCGGGATCTGGCTGTTCCTCGCGACCGAGATCATGCTCTTCTCCGCCGTCATCGGGACGTCCTGGACGTTGCGACTCCGGACGACGACGCTCGGGGACGCGTTCCGCGGACCGTGGGCCCTCCCCGGGCAAATCCTCAACGTGCCCTTGACTGGCCTGAACACGTTCATCCTGATCTGCAGCAGCCTCACGATGGTCGAGGCACTCGCCGCTGTGGAGCGGGGGGATCAGAGAAAGCTGCGCATCTTCCTGCTGGCCACCTTGCTGCTCGGCACTACCTTCCTGAGCATCCAGGCGTTCGAGTACCAGAAATTGTACTTCGGCGAGGGCCTCACGTTCAAGAGCGCCCCGTTTGGCGTGAATCCGCTCTACGGTCCGACGTTCTTCGCGCAGACCGGAGTCCATGGATCCCACGTGACCGCGGGAGTGCTCGCGATGGCATACATCACCCGCAAGGCGTTCAAGGGCGGGTTCACGAAGGAGAACCATGAAGCGGTCGAGCTCGTCGGACTGTACTGGCACTTCGTCGACGTGGTCTGGATCTTCCTCTTTACGATCGTGTATCTGATCTGAGGTGACCGATGGCAACCGCCGCGGCAACGGAAACGGCAAGGCCTCACGAGGAGGCGAGGAAGCGCCCCTATGTGGTCGTCTTCGCCGTCCTTGCGGTGGTGACCCTCGCGGAACTGAACGTCTACAGCCTCGGGATTCCGCACCTCGAGACCATCACAATCCTGGTGGTCCTCGCGACGATCAAGGCAAGCCTTGTCGTGGCGTACTATATGCACCTGCGATACGAGCCGCGGTGGATCGCGCTGATCCCACTCGGCGGACTCGCGCTCGTCGCCGTACTCGTCGCAGCACTCACAGCGACGTCGGCGCATCCGTGATCGTGGACCATCACCGCTCGGCTGCGTCCCGGGGAACCGTACGCGGTCGGGATGAATCGGCCTGGGGGCTCCGCGAGCTTTATCCTTCGTACAGCCCTCGCCCCGCGAAATTACGGCTCATCCGGGGGCCCGGTATTGGAGGAGATTCGAGGGCGTGTGCAACAGCTTCTGACGCAGAGCTGGGGCCTCGCGACCGCCCCGCTCTACCGCAACGCGATCCTCATCATGTCTTCCAGTATCGTTGGCGGCGCGTCGGGCTTTGTCTTCTATCTCATCATCGCGCGCTTCTACGCCGTCAGCGATCTCGGATACGCGCAAGGGCTTTTCAACACAATCTCGTTCCTCGCGACGCTCGCCCTCCTCGGCCTCAGTGTCGCCCTCGTTCGGTTCCTTCCCGAAGCCGAGAACAAAGCGGCGATGATCAACACCTGCTTAACCCTCACGGGACTCACCGCCATCCCCCTCACCGTCGCATTCATCGCCGGGATCGAGTTTTGGCTTCCTTCGCTCGACTTCATTTTGAGCAGCCCCGTCTATTGGATCGTTATCGTCGTGACGACGCTCTCGATCACGTTCGCTCCGATCCTAGATCAGTCGGGTCTCGCGATGCGCCGAGCCGACCTCATTCTCTTCCGGACCGTCGTCGCCTCTGTCCTCAAGATTCCGATCGCGCTTCTGTTACTCTTCTTCGCCGTGACGGGTGGCCGGCTCGATATCTTCATCGCAATCTCCCTTCCGTTCGGCATCGGCGTTGCGGTCGAGGGCGGGATCCTCATGCCCCGGGTCTTGCGAGGCTACCGGCCGAAGCCGAGCCTCGACCTGACCCACATCCGCCCGATGTTCCGATTCAGCACGGCAAATTATCTCGCGGGCACGATCGGCGCAGCCGACACGCTACTTCTGATTCCGCTTATCTTCGCCGTCCTGGGCAGATCGTCAGGGCCAGTTCAAGCGGCGTACTTCCAGGTCGCGGCGGTGGTGGCAGGGCTGCTAGGCGTGATCCCGAACGCCGCCTTCGCGTCGTTTTATGCAGAGGCATCCCAGAAGGACGCCACGTCGGCGAGTCGCCACATGGCAGAACGCCACGCGATCGTTCTGACCCTCGCGATCCTGCTCCCCGCAATCGCCGGACTGTGGGTATTCGGCCGTTTCGCCCTAGGCCTCTTTGCGGGGACTAATTCTGCCTACGTTGAAGGATCGATCGGACCTCTCCGGATTCTCATCTTCGGGTCGGTCACGGGGTTGGTGAACAACCTCCTTGGGACTCGCGTTCTGATCCGGAAACAGACGCGACCGCTCATCGTCTCCGCCACCATCTCGAGCACGGTAACGCTCGGGCTCGGATACGTCCTCCTGGTCTGGGGTGGAATCACCGGGCTGGCGGCCGCCACGGTAGTGGGGTCGCTGTCGCAGATCCCATATCTCTACCTCGTCGCCCGAAAGTCGTTTGGTTCGGAGGGAGTTCCGCCCATCGCGGCTGCATAGGTTCGCGGCACCTAGAGGTGCACAACGCGACGACAGCGAGTGAAGTGGGCTCGACCGGATTCGAACCGGTGACCTTCGCTGTGTGAGAGCGATGTCATGACCGCTAGACCACGAGCCCGCGGGGGCGCGCATTGGCCCGCACGGTATAAATCTCCATCGAACTGCGCGTGCGTCCAGCCCCCGCCTCACAGCTTTTATTAGCGCTGACTGATTTGGGCCGGCGGGAGGCGCTCTCGATGGCAAAGGAAGAGAAGTCCGAGATGTCGACAATCGCGAAGAAGCAGCTAGAGGGCCGCGGCTACGTGCTTTCCCTCTCGACGACCCGCGACGGTGAGAACCTGATCGGCAAGGTCCGCGTGACCGAAGCGGCGACGCACCGGACCGTCGCGAGTTTCGTCAGCGTCTGGAAGATCGACAACATGGAACTCGTGTTCGGCATCGACGCGGGGGAGGGCATCGCACGCGACCTGATGAACCAGGCGATGAACCTGTTCGACCTGTTCAAGTACGTGCTGCCCGGCGCACAAGTGAAGGAAGAGGCGTGAGCACACATCACGATTAAATAGTCTGGACCCCGTGGGACGGGCACTCCGATGGACCCCTCGAGTGTGCTCCTAGCTCTGGATGAACAGAAGAAATGGCGGGAGCGCCGAAAGCGGCTCCGCGACCGACTCCGGCAGCTCGATCGACGGAGGACCACGTTGCGGAAAGAGCTGGAGGAAGTCCGCAAGAAGATCCTCGAGTACAATCGGCTCCTCACCGACATGCGGGACCGGATGCCGGTGCGAGTGGGCCTTCCGCCGAGTGCCCCGGGGCGATGATGATGAGCCGGGCGATGGAAGCGACCCGCAAAGAGGCCGCGCGTTGGCGGCACCGGGAGAGGCGCCTCCTCGACGCCCTCAGGAACGTCGAGGAAGAGCGGCGTCGCTTGGACGACGAGCTGGTGAAGGTCGAGCAGCAGCTCACGTATTACGGCTCGCTCACGCGGGACATGAAGCGAGAGCTCGGCCGGCCGGGGCTCTCGAGCCTCCTCTCCTCGTTGCGGCGTCCGTAGGAGTCATTCCTTGCACGTCACGATCGACGGCGTCCCGCGGGAGATGCGTACCGTCTGGTTCGACGAAGGAATCGTGAAGTTGATCGACCAGCGCTACTTGCCGTTCGAGGTCCGCGTCTACGAGGCGAAGACCTACGAAGATGTCGGTGTCGCAATCGAGGACATGGTCGTGCGGGGATCGCCGGCCATCGGGGCCACGGCCGCATATGGGATGGCGCAGGCGGCCCATCAGGGACTCGACCTCAACGCCGCGGCAGACCGCCTCCGGAAGACGAGACCCACGGGTCACGACCTCTTCTTCGCTGTCGATTGGATGATGAAGGCGGCGTCCGCGGGGGATGATCTCGTCCAAGTCGCCGAGCGGTACGCACAGGACAATATCGAGCAGTGCCGAAAGATTGGGGAGCATGGAGCGAAGCTGATTCGTAACGGAACGCGAATCCTCACGCACTGTAACGCCGGAGCCCTGGCCGCGGTAGACTACGGAACCGCGACGGCTCCGATGCGCGTCGCCCAGGAGAACGGGCGACGCTTCTTCGTCTACGTAGACGAGACCCGACCCCGCCTCCAAGGAGCGCGGCTGACCGCGTGGGAGCTCCTGGAAGCCGGTATCGAGCACGCGATCATCACGGACGGCGCCGCGGGCCACTTCCTCGGTCACGGCGAGATCGATCTCGTCCTGGTTGGCGCGGACCGGATCGCCGTGAACGGAGACACGGCGAACAAGATCGGGACGTATGCGAAGGCGGTGGTCGCGAAGGAAAACGGTGTCCCCTTCTACGTCGCTGCGCCGATGAGTACGATCGACGCCGATCTGGTCTCGGGCGCCAAGATCCCGATCGAAGAGCGGTCGCCGCAAGAGGTCCTCCATCTCGACGGGCAACCGATCGCGCCGAAGGAAAGTCCCGCTCGCAATCCTTCCTTTGACGTCACGCCGGCGAAGTACATCACCGGAATCATTACGGAAACGGGGATCCTGAAGCCGTCCCAGCTCCGGTCGTCCATCGGCGGCGCACCGAAGAAGAAGGCGCGCTCCAAGTCTCGGTAGGCGGATACGCTTTTACGGGCCGACCCGTTTCGCCTCGCGCGATGCTCCTCTTGACGACGTGGTTCGGCTCGTTCTTGCTCGATGCGGACAAGGTCGTCGAGAAGCGGCTCTTCCCGATGGATGCGGATGCCCTCGCGGACCGCCTCGCCCAAGTCGAAGACTGGAGGGTCTTGAATGAGGAGCGGGACCTCATGTCGCTCGCGGACGAGGTCTTCGTCTTCGAGCCGCGTCTGGAACGGGCCGGCGGCCATCGGGCGTCGGAGCGCCCGCCGTTCCTCAAGCCCGAGGACTTCGGCTATGGGCGGGATCTACTGCACGCGGCGATGGTTCAGCTCGCGAAACAACGAATGCGCAAGGCGATCGGACCGGAAGACCATCTGCGGCAAGCGGTCGGCGCACTCGACGAACTCCAGGCCGAAGAGAACGTCCTTGTCGAACGGCTGCGGGAGTGGTACGGGCTCCACTTTCCGGAACTCGCACCGGTGCTCGATACCGGCACGTACGTGGAACTCGTGGCGATGCACGGGCGCCGGGAACGAATGCCGATCGACCATCGTGAGAGTGTGGGAGCCGACCTCGGCGAGCGAGAGGAAGCCGAATTGAAGGCGCTCGCCGGTCTCGCGAAGCTCGTCGCAGACCAACGGAGAGCGGTCGAGTCCTACGTGGAGCGGTCGGTCCGCGACCTCGCGCCGAACGTCTCGGAACTCGCGGGTCCGATCATCGCTGCACGGCTTGTCACCCTCGCGGGCGGCGTCGAAGAGCTGGCGCGCGCACCCGCCGGCACGGTCCAACTCCTCGGTGCGGAGCGCGCGCTGTTCCGCCATCTCCGGACCGGGTCGCGGCCGCCGAAACATGGCGTGTTGTTCCAACATCCGTGGGTCCACGGAGCTCCTCCGTGGCAACGGGGTGCGATCGCCCGCGCCTTCGCCGCGAAGATCTCTCTCGCAGCACGAGCGGACGCGTATACCAAACGCACGATTGCCCCGGACTTGCTGAGGAATCTCGAAGTCGCCATCGAAGAAATCCATCGGCGTAAGGCCGACAAACCGACGCGACCGAAGCGGGACATCACGCCGAAAAAACGTGCGAACCGGAGACGGATGCGCCGCTGAGGAAACGTTTTTAGGGTCCCGCCACATCGCCGCGCGAACCCGATGTCATGGGAGCAGGCGGAGATTCGAGAGCTGAAGGTGAACCGTTACATCGTGATCGACGATGAACCGTGCCGCATCATCTCCATCCAAACTTCGAAGCCGGGCAAACACGGCGAAGCGAAAGCAAGGCTCGAGGCGGTCGGCCTGTTCGACGGGCAGAAGCGGTCGATCGTCCACCCCGTCACGCACAAGGTCCGGGTCCCTATCATCGACAAGCGGAAGGCGCAGATCCTCTCGACGCACGGCAACGTCGCGCAGCTGATGGACCTCGCGACGTACGCGACGTTCGAGCTCCCCGTGCCCGAGGACTTACAGGGTAAGCTCGCTTCGGGTCAGGAGATCCTGTACATGGAAGCGCTCGGCCGCCGCAAGTTCTCGTCCAATTGAACGGGGTCGTCCTCAAATAAGCGGGCGCGATTTCTGTTCGCCCATGACCGCGCCTCGCTTCGCGGACGCCGGCGCGAAGTATGACGAGGCACGGATTGCCATCTTCGGGGTGCCGTACGACCGCACGTGCTCGTTCCGGGGCGGCTCCCGCTTCGCACCGAGCGCAATCCGCGAGGCGTCGTACAACTTCGAAACGTACATGATGGACCACCAACGGGACCTCCGGGACGTGCCGGTGGCGGATCTGGGGAACACACCGACCTTCGGGGCCTCGACCGAGATGGTCGACGGCGTGACCCGGATGGCGGCGGACGTCGTCGGCGCCGGAAAGATTCCGATCGTCATCGGCGGCGAACACAGCCTCGCGCCGGCGGTCGTGCGTGCATTCCCGAAGGACGTCGGCGTGATCGGAATCGACGCCCACCTAGACTTCCGCGACTCGTACCTCTCGGACAAGTGGTCCCACGCATGCTCGGCGCGTCGGATCGCGGACCACATCGGCGTCGAGCACGTCGTATACATCGGCGTGCGGTCGTATAGCCGAGAAGAGCGGGAGGACCTCGAACGACTCGGGTTGACGTATGTGAGCGTCTTCGACGTCCATGAGAGGGGCATCGGTTCCGGGGTGGACCGCGCGCTCAAGGCCGTGAACCGCGACCGCATCTATCTCACGATCGACATCGACGGCGTGGATCCCGCGTTCGCTCCCGCGGTCGGCAACCCCGAACCGTTCGGGCTCGCACCCCTTCAGGTCAAGAAGGTTATCGGCATGCTCGCGCCGGACCTCGTCGGGATGGATGTCAATGAGGTCAGCCCCGCATGGGATTTCGGGCAAACGTCGTTACTCGCTGCGCGCCTCATTCGGGAGGCGATTGTGGCCATTGGCGAGGCGCGCGGGCACGTCGGATGACGGCGAGCGGCCGCCTGTGACGAGGACCTGGAAGACACGAGGGCGCGGGGGGAAAAGGGAGCGACGAGCTCTGGCCACCCGCGGGACCGCGGCCTTCCCCGATTCCCTCCCCCCTGTCCTCAGGGAACCCGGGCCCCACGAATCCCGGCCGCGCATGCCCACCCGAAGGCGACGCAGGAAGAGCGATCCGGAGCTCGTCCCAACCCGTGATAGGAGATAACACGCTGCATGCATGAAGTTTGCGACGGACCCGCGGCGGGCGCGAACGTTTATGAGCACTCGACATGTAGGCGCCCTTCTCGGTGCCCATGGGCGACGGATGGAACGGCCCGCTGAACAAGGTCGACGCGTTCCGGTACGAAATCCCGCGGTCGTACAAACCCGCGATGCGCACGAACGGCTTGGTGTTCATCGGCGAATCGATGTTGCCGCAGCTCCGGCAGGATCAGGCGCCGGAGCAGGTCGCGAACGTCGCGACGATGCCCGGGATCCTCGGGGCGGCCATGGCCATGCCCGATATTCACTGGGGGTATGGATTCCCAATCGGCGGCGTCGCGGCATTCGACTACGACGACGGTGTGATTTCGCCCGGCGGGATTGGGTACGACATCAATTGCGGGGTCCGTCTCATCCGGACGAACCTCGCCGCGGAAGATGTTCGTTCGAACCTCCGTGCGTTGACGGATGCGTGCTTCGAGAACGTCCCGAGCGGCGTGGGCGAAGGCGGCATCACCAAAGTCACGCGGCAAGACCTCGCGAAGCTCACGACTGAGGGCGTCGGCTGGTCGGTCGACAAGGGGTACGCGTGGCCCGACGACCCCGACCACATCGAGGCGCGCGGCCGACTCGAAGACGCCGACTTCTCGAAGGTCGGCGAGCGGGCGACCGCACGCGGCAAGGACCAAGTCGGGAGCCTCGGGGCCGGAAACCACTTCGTTGAAATCCAAAAGGTCGACCGGGTCTACGACGAGCGCGCCGCAAAGGCCCTCGGGATCGCGCAGCCGGGTCAGGTGTGCGTGATGGTCCATACGGGATCCCGCGGGTTCGGCCACCAAATCGCGACGGACTCCATCGAGGCGTGTGAACGGGTTGTGAAGCGGGAGAGGATCGACCTGCCGGACCTCCAGCTCGCCTGCGCGCCGATCTCGTCGAAGGAAGGGATGGACTACTGGCGGGCGATGTGCTGCGGCGCGAACTTCGCGTGGAACAACCGCCAACTCATCACGTATGGCGTCCGGAACGCGTTCTCGAAGATCCTCGGGCAATCTCCCGAGGGACTGGGCATGGACATCGTGTACGACGTGTGCCATAACATCGGGAAGGTCGAGGAGCACGTCATCGACGGCGCGCGACACAAGGTCGTCGTCCACCGGAAAGGGGCGACGCGGGCCTTCCCCGCGGGACATCCGGAGACTCCGGCCAAGTACAAGGCCGTCGGCCAACCCGTCCTGATCCCGGGGGACATGGGCACGTGCTCGTTCGTCCTCGTGGGCTTGCCGACCGCGATGGAGCGATCCTTCGGCTCGAGCTGCCACGGCGCCGGCCGTCAGATGTCCCGAAAGGCCGCGAGTCGGACGTACGATGCGCGTGAGGTTGTGAAGTCGCTCGACAAGCGCGGGATCTACCTCCGGGCAGCCTCGAGGGCGGGAATCGTCGAGGAAGCCCCCGGGGCTTACAAGAACGTCGAGGACGTCGTCCGGGTGGCGGAGGGGGCGGGACTCACGAAGATCGTCGCCCGATTGGTTCCGCTCGGAGTCGTCAAAGGATGATCCTCACGCTCCAACCGGTCGGCCGCGTCGAGCCGTCCGTCCTCGAACGGATCGGATCCGAGCTTGCGCCGTTTGGGCAAGTGCGCATTGCGAGTGTGAAGCCATTACCGAGACGGCCCTTCAGCCTCGTGCCGAAACGGTACCGAGCGGCGACGTTCGATCGGGCCTGCCAATCCTCGGACGGCGATCGCGTCATCGCGATCACGGATGTGGAGCTCTGTGACCCGGAGCTCGGACTGGCGTTGGTCTTCGGCCATGCGGATATTCGAGGTCGATGGGCGGTCGTCTCCCTTTCCCAGTTCGGAGGCGATGGCGAAGACAAACTCGTGGAACGTGCCGTGAAGACCGCGGTTCACGAACTCGGGCATACCTTGGGCCTCGGCCATCACGACGCGAATCCCCAATGCGTGATGTTCTTCTCCGAGAGACTCGCGGATACGGATCGGAAGGGTCGGGATTTCTGCCCCGAATGCGCGGATTCGGTGAATCTCACCTTGTCGCACCTACGAACGTGAAGCGGGCCGTGATTTCGAAGCGGTCTCCGTAGCGCCGTGGCATCTCGTCCTCCAAGAACCGGAGGCCTCGCTCAAACTCACCCAGAGGAAGGAGGTCGAATGTCGAGAGGTATCGATGTCGCACGCGGTCGAGTTGATCTCCCGTCGCGAGCCTTCGAACGTACGCGCGCTCCTCGACGAGGGGGTCTCGAAAGCCCGCCGCTCGAAGCGCATCAACGATCGCCGGAATCGGCGGGAAGCGTTTCCGATCGATTGCCAAGAGACTCGGAAAGGCCTCCTCCAAAATGCCGAGGCGACGCGTGGCCATATCGGACGTTGCGACGACGACCCGATGCGCCACTCGGGCGATGTCCCGCAAGGCCGCCCCATAGTCGCCGAGATGCTGGAGCACCATGACGACCATCGCGAGGTCAAACGCGTCCGTTCGGAACGGGAGGCGGTGGCCGTCGCCCTCCACACACTCGAACGGACCTTTCGCGCGGGCGACACGGAGCATGGCCTCCGAGGAATCGAGGGCCACGACGCGATTCGTCATGGAGAGGAGCTTTGCGAATCGGCCGGTCCCCGCTCCGACGTCCAATACGCGCTCTCCCTCCCGAAGGCGTCCGACTTCGACGAGTCCTCGGAGCCAGAACTCGCGGTCCGTAGTCTCATCGGCCCGCCCGCGATCGTATTCTGCGGCACGTCGCGAATAGTCAACGGCCACACAAGTTGCAAGAGACGACCGGCTTATCAGGCTAGCGAGGTCAGGCGATGACGATCGCAGAATTCAGCATTACGCCGATCGGAAAAGGCGTTGGCGTCGGAGAGTACGTTGTACGCGCAGTGAACATCGTGGACCGCAGTGGTCTTCCATATCGCCTGAATCCCATGGGCACCGTGATCGAGGGCTCCTTGAATGAGATTCTCGCCCTCATCGCCCGCTGCCACAAGGCCGTCGCGAAAGACTGCGAACGCGTCTCAACGCTCATCAAGATCGATGACCGCAAGGGGACGTCGGGACAGCTCGATGCGAAGGTCGCAGCGGTCGAACGGCGAATCGGCCGGAAGCTCAGGACTTAGCGCCCGGACTCCACAGGGAAAGAGCAACCGCCGCGAAGGTCGCGGTCACCGCGCCGAAGGCGAACGTCGCCGTGGGCGCGACGGCGACCCAGAGGAACCCCGCCACGAGACCTGATGCGAGCTTGACAGTACCGACGCTCGTGTGGTATGCACCCAGGACCGTCGCCTTGATATCCGACGGGGCGAAATCCGCGACGAGAGCGCGCTGGGTCCCCTCCGCCATCCCGTATTCCAAGCCGTACAGGATGAACGCGACGACAAGGACTGCGAGCGCATCCGAGAATACGAGGAGGGTCGTCATCGCGATGAACGCGACGTATCCCACCAACACGACCGGTTTCCGACCGACTCGGTCGGAGAGGATCCCCGCGGGGAAAGCGTGGACGGCGTAGACGATGTTGTACAGAACGTAGAGGAGAATCACGATCACGGTGCCGTTCGATTGGCCCGCGCGCAGCAGGAGGAACGCGTATGAAAAGTCCGCGAACGAGAACAGGCTGGCGATCGCGATGAACGTCAAGAGCGGTCGCGGGATGCCGCGAAACGTCACCCGGAGAGGATGTCTCGGTGCAGGCGCCCGCGTCGGTTCGTGGACGAATAGGACGATCAGGACGGAGAGGGCCGCGGGGATCGCTGCCAACAAGAGGACGCTGCGATACTGGTCCGCGACGTTCAGGGAGGCCAAGACCGTTCCGAGGAGGACGAGGGTAACAATCGGGCCCGCGATTGCGCCGGCGGTGTCCATGCTCCGATGGAGGCCGAAGGCCTTCCCGCGGGTCTCGGGAAACGTCGATTCCGTGAGGAGCGCGTCCCGGGGAGCATCTCGCACGCCTTTCCCCGTCCGCTCGACAATCCGCAAACCGATGAACTCGGGCCAGCTCCGCGCGAATGGAAAGAGGGTTTTCATCACCGTCGACAGCGCGTAGCCGGCGCCGACGAACCGCTTTCGCTTCCCCGCGATGTCGGAGAACCGCCCGGAAAGGATCTTCATGAACGAGACGACGCTGTCCGAAAAGCCTTCCTCGACCCCCACGATGAGGGCGTTCGCTCCGAGGACCTGAATCAGGAAGAACGGTAGGATCGGCAAGATCATTTCGCTGCTGATGTCCGTGAAAAGGGACACGACCCCGAGGATGACGACGTTCGCGGTGAGTCCGTAGGCCAGGGACCGGCGAGGGGTAGCCATGGGCTCACGGCGGAGGCGGATGGAATAAGAACGCCAC
>VBLR01000100.1 GCA_005878665.1 Methanobacteriota archaeon | reverse complement strand
TCGCCAAGGAGGTGCAGCAGCTTTGCTATCTCACGAAAGGGCTGGTGCTCGTCACGGGGCCCACCGGCTCGGGCAAGTCCACCACGCTGTGCGCGCTCGTCGACCTCGTGAACCGCATGCGGTCGGACCACATCATCACGATCGAGGACCCGATCGAGTTCGTGCACGAAAACAAGAAGTGTCTCATCACGCAGCGGCAGGTCGGCGTCCACACGGAGAGCTTCAAGTCCGCGCTGCGCGCGGCGCTGCGCGAGGATCCGGACATCATTCTCGTCGGGGAGATGCGCGATCTCGAGACCGTCGCGATCGCGATCGAGACGGCGGAAACCGGACACCTGGTGTTCGGGACGCTGCACACGACGACGGCGGCCTCGACCGTGGACCGCATCATCGACCAATTTCCCGCCGACCGGCAGGCGCAGATTCGGGTGATGCTCTCCGAATCGCTGAAGGGCGTGATCTCGCAGACGCTGTGCAAGCGACTGGGGGGCGGCCGGGTGGCCGCCCGCGAGGTGCTGCTCACGACGCCCGCGATCGCGAACCTCATCCGCGAGGGCAAGACGTTCCAGATCCCCTCGATCATGCAGACCTCGAAGCAGCTGGGCATGGTGACCCTGAACGACGCGCTGCTCGAGCTCGTCGAGAAGAAGGAGACGAGCCCCGACGAGGCCTACACGAGGTCGGTCGAGAAGGCGGGGATGCTCGCCGCGCTGAAGCAGCGCGGGCACAAGCTCACGATCGCGGGATAGGCCCCCGCCGTATCAACAGTACGCCGCGGGCATGGCCTCGCGCATCAGCGCGAGGCTGCGGCAGGCGGCCTCCTGCACGGCCGTCGGGGACTCGCCGCGCCGCACGCATCGCTTGACGATCTCCAGTGCCTGAATGGGATGTTCGTCATCGTACTTGGCGTGCTCTTCGAGCCACCATCGTCCCTTGCGTCCGATTTTTTCGTTCCTGCTGAGCCCGCGGAGCGCCTTCTCGGAGATCTTCTGCGCGATTCCCTCGACGGCGTAGTTCGTCGCCGACACCGCCGCTCCGAACGGAGCCGCGAGGCACATGTTGGTGAGGTAGTCGTGGAAGGCGCACACCTGGGGAACCGCTGGCTCCGCGCGCTCGAAGCGCTCCCGCGGCACCGCGAACCCGTCGCCCATGGCGCGCCACATCGACCCGTGGCGTCGCTCGACCCTGATGTTGCCTTCGAAGAACTCACGGCCGTCTTCGGGAGAGCGGTCGAGCAGCAACTGCAGCCACTGCGGGAAGTCACGGATGACGGGATAGAAGGCGACGAGGAAGTTCTGAATCTTCGCGGGCACCAAGCGGTTTTCTGCGGCGTCTTCGATCACGGGCGTGTTGAGGATCGCTTCTTGGGTCGGCTCCAGAGCCGCATTCAGATCGGCGACCCAGGCGGGGTGGGGGGTGACGTTCACGAGTCGTGCCCTCCTTTCACCGCTAGAGCGATGCCTAACCCGTGCCATCGTCGTCGCGGACGGTCTGTAATCTTGGGTCGCGCCCGCCGGCGTACCGGGTGTTGCGCGCGCGCAACGGTGGCTCGGCAAGGACTACGCGCAGCGAAGGGTCGGGCGTGCGGGGAGGGAGCAGGAGCCACCGGGCGGATTTGAACCGCCGACCCCTCGATTACGAATCGAGAGCTCTACCACTGAGCTACGGTGGCGCGGTCCTAACTTAGCCACGTGCTGCGCGACGCGGTACTGCACCAGTGCGCTCCGCCCTCCAAGCCTCGATCCCTTCGCGCACGATCAGGGGAAGCATCGCAAGAGCAGCTACCGGATCGGCCCACCACCAGCCGAGCACCGCGTTCAGACCCAGACCGAGAAGAGTCGTCGCCGAGAGCCACGCACCGCCCGCGCTTCGACCGCGGGCCCAACGCGCGCCGCGCCCAGCTCCGCCCTGAGCCGCCACCAAAGAACGACGCCGCTTGTCACCTCGATGACCGAGTCGATTCCAAATCCAGTCAGGGCTACCGAGCCGGCAACGAGACCGGCGGCGATCGCGACAATCCCCTCCAGGGCGTTGTAGCCAACCGTCACGCCCTCGAGCGCCAGCCCCCGACGCAACAAAGCCACGCATTCCATGCTGCGGTCCTGCCGTCTGCGTATGCTCCGGGGGTCGAAGCAACAGGGCATTCACCGTCACCGTCACCGTGCTCGCACTCATCGCGAGGGCGGCCCACGCCGGTTTGAGCAGGATCCCCAATGATGGATACAACACGCCGGCAGCGAGCGGGATAGCGATCAGGTTGTAGATCGCGGCCCAAAAGAGATTCTGCTTGATCTTGCGGTGCACTCGGCGAGCAAGAACGAGCGCGACGGGAACGTCGGCCGGGTCGTCCTTCATCAGAATGGTTCCAGCTGTCTCGATCGCAACGTCCGTTCCCGCGCCGATCGCTATGCCGACCGTCGCCGCCGCAAGCGCTGGCGCATCATTGACGCCGTCCCCCACCATGGCGACCCGACGGCCCCGCTCCTCGAGGCTCCTGACCTCTGCAGCCTTGTCACCTGGCAACACCTCGGCCCGCACATCATCGATGGCGAGCGTGCGGGCCACTGCCTCGGCGGTGGCCCGGCTGTCCCCCGTGAGGAGCAGAACGCGGATGCCCAGGTCGTGGAGCGCCGCAACGGCGCCTTTCGCGTTCGGACGAATCCGATCGGCGATTGCAATGAGACCGAGCACCCGGCCATCCGCCGCAACGTAGAGCGCGGTCTTGGCTTCTGCTCGCAGCCTCTCGGCTTCGCGCTCGAGCCCCGGCACGACGCCGTTTCGCTCCAGCAGCTTGCCATTACCCACCAGCACGGGGCGACCGCCCACGGTCGCCTGTACGCCGTGGCCAGGGACGGCCTCGAAATGGGAGGGCGGATCGACGACAAGCGCACGCTTCCTGGCAGCTTCGACAACGGCGGTAGCGAGTGGGTGCTCCGACTGCGCATCCGCTGCAGCGGCGAGCCGCAGAATCTCTGCCTCTTCCACGCCGGCCGCAGGAATGACATCCGTCACTGACGGCCGGCCTTCGGTGAGCGTGCCGGTCTTGTCAAAGACGACCGTGTCCACCTGGGCAGCCGCCTCGAGAACCGAGGCGTTCCGGAAGAGCACGCCGGCACGCGCTGCCCGCCCCACACCGACCGTGATCGCCGTCGGAGTCGCGAGCGCGAGCGCGTCTGGACAGGCGATCACGATCGCTGCCACCGCAGCCGACAGCGCGAAGGAGACGCCTTGGTGTCCAGATAGCAGCCACGCAGCGAACGTGACGGCTCCGGCCGCGAGCGCCACAATCACCAGGTACTTGCCAGCGAGATCGGCTAGACGCTGCGCCGGCGCCTTTGAGGACTGTGCTGCCCGGACCATGGCGACGATGCGAGCCAACGCCGTATCAGCGCCGACCTTGGTTGCGCGGAATCGGAACGCTCCCTGCTGGTTTCGCGTCCCGCCCACGACCTCGTCGCCGGGCCCCTTCGCGACCGGCACCGGCTCTCCGGTGAGCATCGATTCATCTACGTAGCTCGAGCCCTCGATGACGACACCGTCCACGGGGATGGTATCGCCCGGCCGAACCGCAAGGACGTCACCCACCGCGATGGCTGCGAGTGACACTTCCTCCTCTTGCCCATCCCGCACGCGCCGCGCGGTGGGCGGCGCGAGCTTGAGCAGCGCCTCGACCGCCCGCCCGGTGGCGAAGCGGCTCCGCATCTCCATCCAGTGGCCGAGGAGGCTGAAGGCGGTCAACATCGCTGCGGCATCGTAGAACGGCTCGCCCGGCAAGCCGAACGTGACTGCGGCCGAGTACACGTAGCTCACGAGGATGCCGGTCGCGATCAGAGTCATCATCGTGAGCTCGCCCTGTCGCAACGAGCGCGCCGCGGACGACACGAATGGCCACCCGCCCCACCAGACGACGATCGAGGTCAGGATGAAACTCAGGAGCCCGGGCGACAGCCCAAATGGCGGCGCGAGCTCGCGGCCGAAGAGCGAGGTGCCAAGCGGCGAGTAGAGGACGATCGGGACGGTGAGGATCGCCGACCCGATGAAGCGGCGAAGCATGTCCCGCACCATGTGCGCCCCGTGCCCGGCGTGCGCTTCCGGGGAGTGCCAGCGCTCTGTCGGACCTTCGCGACGCGCAGCCCCTTCCACTTTGTGAACGTGTTCCGCCACAGGATTCTCCCGAGTCATTGAGTCCGGCGCAGCTCCCAGCTCCGCCACAGGTAGTAGATGACTGGGATTACGATCAACGTCAGGATTGTGGACGTCACCATCCCACCGACCATGGGGGCGGCGATCCGCTTCATGACGCTCGCGCCGGCGCCGTGGCTCCAGAGGGCTGGCACGAGGCCCAGCATGATAGCGAGCACCGTCATGAGCTTCGGTCGCACGCGGTTGACCGCGCCGTGTTCGATGGCGCCCACGAGCTCCGTCAGTGTGGGACGCCGCCCGCCCTGCGTGACGGCCTCCCAGGCGTGATCGAGGTAGATGATCATCACGACGCCGGTTTCCGCAGCCACCCCGGCAAGCGCGATAAATCCCACGGCGACTGCGATCGACAGGTTGTAGTCGAGCAGCCACATGATCCACACCCCGCCGACCAGGGCGAACGGCAGCGATAGCATCACGATCGCCGTCTCGGCCACGGTACCGAACGTGAGATACAGGAGCAGCGCGATGATCCCGAGCGTGAGCGGGACGACGACTTGGAGCCGCGCCTTCACCCGCTGAATCGCCTCGTACTGACCGCTCCAACGCAGCCAGTAGCCGGTGGGGAGCTTCACCTCGCGCGCCACGACGCCCTGAGCGTCGCGCACATAGCTCCCCACGTCCCGCCCCCGCACATCGATCGACACTTGATCGTAGAGGTAGCCGCCCTCGCTCCGGATCATCGGTGGGCCGGGGCTGAAGCGAATGTCCGCAACCTGCCCGAGCGGCACCTGCGGGCCGCCACTGCTGCCGACCAGGAGCCGGCTGATCGTGGTGGGGTCATCCCGGAAGTCACGGGCATAGCGCACCTGCACGGGGTAGCGCTCGCGGCCCTCCACGGTCGTCGTGATCTCCTCCCCGCCGAGCGCCAGGCTGATCACCTCCTGCGCGTCGCCGGTGGTGAGTCCATAGCGGGCGAGGGCATCCGCATCCGGCCGGATATCCAAGTAGCGCCCCCCGAACGACCGCTCGGCGTATACGCTCGCCGTGCCCGGGAGCGGTGCGAGCGCGCGCTCGATATCCTGACCGATGCGCTGGATGGTCTGGAGGTCGG
>VBLR01000099.1 GCA_005878665.1 Methanobacteriota archaeon | reverse complement strand
TAGACCGCGCCGCAGCGCACGCACGTGAGCTTGCCGTCCCCTCGGGCGACGAGTTGTCCCCCGCAGGCGGTACAGAATTTCATTTCCTTCACCAGGCGACCCTGTTCGTCCCACTGGTGCTGCGGCCATGTGCTCGGGGCCGGCGCGGCACCGGGCCAGCCGGTGCCTTGCCCGGGCCAACTACCGGTTGCGGCCTGAGCGGCCTGGGGACTGCCCGGTGCGGGCGGGGGATTCGTCTTTGGCGGGGGCGCCTGAGGCATTGTCATCGGATGCGGTCCGGCGTGCTGCATCATGCGGAATTGCTCTTCCATGTACGCGGCTTGGTCGACTCGGGTGACGGTCGTGCGCGCGAGGCGGTCGAACAGGCGTTGCCGAGGGTCGCCCTGCGTGACCCCGCCGATGATCAGATCGATTCCGAACAACACCCAGTAAATCTTCGAGAGGTTTCGGACGAGCGTGTGGAGGATGTCGAGATTCCCGTCGATCGCGACGACGCGGAGCTTGAGGAGCTTTTTCCCGATCGTGGCGCCGAAGAGTGCCTCGAGGAGCACCGAGTACCCGAGCCAGATGACGCCGTACAAGAACCCGGCCACGTACCAAGCCAAACCCAGGAATGCGACCGGGAGCACGAAGAGCAGGTAGATGGCCGCGACGACGAGGCCATCGATCAGGGCCGCGAGGAACCGGTGGACCCAATGCTCCAGCAGGGCCGGGTTGTGGCCGATCAGGTCAAAGGCCGAAGGCATGGCTCACCCATCCGGAGGCGACGATATCGGACCCGGCTTCATAAGTGTATCGGGAGGGAATAATATTCGGCCGACCCATTGAAAATCACTCGGTCGAGTCGGCGGAGGCTTGCGGCGGCAGTTCCTCCTCCACGCGGTGCGACCGGCGGAGGAATTCCCCCGGGACTTCCTTCGACGTGTAGACGGTCTTGCCGGCCTTGTGGATCACGACGCCGGAGGAGCGGGCCGCCTTCGCATCGATCTCGAGGATCACGGGCTGGGCGATCCGGACGCGGCCCGCCTCAAGCGCCGCTTCGAACGTCGCGCTGAGGTGGACCATCTTGCGGTCCGAGGGCCGGAGTCCGGCCTCCTTCAAGAGATGGCTCTCCTCCTCCGTGGTCGGGTAGAACAGCACGTCCGGGATGCCTTCCGTCGGCAGGTCGAGGTCGAGGTCCTTCGAGTGGCCGTAGGTGGCGCGCATCTTCCCATCCTCGAATTGGTACCGGCCTTTCGGGTCCGTCTCGATCAGGCCGACGACGTGATGTTGGCGGACGAAGCGGAACCGTCGGTTGCGAATCTGGACCGCAGTCAGGAAGTCCCGCAGGTCCACCCAACCGTGCGCGTCCATCTCGAGGCCGTACCGCTCCGGAAAGTGTCGCAAGACGCCGGCCATCGTGCGCCCGAGGATCTCGACCTCCTCGTCGTTTAGGAGGAACTTGCCCTCGCTGCCGCAATGCGGGCACAACTCTTCCCGGAAATACCCGTGAGAACGACATTCCTTGAGCAATGCGTCCCCTCCCTTAGGCGTTGGTATTCGCCCACGGCTTAAGAAGTTTCGTGCTCGGGGTCCATCGGGAGGTCCGCCTCCCGAATGACCCGGAGGCCTAACGACTCCAAGTGTACCTCGAACGCCCGGACCCCCGGTTTCGAGAGGCTCTTGCGGTGCAGGTAGGCGAGCGTCGCGCCTTCGGTCCGCTCGACGGCTTGATCGATTGCCTTCTCGGACGGGCCCTCGAGGGCATACGCCGCGAGGAGATGCCCGAACGCGATGCGTCGTTCTAACGCGAGGTCCGTGTGCCGCGGGACGTAATGCCCGCCTCCGAGGCCGATGGCGATCGGCGCGTCGACCGGTTCGAGGGCGAGGAGGACTCGGGCGATGGCCCGCGAGGCGGCGAGGTCCGCCCACTCCGTCTCCGTGCTGCCCTGCTCGATGTAGAACGTCGGCGCCGTCAGGTGCGGACCGTGGTGCGTCGCCTCGAACGTCACGTTGTACGCGAGGCCCCTCGCCTCCCGGCGCAGGCCCCGAAGAGCCGCCGTCATCCACCGAGGCGCGGACGGCACGAGCGTCTCCGGTTGTCCGCCGAACTCGGCTCCGCGCGGATTGCCGATCGGATGAACCGCGAGACTCGGCCTCCGACTTTCCGAGACGTGCTTCGACAGGTAGACGACGAGATCCACAGGTTGTCCAAACGCATCTTCGAGGTCGCGATCGAGGTGGTCCCGGTACAGGTGGTGCTCCGGAATCGTGACCAGTCGGGTGTCCCGCCACCGCCACGATGCCTGCCCACCGAACGTCGCGTCCGACTGCCACGGTGCGAGCGCGAGGAGGGCGTCGCGCTGATTGCGGCTCGCCTCGTCCGCCTCCGAGGCCACGAAGACCCGCACCGTTGTGAGAAGGACTGCGCGGCCAAGGTCTTTCCTCTGGTGGCCTGCGCACAACCTTTATGTGCGTCGCTCCGGTACGCCAGCGGGAGGCCATGGTGACGGTCACCTTCGTATCCTCCGTACAGGGATATCAGGAAGGCCGCGTGGCGGAGATCGTGAAGCGCCTCCGGACCGATCATCCGGAGTGGAAGGTGGACGTCCTCTCTCCGGAGGCGAGCAAACCCCTCTTGGCCACATACAAGCTCCAGTTCGGGCCCGCGATCCTGCTGAACGAGCGAATCGAGTTCGTCGGAGTGCCGCGATACCGGATGCTCGTCGAGCGGATCGCGATGGTGGCCGCGGGGAAAATCTCTCCCCGGACCGCTCAGCCTCCGACTCCCACGACCCCGGCGGTAGGTGGGGGGGCCAAACCGACGGCGCCGGCCAGGCCGCCGGCGACACCGGAACAGAAACCGTCCCCGTGATCCCCCCTCCGACGTCCGGGGGGCGCTTTCCACTGGAGAATCGGACTCGTCGCGAAAACTATATGAAATCTCTAGACCATTAATTCCACGGGGTTGAAAGAGAGGGGACCGCGCTCTACGAAAGCGGTCCTGACCAGGGAAGGAAGGATTTCCCGATGAGTATCGAGGACGAGTTCGAGGAGACGCGCCGCGCGCTTCATCGCATGCTCAAGGATGCGTTCGAGGGGAAACTCGGCGTCTTCCGCGAGCCGTTCATCTACGGATTCACGACCCGATCGCGCGAAGCACGACCCGAGGCCGCACGGCCTGCCCTCGAGGGCGAGGAGATCCGGACCCGCGATCCGCTCGTCGACGTCATCTTGACGGAATCGGCGATCTTCCTGACGGCGGAGATGCCCGGCGTCGCCCGCGAAGGCGTCCGCGTGCGTCTCGAGGAAGGGAAGCTCGTCCTCCAAGGAGAAGGGGACCGCCAATACTTCACGAAGGTCGACCTGCCAATTGACGCAGACCGCGACACGCTGAAGTACACGTACACCAATGGCGTGCTCGACGTGGTGATCGCCCGAAACCGAGCCCTGGCCTAGATCCGGTCGTTCGGGCGGGGGACGCGGGGGTGTCCGAATTTCTTCTGAGGACAAGGCCGATCGGAAGTTGAAGCGACTTCGACGGATCGAGGCGGGCTACCGCGCGGAGATCCGTCGGGCGCAACAGAGCCTCAAGGGGGCCACTGTCGACCGCGTCAAGGCGGAGCGAAAATTCGAGAAAATCCGTGCGAAGCTCGAATCGAAAATCGAGAAAGTCCAACCGAAAATCAAGGCCCTCACGAACCTGAAGGCCGAGCGGAAGTCGTGATGCCGCGAAGGCTATG
>VBLR01000098.1 GCA_005878665.1 Methanobacteriota archaeon | reverse complement strand
GCCAATCGCCTCGACCATCAGGGAGAAACCGCCGCCGGACGTCGCGGTCATCGCGCGGACGCCGGCGAAGCCCGCCCCGACGGCCATGTTCATCGCCGCGAGCTCGTCCTCGACTTGCTTGACCACGACGCCGTGCGGGGGCCCGTGGGAGGCCATCCAATGGAGGATCGAAGACGCCGGCGTCATCGGATACTGCGCGAGGAACTTGACGCCTGCCGCGAGCGCACCGAGGCAGATCGCCTCGTTCCCCGTCATCAGATATTTCGGCTCGTTCGGGTATGCCAATCCGAGGTTCAGGGAACCGCCCATCTCCGCGACCGCGTCGGCCCCGAGCTTCGACGCCTGGATGTTCTGCTGCACGATCTCCGGCTTCTTGTCTCCCCAGATGTCCTTGAACGCGCTCTCGACGTGTCGAAAGTCCATGTCGAACAAACGGACGGCCGCGCCGAGGGCGACCGTGTTCCGCATGAGCGCATTGGGGGACAGACTCTGCGCCCTCTTGCGGAGGGGAATCCCCAGCAGCCGGACCTTCCCACGGAGTTTCGCCGGATCCGGCTTCGTGCCGTCGACGTCGTAGACGATCGCGCCGCCCTCCGTCACCTGGCCCTGGTGGACGTCCATCGTCTGCTGGTTCAGGGCCACGACGACATCCGGGTCGACGCCATGGGACAGGACCGGATCGAGGCCTCCCCGGATCTGGGTCCAGACATGGCCGCCGCGGATCACGCTCTGATACGACGAGTACGTCCAGGTGTGCAGCCCGCTGCGGGCGCTGATCTTCGCGAAGCTCTCCGCCGTCGAGGAGACGCCGTCTCCTGCGGCGCCGCCGATGCGAAAGACAAGGTCTCTCTTGGCCATCCGGAATCCCACCGCGTGGGCCGAAGTCGTTTCTCGGGTTCCGCCCATCAACGCCATCGGAATTTAATATACTCTTGCATGTCCGGGACCGGAGGACGGCGCGGGTTTCCGGCACAAGCCTTTTGGCCATCGGGACGTTCCGGACGCGAACGACGTGCGAGCGGTCCCCGATCTGCCGAAGCATCCGAAGCCCCTCGGCCCCTATTCGCATTGTGTCGTCGCGAACGGGTTCGTCTTCATATCCGCGCAGGCGCCCATCGTCCCGGGAGCGAAGGCGGGGGAGTGGGCCGCTCCCGACATCGCCGGCCAGACGAAGCAGTCGCTGAAGAACATATCGTCAATCCTCGAAGAACTCGGGCTCTCGATGGCTTCCGTGGTGAAGACGACCGTCTTCCTCACCGACCCCGCGGATTTCCAGGCGATGAACGAGGCCTACAAGGAATTCTTTCCGGATGAGCCGCCCGCCAGGTCTCCCGCGAAACTCGGGATCGCGAATCCTGGACTGAAAGTCGCGATCGAGGCCGTCGCGGTGTACGAGCCGAAGCAAGAAGAGTGAGCTAGCGGGTCGTACCATACGACCCGCCCTAGCGCGACCTAGTCACCCGGGCCTCACGGTCAGAGCCCTTTAGGCATTTCCGGTGGGAGGTGAAACGTCGGGTCGGAAGAGAAGGCACTTCACTTGTCGCCCGTCGGGAGCCGGATACATTTCCGGTTCCACGGGCTCATGGAGCCGGACGACGGTGGAGCCGTCCGACACGTCGATCGCCTCGACGCTCTTCAGGCTCCGGACCTCTTCATTTTCGAGACCGACGAGCTCCCGGATTCGTTCGGCGTCCGTCGTGCCCTGGATCGTGATTGTCCGCTCTCCCTCCGCGATTACGCTCACCGCGTCACCGAACCCCTCATAATACTTGCCGGCAAGCAAGTACTCCAGGTCCTCCGCGACCTCTTCGGCACTCCACCCACATACCTCAAAGGCGACCGGACAACGAGGGTGGAATCGACAGGCGATCGGAGGGCTCACCAAGTTCGGCGGGTCGCCTCGCAGAATGGTCCGCGTCATCGTCTCGCCGATGACCGGGACCGAGGACATCAGCGCCTTGGTGTACGGATGCTGCGGATCTCTCAGCACCTTGCCCTTCTCTCCCCATTCCATGATCTTGCCCGCATACATGACGTAAACGTACTCCGCGAGGTACGCGACGACGGCGATGTTGTGTGTAATCAGAAGCATGCTGATGCCGTATTTCTCTTGGAGGCCGCGAAGCAGATTGAGGATTTGGGCTTGGACGGACACGTCGAGCGCTGAGGTCGGCTCGTCGAGAATCAGGAGCTTCGGGTTCGTCGAGATGGCTCGCGCGATGGCGACCCGTTGCCGTTGACCGCCGGAAAGTTCGTGCGGGTACCGGTCCTCGAAGAACTCGGGGAGGCCCACCTCGCGGAGGAGTTCTCGTGCGCGGATCTCCGCTTCCGCTCGAGTGCAGAACCGCGTCGAGAGCATCGGCTCGGTGATGATGTCGGCGAGCCTCATCCGCGGGTTGAGCGAAGAGTACGGATCCTGGAAGACGATGTTGGCAAGCCGACGCAGAGACCGGAGTTCGGAGGACGATCGACGGAGGAGAGAAAATCGGTCGGCGATGGCGTCGACGCGCTTCGTCGCATCCTCGGCTCGCGCCTTCTCGTACTCGACGAGCTCGGAATCCGGAATATCGAAGAGGATCTCCCCCTCGGTGGGTTTGAGGAGCCGAATGAGGCAACGCCCGACGGTGCTCTTTCCCGAGCCGCTCTCGCCGACGAGGCCGACGACCTGCTCGTTCTGTATCTTCAGACCGACGTCGTCGACCGCCTTCAACGATGTCGTGGATCGGAACGCTCCGCGAATCGGGAAGAACTTGCTGAGCCCATATGCCGCAATCATCACGCTACTTCGCCTCGTAGAGCCAACAGGCGACGAGCTGATCGTTGCCGTGCGGCAAGTCGATCGGGATGATTTCGTGACACTTCTCGAAGGCGAACGGACAGCGCGGGTGAAAGGCGCATCCCGCGGGCACGGCGCGCATGTCCGGTACGTCTCCTTTGATCCCCTCGACGGGTTTCGCCTCGAGCGTCGGGATCGCGGAGATGAGCAGCTGCGTGTACGGATGGAGCGGCTTCTGGAGAATCTGGTCCGTCGGAGCGACCTCGACGACGCGGCCCGCGTACATGATGGCTATGCGGTCGCAGACTTCCGCAAGGACGGCGAGATCATGAGAGATGACGATGAAGGAGGCGCTCACCGAAGTTCGGATTCGCTTGACCAACTCGAGAATCTGCGCCTGAACGGTGACGTCCACCGCGCTGGTGGGTTCATCCATGATGACGATTTCCGGATTGTTCGCCAGGGCGATCGCAATGACCACGCGCTGGCGCATCCCGCCCGAGAGCTCGTGAGGATACATCTTCACGACGCGCTCCGCGTGGTGGATCCCCAAGGAGGTCAGGAGCTCTCGCGCCTTGCGGTATCCCTCTTTTATCAGGACGCGACGCACGATGCGCGAAAGGACCGGGACGCGCGCGTATTGCGGGGGGATCGAGCCGGTACGCGCCACGACCTCGATGATCTTCAGTTCCGCTCGATTGACCGGGGCCCCGCTCAGGGCCCGAATCGCCTTCTCCTTCCTCGAGATGTGGATGTCGCCGCGGTTCCAGATGAAGAGGGCTTGTTCTTCGATTCCCGCAAGGCCATGCTCCGCCGCGAATTTCCTTAGCGAGGCCTCGTCGCCATGGGTCGCCACGAGGAGCGCCATCAGCTCCTTCAGGAGCGCCGGGGTCGCTTTCGAGCGGGAGAGAACCCGGCGCGCCAACAGCGCTGGGTCGTGTACGTAAATCGCTTCGGCGACCTGGAAACCGATTGGCAGGACCGGATTCAGGCTGGTCATGGGTTCCTGGAACACCATTGAAATCCGTCGGCCGCGGATTCGGGTCATCGCTTTTCCCACGCGGCGTAGGACCCGTTCATTTTCTTTCGGGTTGAACCGATCGCCCACGCGCTCGGAGTACTCCCGCGGGAGGTTCACCAGGTCCTTCTTGTCGAAGATGACCTTCCCGCCCGGGATCGACGCGTTGCGGGGGAGGAGCGACATGACGGCCAGCCCCAAGGTCGTCTTTCCGCACCCGCTCTCGCCGGCGATGCCGAGGACCTCGCCCCGACGTAGGCCCAGATTGACGCCATTC
>VBLR01000097.1 GCA_005878665.1 Methanobacteriota archaeon | reverse complement strand
CTTGCAGGCGGCGGGTCATCCGATCCGCCGAATCGCGCTCGTGACGCCCCCGCAAGAACCCGTCGATCGCTTGATCCGCGTGACGGACAAGATCATGACGGACTTCTGCTACCACCTGGGCGGAGTCGAGACGGGCATGCCGATCGTGAAGCGACAACTCGGGCTCGCGGGGCTCGACGTCCGCGCGCCGACGACGGAGGCCATCCGCATCTTGATCGAGAAGCTCGCGGTCGTCGAGGGGGACTTTAAGGGGGCGGAAGAAATCCTGACGAACCGTGAACGAAGACTCGGCTGGCTCGATGGAACGGACGGGTAAGCCCGTTCGGGAGCTAATGCGCTAACGGGAAGTTCTTCTCGCCTGCGCGGATCGGCACGGTGAGCGAGTTCTCTCGCGGCGGGAAGGGACACACGTACTCGTCGCTGTACGCGCAGTATGGGTTGTACGCCAAGTTGAAGTCGATCACGTATTCGTCCGTCGGCTGTTCCTCGATATCGAGGTATCGACACGCCCCGTACGTCTCCTTGCCGGACGTTGCATCGCGGAAGGGGACGAACAAGCTCTCGTCCGCGTGATGGTGACCCGGCTGGGGGACCGACTTGAACGCGGCGAGCCGCTGCTTCGTGCCGTCGATCTCGAACTCGAGCACGCCATAGCGAATCATCTCCCTCGGGACCCCCTTGGAGGTCGCGAGGACAACCCGCTGCGGGTTCGGGTGTTTGATCAGCTTGGCGCGCACCCGATACTTCGGATCCGGAGGAAAGTACGCGAGTCCCTCGAGCCTGTGGCGGAGCTCATGCGGAATCGGAGACTCCGCATCCTCTTTGAAGAAGTAGTCCTTCTCGCGACGCATCGCCTCAATCTCTTTCACATAGTCGTCCGGGGAGCCTTTGGGCGACATGGCGGCTCCGACCGTCATCGTACGCCATAAATCTGTGCGAACTACATCGAGTACAGATGCTCTTTCGCTTTCGCGAGGAGCTCCTTCTCCGTTTCGCCTAGGTGTGCCGCGGGAATCTTCGTCTCGACCAGGCCGACAACCTGCGTCGCGGCGCCAATCTTCTGCGCTTGGATCGCTTGATGGACCAATTCAGCCGCCAGGCGGACCTTCAATTTCGAGAGCCCCTTATCATCCGGCGCAATCTCGAGCATCTCTTCGATCAGCTTGAGGGATTCGTCGAACCGGCCCGTCTTCGCGAACGATTTCACCGCCCGTTCGAGCATCGCGAAGCGATGGACCGTCCCGGGATCGAGCGGCATGGAATACGGCAAAGTTCGCGCATGGCTTATGACTTGCGACTTCGGCCTAGTAGCGAGGCATCTCGGGCTCGACCTTGTCCGCCCACTCGTCGATTCCGCCGGCGAGGTTCTTCACCTTGCGGAAGCCGAGGTCCCGCAGGAAGTTCGTGATGCGGCCGGAGCGCACGCCGGTCTTGCAGTACACGACGATTTCGTCGGCCGTGCTGAGCTCGTTCACGCGGGCCGGCACTTGGGCCACCGGCATGAGGACCGCCTTATCCAGCCGCGCAATCTCCCATTCCATCGGCTCGCGGACGTCCAGGAGCACGACCGCTTGGCCCTGGTCGATCTTCCCCTTCAGCTCCTCGACGGTGATCTGAAGCTCCTCGCCGACCTGCTCCGCGGGCCCTCGCAGGCCACAGAACTCTTCGTAGTCGATGAGTTCCTTGATCGTCGGATTCGAGCCGCAAATCGGACACTCGGGGTTCTTCCGTAATCTGAGCTCACGGAACTTCATCCGGAGCGCGTCGAAGACCAGGAGCCGACCGATGAGCGTGTCTCCTCTGCCGAGGAGGAGCTTGATCGCCTCGATCGCCTGGATGGAGCCGACGATGCCCGGGAGCACCCCGAGGACCCCGCCCTCCGCACAGGACGGCACGAGGCCGGGTGGGGGCGGTTCCGCATACAGGCATCGGTAGCAGGGGCCTTTCGCCGCGTCGAAGACGCTCGCCTGGCCTTCGAAACGGAAGATCGATCCGTAGACGTTCGGCTTCTTCAGGAGGACCGTCGCATCGTTCACCAGGTACCGCGTCGGAAAGTTGTCCGTCCCGTCGATGACGACGTCGTAGTCTTTCAGGATGTCCAACGCGTTGTCCGAGGTCAGACGGGTCTCGTACGTCTGCACGTCGACGTTCGGGTTGATCTGCGCGACTCGTTCTTTCGCGACCTCGATCTTCTTGCGGCCGACGTCTCTCGTCCCGTACAACACTTGGCGCTGCAGGTTCGTCTCGTCGATGACGTCGAAGTCGACGATCCCGAGACGGCCCACACCGGCGGCGCCGAGGTATTGCGTGAGCGGGACGCCCAGGCCGCCCGCGCCGATGATCAGTGCGGACGACTGCTTGAGCTTCAACTGCCCCGCCATCCCGACCTCGGGCAGGATCAGGTGGCGCGAGTACCGCTTGATTTCCGCCGGCATGAGGATGTCTTTGCGTTTCGACGCGAGCCGGTCCATCAAGGAGGACGAGCCGCCGGCGATGCTCGGGACGATCGAAATCGTGTCGCCTTGCTTCAGGGTCGTCGCGTCCCTGCCCAGATAGCGGATATCCTCTTCGTTGACGTAGACGTTCACGAAGTTCCGGAGTCGACCATCATCCGAGTACAGATGCCGCCGAAGCTGGTCGAAGCGCCCCACGAGGCCTCCGAGCGCCTCTTCCACGCTCTCCGCTTCGACCTCGACGGCATCGTGGTTTGCGGCGTACTGACGCAGGGCCGTTGGAATGATGATTCGGACGGCAGCCATCGTCGTACCGGTTCCATGACGGTGTTATACTTAAGGTTCGTCCCACCGGCGCCGCCCATCCAAATCCACGGGAGGGAGACCATCACGCCGGGTGCGCCGGCACCGCTCGGTTAACCTTAAACAAGGTTGACTTTTCGCGGCTCGCACATCCGCCGTCGTGGGCGATCAACGCAAGACAATCTCTTCCCGCCGGAAGGATCCGGTGGCCTCGTCGAACCGCCACGCGGTCACGTCTTTCGGGTGTCGGTCGACGACGCTCACGATGACGTATGACAACCAGCTCGCCGCGCGCGATCGATCGTACTCGGATGGCTCAGCGGGGTGGTCCGGATGGCTGTGGTAGACACCGATGAGGTCCAGGCTTTTCTTTCGCGCATCATCGTCGGCGTGGAGCAGCTCGAGCGGATCAATCACGTAACGCCGCGACCGGCTCTCCCCCGCGACGTTCCGGGCACGATGCGACTCTGCAACGCGCCGCGGATCGGTCGAACGACCGATGAGGAAGCCACAACACTCCTCCGGGTACGCATCGCGGGCATGATCCTGGATCGCTTGAAGGACCGCTCGCGTGATCTCAAGAGTCATCGCGCCTCCTCCCAGTACCGCTCCCCGAGGTAGTGCACTCCGGCGTCCGGGAAGATGGTCACGATCACGCCCTCACGGATTCGCTCCGCGAGGCGCAGCGCCGCGTCGAACGCGGCTCCGCTCGATGTCCCCACGAGCATCCCTTCCGCCCGCGCGAGCCGGCGCGCCATGGCCTGAGCGTCTTCCGTGGCAACGAACATCATCTCATCCGCGAGCTTCGGATCCCAGATCCCCGGCACGACGGACGTCTCGAGGTGCTTCACGCCCTCGAGGCCGTGCAGCGGACTGTCCGGCTGCACCCCGACGAGACGCACGTTCCGATTCATCTTCTTCAGATATCGCCCTACGCCGACGAAGGTCCCGGTGGTCCCGAGACACGACACGAAGTGCGTAATCGTCCCGGCAGTCTGCTCCCAGATCTCCGGACCCGTCGATTCGAAGTGGGCCCGCCAGTTCGCCTCGTTGTTGTATTGGTCGAGATACCGATACTTGCGCGGCTCCGAGGCCGCCAGCGCTTTCGCGGTTCGCTGCGCGCCGTCGGTCCCCTCGGTCGCAGGCGTGAAGACGAGCTCGGCTCCATACGCCGTCAGGATCCGCCGGCGTTCGAGGCTCAGGTTCGCCGGAACGCACAGCGTGACGCGATATCCTTCGGAGGCCCCGAGCATCGCGAGCGCGATCCCGGTGTTCCCGGACGTCGCGTCGAGGAGGATCTCG
>VBLR01000046.1 GCA_005878665.1 Methanobacteriota archaeon | reverse complement strand
GAACTTCTCTTCTTTCTCCTTGACGGTCTCCGCGATCACGAAGGGCAACTCCTTCTGAGCGGCGGTCGTAAGCTCCTCGTATCCGACCCGGCGTTTCACATGGAGGACCTCCGTGCGCATGTCGATGTCCTTGCCGATGTACACGCGCTGCCCGACCGAGAGGGTCACGCCTTCTTTCGGCACCAGCTCGAAGAGCTTGAACTCGTCGACCCCGAGGGCGTACGCGAGCGGTTCCCGATGGTACTTCGACTGGTCGGGGTGACCTTGCGGTAAGAAATCGAGGATGCGGGCATAATCTTCCATGCGCGTCGCCTCGTCAGCGGTACTTCCCCACAATCTCGAGGACTTTATCCGCATCCTCTTTCGACAGGCTGAAACGCTCCTTCGCGAAGATCGCACGGACGTCGTCCAGGTGCGTCGGCATCAGGTCGACGATCTTTAATGCGTTGAAGGGCGACATCATCGGGATCTCCATGAGCTCCTTCACGATCGCGAGAACTTTCTCCGCGGGGACGCGCGCGAACAGGGAGGCGTGGGAGAGCGAATACTGCTGCTCCGGATTCAACTCGCCCCGGACGACCTTCTCCTTCTCCAGGATGAGCTTCAGCTCGGCAAGGGACACGTACGACTCCTCCATGGTCTCCCTCCTAGGCGCGCCTCAGGTGCTCGGGCCGGACGATCGCCTGCTTGATCCGACCGCCGAAGCGGACGTCAACCACGAAGGCGGCTCCGCGATGCTCCACGACCGTGCCCGTCATGCCGTGGAACCGGTGGTGAGGCCACCCTTTCTGGACACTCGAATCGATGACGATCGTCACGCGCTCGCCGATTTGGAAGGACTGCAACGACCTCGTGATGGCGGAGAGCCCGCGCTGGCGAGGACTGCGGCGGAACTTCTGCCGCGTCTTCTCCATGATGCCTTTCGAGGCCTTGACCATCTCCTCACCCGCCGTCGTGGACGTCGAGCACGTCGAGCTCGAGCACCTCGCACGCCGCGCCGAGTCGTTCTGCGAGGGACGGCCGCGTCCGGCCCCCGTCCCCGTGGACCCACTCCTTGATGTAAGTCCCCGCCTCGGCGGTCACGCGGAGTTCCGCCCGGTCTCCCTCCACGCCGACGACCTCGGCCGAGAGCAACCGTCGAGCCCGTGTGGTATCCGCGCGCCGGTGAACGACCCGCCCAGGCGTACGCTGGGCGATCGGCTCGCCGACCAAAACCGGAAGCGTGCCTTTAAGCTTTGCTTCCTCCACGGGAGGGGCCGTCCGGAGGAGGACGCGGTAGGTCTTCGCCGCGCGGTCCTCCTTCAGCGCAACAACGTCGCCGCCGGTCGCCGGCGTCAGGCGATCGACCTCGACCATCCCGGAGGCGTTGATGCGCCGCACGGCCGCATCCAAGTCGATCCGACGTTTGCGGGGCTCCTTGATCTCGACGATGAACGGTCGACCTCGCCCGAGCATGCGCGCGTCCACGTCTTCGCGGCCCATGCCGTGCAAGGCGTGCGCCGTGCCTCCGGATTCCCTCATGATCTCCCCGGCGATCAGTTCCTCGACGCTCGTCGGGTACATCTTGCCCGTCCCGCCACATCGGGCGCACCCTTTCCCGCGGCAGCGTCGGCATGGCCAACGGGTCTGCGGTACGCCGCGAGACAGCTTGCGGTAACGGCCCCGGAGGTAGAGCGGATTCACCTGGAGATCGACGTGGTCGAACGCCGTATCCAGGACCGCGACGACGTCGGGGCGGTCCAGGGCGGCCTCCTTGCGGATGTGATCCGATACGCGCTTTCCGACCTCGCGATTGACCTCGGCCTTCAGCGGCTCCGGGCCGGTCATGGCGAGCTCGGCCCACAGAGACTCCTCGCGGGCCGCGACCTCGAAATCGATCTTCGATCCGATCCGGAACGTCTCGAACTCCCACGGCTCCAGCTTGCGGGCGACGAGGGCCGCGAGATCGTCGTACCGATCGGTGAGGCCGCCGCAGACCCAGCACGGTCCCTCCGAGATCCGCGCAATCTCTCGCACCGCCTGGCCTCGAGCTTGATTCGTCAGCCCGTGGCCGAGTTTCCCGAACAGACGGCCGAGGCATGAATCGCAGAGGGCCCGATCACCGAGCGCGGGCCAGTCGACCGCGGCCGCTGCGGCGAGGATCGCTTCCACGGCTCCCGAAGGGAGCGACGGCTTAAAGGTTCACGCGAGCAGCACAACGCTGATGAGTAGGTTCGTGAGGACAATCCCGGTCATCAGGACGTATGCCCGATCTCGCTCCTCGAGGAAGGAGAGCAGGCTCAACAACACTCGGGCGACAGGGGTGAAGATCAGGACGAGGACGCCCATGTTCAGATATCCCGTCGGGGTGAAGGGGATCAGGTCCGGTCCCAGTGCGCGCGGTGGAATCGAGTGCTCCGGAAGGGGACGGCCCGTCACCCCGGCCAAGATGAAGCCGAAGAGCAGGAATGCGACCGACACGACGACGCCGCCCCGGAGGATGTGGTAGATCAGACGGTTGATGTCCTCGACCTCGGTCAACACGGCTCGGCGGAGCGCGGCGATGCGATGTTGAACGACGCGCAACCCAGCGCGGGCGGTGATCACAGGACGCCTCCGAACAGCCCGAGGGCTCGCGCGGCCATGGCGATGCCGAGCCCGGCGAGAAAGATGGAGAAAAGGAACCGGACGTTCGCGGCCTTCGATCGAACGAGCAATCGTGTGCCGAGATTCGTTCCCGTGAACACGCCGATGATCACCATCGCGGCGAGACTCGGGTTGACGAGGCCTTGCGAATAATAGATGAATGCGCTCGCGGCGGCGGTCACCCCGATCATGAAGTTGCTCGTCGCCACGGCGGCCTTCATCGGCACGTGCATCAACACATTCATCGCGGGCACTTTGATGAATCCGCCGCCGACTCCGAGGAGGCCCGAGAACACCCCGGCGGCGGCGCTCGCCCCAAACCCGGCACCCGGGCGGTCGACACGGTAGCGGTACACGCCTTGGTCTTCCTGGTCGAAGTACACGCTGCTCAGGCTGAGGCGCTTCACGAGAGGGCGTTCCTCCTCTCCGCCGCGGTATGCGCGGTCCTTCGCGGTCTCCGCGACGCGCACCATCGACGCGGCGGCATACAGGACGACGACCCCGAATGTCAGGAAGAGATAGACGTTTGGGACGAGGATTCCGACGACGGCGCCGGCGATCGCGCCGAGGGTGGTTCCGACCTCGAGGAACATCGCGAGTCGCAGGTTGGTCAGGTGGTCTCGCACGTATACGGACGCCGCGCCGGAGGACGTCGCAATGACGCCGATCAGGCTCGTCGCGATGGCGACCTTGATGTCGATGCTGAGCGCCAACGTCATGAAGGGAATCAGGAAAACGCCCCCTCCGATTCCTAAGTAGGACCCCGCGAGGCCCGCCAGGAACGCGGCGATGGCCAACAGGAGGAGCTCCTCGAGCAGAGGGAGGACCTCGACCGCCGCCATGCGGGCCGGCTAGACGCAGGGTCGATAAATGTCTTTCCGCGATTCGCGAGTCACTTCGACAACACGATCTCGATCGCACTCACGTTCGTCGCGCGGCCGTCCTCCGCGGTCACCTTCTCCGTCGCGATGCGCACGTCCCTCACCTCGGCATCGGGGATGAAGCGAGCCCGGACGATTTCGGCGACGTCGACCGCGCGCGAGATCGAACGCCCACGGGCTTTCACCACGACCTCTCGAGACCCGCCGTTGAAGTGAGTGACGACTGCGAGGACGTAATTCATCGTCGGCTTTTTCCCGATGTAGACGACGCCAGGCTCGACCGTGAGAGCGCCACCACCGGGGACGGGGCCGAATCCGGGCGCGGCGTATTAATGCTCTTCGGACGCCCTTCCGGATTCGCTGCATGGGCTCGAAAACGTTTTAAGAGCGAGATTCCTTGGAGAATCAGGACGCGCATGGCACGGGACCGCGATTCGGGTTTCCACTCGGCGGCGGGCCTCATCCGGTACTTCGATCAAGAGGACGAGAAGGCCCTCAAGGTGGCCCCGTGGATCGTCGTCGCCCTGTGTGTGGGCCTCTCGGCGGTCGTGCTCTACATCACGTATACGTGGCCGCTCTCCTAGATTTCTCGAAACTGTTTTGACCCGGGGCTCGTTCCCGAGGAGGTGCCGCCGCGTCGGCGCGTGGAGGATGATGCAGCTCGAACGTTCCTCCGCCTCGCTGCCGCGCTCGATCGTCGCTCAAGGGCTCGCGACGGCACTCGGCTCGCTCCTTGGAACCTCGATCCGGTCCGGTTG
>VBLR01000045.1:4057-8388 GCA_005878665.1 Methanobacteriota archaeon | reverse complement strand
CTCGCGTACATCCCGAACACGAACAGGACGATGACGCCAATCACGCTGCCGTAAATCGCGTAGGGCTGCCACGCCGGCTGTCGGACGTTCACGGGCAGGGACGCGCGGTTCTCCGCGGTCCGCCAGGTGTACGGTTCCGTGGCGTCGTACACATACACCTGGAGCGTCTTGTTTCCTTGGCCGTACAGTGGCGCGGTGAACACAATCTTCACGGTGTCGCCCGAGGCGATCGTGTGGTTCGATGTCGGATTGCCGTTCTTGTCGAACCATTGGGCGCTGGACGTCACAAAAGTCGTCTGACCGCCGCTGATCGCCGAGAGGTTCGTGACAACGAGCGACGCCGCCAGGCGGTTCGCCTTGTTCGTCACGTTGACCGAGACGGTCACCATGTCGCCTTCCGGGGGATCGGTCGGACTGACCTTCAGAGAGCTCTGGTGGGTGGTCGGATCGAGCGCGATGAACAGGTCTGCGTGGAGCGAAGTATCGATCTGGACCGTGATGTTCCGGCTCAGGTTGCCGTAGTTCGGCTTCCCAGGGATCCCGACGCCTCGGAAGCCCGTGTCCCGCACGGACAGCTTGACTTCGTAGCTGGTGTTCCATTCCTGCCACGCAAAGGTGATGTTGACCCCCCAGAATGGGTGGGTCGAGCCCGTCAAGCCAACCACGGGACCCGGGATCGTCCATGTGAAGTTCAGCGCCGACTGGTTGTTGAAGTCGTCCGTCGTCTTCGAGGCATTCAGGGCGATCGTCTTCCGCTCGAACGGGCTCGTGATCACGCCCCAGTCCTTCTCCGGGTCGAGGATGTCGAACGCCGGCACGGGACCTTTCGTGTCGTTCACGATCGCGGTCATCGATGCGTTGACGGACTTCCAGCCCACGCTGTCCGTGACCGTGAGGTTGACCGTGAAGTTCCCGGGTTTCTGGAGGGTCCAGCTCACGATCCTCCCGGTGGCGTCCGTCTTTCGATCCCCGTTGAAGTCCCACGCGTATCCGGAATCCAGGATGACTCCGTTCTTTCCCACGTAAGCGAGGTCCGTCGAGGCGCTTCCGTCGAAACGAACCACCGTGCCCTCGTTGACCCGGAGCGTCCGTCCGTTCTGAATGGCGCTGCCGGTGATGTTCGTCTTGATGTTCGCGATTGGAAGCTGGTCGTCGACGAAGAGCGTAATGTTGCGGTACGTGACGTTCCCGCCCGCCTCTCGCACCGTGAGGTTGACGATCGACTGGCCCGCCTGCGTGTAGGTGAAGTTCGTCCGGATGCCGTAGGTAGTCGCGCCGGGCGGCGTGAACCGCCATGTGAAGTTCGCCGCGGGGATATGGCCGTTCGGATCGGTGCTATCCTCCCCGCTCAACGTCAGGGAGGTATTTCCCGCCACGAACGCCTCGTAGTTCGTGAACGTGGCGTTCTGGACGTAGAACTTCCCGACCGGGGCGACGACCTTCGCCCTCGCGGTGCCGACGATGCTCTGAGACATTTTCATCCGGACCTGTGGCGTCCCGGAGGTGACGCCCGGGTCTACAGTGACCGTCGTGAAACCCGTGAACGTCACGGGAGCGTTTGACGGCACGGTCGTCGACGTGTTGAGCTCGTAGTGTTTCGGGAGGATGATCGTGTACGAGTAGTTCTGGAGGGCCGTGGTGTTGGTGTCGGGCACCATGGTCATATTCACGAAATAGGACTTCGCGCCGACCCCAATGTACGGAGGGGTCTGCTTCAGCGCGTAGGTCGTCGTCGTCGTATTGATCCACACCTTCGCGTCGGGTGTGCCGAGCGTGGGGCTGACGCTCACGCTGAACGAGGCGAGGCTCGAATTGTAGGCCCGCCCGTTCGTCGTCAGGAACGCATCCGTCGTCACGTACCCGGGCCCCTTCATCGCGAGCCAGGATGTCGAAGCACAACAAAAGGTCGCGATCTCTCCCGCGGACAGGGAACCGTCCCCGTTCCCGAGGGTCGAGTCGATCTGCAACCGCAGATCCCGCAGATTCGCCGGGCCGAGGCCGGGGAGCGTGCTGTCGGGGTTCAAGGTCACGTTGCGCCAAATCGTGAGGTTGCTCCAGTCGTTCGCGCCGTACCCGACCGTGGTCTGGTACAGCTCGGGCGGGGCGGCTTGGAGCACGAGGTCGTTCGGGTTCGTCGTCGGCAGCGTGACCGAGGCTTTGTGAGACAGGAAGTGGTCTGCGTCGACGATGAGTGTGTACGTGCCCGCAGGCGCGTGAATATCATAGAGGCTGCCGCTGACCGTGGCGGGAATGAGCCGGTACGCGCTCGAATTCGGAGCCGCGGGGTTGTAGAGCCACGCCACGACGGCGTCGAGGGGGTTGTTCGACGAATCCAACACGTGGCCGAAGATCCGGGGACCGGCGACCAGGTTAATCGTCGTCGAAGACGTCAGGCTCACGTCGACCGACTGGTCCGTCTCGAGGTCCGGCGCGGAGGCCCGGATGAGAAATACGGCCGGCCACAAGGTGAGATTCGCGAGGCCTGCGGCATTCGTGGTGTTCGTCATGATGAGCTGGGTCCGTCCCGTCGGGTTCGACGTGTTGTAGGCCGCCACCGACGCGCCGAAGACCGGCGAACCGGCGTTCATCACGGTGACGGAGAGGACCTTGTTCGGGCTCCCGTGCTTGTTCATGCACAGGCTGATCGGGACCGTGCGGCTGCCGTCGAAGCGCAGGGGGGTCGTGGTCGAGGCCGCGTAGTAGCCCGGGCTCGTGACGGAGATCGTGTAGCTCCCCGTCGGGGGCGTGAAGAAGTAGAGGCCGCCCGGGCCGGTCGCCGTGGTGAGGGGTGCGTTGATCCCATTCGCATCGATTAGAGTCACGGTGGCGCCCACCACATACGGGGTGATGGTGCCGCAGGTGCTGATGAAGCCGTTGACCTGGTTGGCGCCCCGGACGATGAGGGGGAGGAGAGCCGCCACGCCGAGCGCAAGTACGAGGAACACAGCGAGCGCGCGGATTGCCCGGTGTCCGCTCAGATGCATTCGGGTTTCTCCTCTCTCGCACGCAGCCGATCCGTCCCCTTCACTCAACCCGTTCGGGGGCCGGAGAATGCGGCGAATTGAGTGACGCTATTTAAGTGTAATGGGACATCGTGCGGCCCTTAGACGTGCAGACCCGTCGCGGAAAGCTCCATAACGGCGTGACCGATGCGAGGCCCTCGTGGCCTCCGATTACGCGCTCGTCGCCGCGACGCTCGTCTTCCTAGTCACCTACGTCCTGATTTCATTGCGGACCGTCCGTCGATTCCCGATCGAGCGACCCGCGGTGGCGCTCCTCGGCGGCGCGCTGATGCTCGTGCTCGGGGTCCTTACCCCGGCCGCGGCGCGCCTTGCAATTAACCTCGATGTGATCGTACTCCTCATCGGCATGATGCTTCTCGTGTCCGGTCTCGAGGTCTGCGGATTCTTCGATCTCGTCTCGTCCCGGATCGCGCTGCGGGCGAAGACCCAGGCCTCGCTCCTGGCCTGGCTCATGGTCGCGACCGCCGCCTTATCAGCCATCGTCCTGAACGATACGATCGCACTCCTCGTGACGCCCGTCGTCATCCGCAGCACCCGCGCTCTGCGGGTGAATCCGCTGCCGTATCTCGTCGCAGTCGCGATCGCGGCAAACGTCGGGAGCGTGGCGACGGAGGTCGGCAACCCGCAGAACGCATTCATCGCCATCCAGTCCGGAATCCCATTCCTGAAGTTCACCGCATATCTCCTCCCCGTGACCGTCGCGTGCCTCGCGGTCGCGATCGGCCTCGTCTGGCTCGCGTTCCGAAAGGACCTCGCCGCCCCATTGGCTCATACCGCGCCGACGGCAATCGTGCCGCTCCAGCGGACCGGTCTCGTCGTGACGCTCGCCGTGACGGTCGGCGTGGCGGCCACGTTCTTTGCATCCCCGACGCCCGCGTGGCTGCCTCTGGTGGCCCTCGCGGGCGGATCGTTCGTCCTGTTCTTCCTCCCGTTCTTTGCAAAGACGACGGCCAGGACCCTGATCGCGAAAGTGGACTGGAGCATCATCCTGTTCTTCGTCGGGCTGTTCATCGTCCTCGAGGGGGTACGAGTCTCCGGGCTCTCGGCCGCGATCCAGGGCGGCTTCACGGTCACCGTTGGAGGTCGATCCGGCGGCCTCGTCTGGCTGGTCGGTCTGTCCGCGCTCCTGTCGAACCTGATCAGCAACGTGCCCGCGGTGTTGCTGCTCGCGGAAGTCGTGCCGAGCCGCTCGACGCAACTCTGGCTGGCGCTGGCCGCGAGCTCGACGCTCGCGGGGAACGCGACGATCCTCGGGGCCGCGTGCAACGTCATCGTCGTGCAGGTCGCGTCGCGGGACGGGGTCACGGT
>VBLR01000045.1:0-3915 GCA_005878665.1 Methanobacteriota archaeon | reverse complement strand
CACGGGCACGCCTGGTGGAGCAGCTCGTCGCCTCGCGGTACATACGCGACCCGGGAGTCCGGGACGCGTTCCTCGCCGTGCCACGCGAGGCGTTCGTCCGCCCGGAGGACGCGGACGACGCGTACGCCGACGTGCCGCTGCCGATCGGGCGAGGCCAGACGATCTCGGCGCCGTCGATGATCGCGATCATGCTCGAGGAGGCTCGGCTGGCCCCGGGGGATCGCGTGCTCGAGATCGGGACCGGCTCCGGCTACCACGCGGCGCTCGTCGCTCATCTCGTGGGGCCGCAGAACGTCGTATCGATCGAACGAATCCCCCGGTTGGCGGAGTGGGCTCGGTCGAACCTGGCCCGGGTTGGCCTATCGGCGGTGACCGTCGTGGTCGGGGACGGCAGCCTCGGCTATCCCGAGCGCGCCCCCTACGACTGCATCATGGCCACGGCGGGCGCTCCCGACATCCCGGATCCGTGGCGGCTTCAGCTCTCGCCTCGTGGGCGGATCATCGCCCCCATCGGTCCGCGCGGCGGGCAGGTCCTGGTGGTCGCGACCCGGAAGCCTGACGGAAGCCTCGAGGTCCGCGAAGGGACGCCATGTGCCTTCGTCCCGCTCATCGGGGCGCGGGCCTGGCCGGAATAACTCAGGCGGTCGGCGCGGAATGGCCCCAGGCTTCGTCGGGGAGGGACTTGTACACCGGCTCGTCGGGAGTGGCCGGCTGGTCCGCGAGGATGCGGTCCAGGTCCGCTTCGTTGAGCGACCAGTAGAAAATCCGCCAGTTCCGGCCGTCCAAGAGGGGGACGGTCTCCCAGAAGCTCTGGAGCAAGCCTGCGTCGTGGAGCGCATAGAAGACCTTCCGGTCGTCCGGATGGATCGCATTGTCGATGATGACGCTCCGGAAACCGAAGTAACTCATGACCGTGCGCGCCTCCGCGAGGGCCTCCGCCTCGGTGCCTCCGAGGCGCTTCCCAATGGCCTGCGCGAGCTTCTGGACTGTAATCATTGATCCTCCACGTCCTCAGGTAATAATTGGTCTCCCGTTAGACTTATAGGTTTGCCGGAAAGGTGGTGACAACCGGTTCCAAGTCGATTCGTTCCGCGGCACTGTGTTCCATTTATCGAGAGTGAATATTGCGAAACACCCTTTAAGCCGTCCCCGAGGACTCCTTTTTCTCGAAGGCGCTTCCCATGAAGAGGAAGTCCGGTAAACCCATCGTCGACTTGGAGAAGAAACCCTCCGTCGTTCACTTCAACGTCGGCTCCGGCTACCTGACGTACCTCGAGCAAGACGCCCCTGAGGCCGCCCCGCGCGTCAAGAGCGTCGTGATTGCGAGAGAAAGCGCGTAGGGATCGATTTTCCGGCTGGCCGACCACGCGGCGCAATTCCGAGCTCGCGGGATCGGGAAGTGGACCGAGTGGGATTTGAACCCACGGCTTCCGCCTTGCGAAGGCGGCGATCTTCCGCTGATCTATCGGCCCAGCCGGCCGATGACAAATCCCGGCGAACGAAATAGGTTTCGATGCGCGTGTCCGTGCGACCGGCGCATCCGGTTCGTCGGCGGGTAAAGGGCTTAATAGCGCCGCTCCCGTGGCCGCGTTTGCGACGTCATGGTTCTCCGTTTGTACAACACCCGCACGAGGAAGAAGGAGCGGTTCGCCCCGCTGACGCCGGGCCACGTCAAGATGTACGTCTGCGGCCCGACGACGTACGACTACAGCCACCTCGGCCACGCCCGGTCGTACATCGACTTCGATACCGCCCGGAGGTATCTCGAATTCTTGGGACACCGCGTCACCTACGTCCAGAACTTCACGGACATCGAGGAGGTCATCATCCGCCGAGCGAAAGAGGCCGGGAAGGCCCCGCTCGCCTACGCCCAATACTACATCGATTCGTTCTTGGAAGACATGCGCGCGCTCAACGTGAAGCCCCCGGACCACATGCCGAAAGTGAGCGAGCACATCCCGGAGATCACCGCCCTGATCGCCCGCCTCGTCGATCGAGGCTATGCGTATCCCGTGGACGGCGACGTGTACTTCCGGACGAGGAAAGCGAAGCATTCGTTCGGTATCTTGTCCCACCAGAAATTCGAGGATATCGTCGTCGAGTCGGCCGCCGTCACGAGCCCGAAAGAGGATCCGCTCGACTTCGCCCTGTGGAAGCGGTCGAAGGGGGACGAGCCCTCGTGGCCGAGCCCCTGGGGCGAGGGTCGCCCGGGCTGGCATGTCGAGTGCAACGCGATGGCGTACAAGTATCTCGGAGCGCCGCTCGACATCCACGGAGGCGGCGTCGACCTCAAGTTCCCGCACCACGAGAGCGAAGCGATGATTTGCGAGGGCGCCTGGGGCATCGACTGGGCGCGGACGTGGATGCACAACGGCTTCGTGACGCTGGAGCGGGAGAAGATGTCGAAGAGCCTGGGGAACTTCGTGACGATCCGCGAGGTCCTTCGCGATTACCCGGGAGAGGTCGTCCGCCTCTGTCTGCTGAAAGCTCCCTATCGCGAGGACGTCGAGTACGATGCGGAGTGCTTCGCCCGGACGCGCAAGGAATACGACGCGATGCGCGAGGCGATCGAGGCCGCGACGAGCGCGAACGGCGCAGGGACCGCGGGAAAGGTCACGGCCCTGGTGGAACGGACCCGGGACGGCTTCTTCAGAGCGATGGACGACGACCTGAACACGCGCGATGCGATCTATCGTCTGCAGCAGCTCACGGAAGCGCTCGCCGAGGTGCGGGGCATATCCGCGGCCGAGGGCCGTGCGGTCGTCGACGTGTATCGGGAATGCGGTCAGATCCTCGGTCTCTTCCCGAACCTGCGTTGACCGCGAGATCGGTGCCCGATTCCGTCGTCCGGGAGAGGCCCGGCGGAAGTCTTATGTGAAAGCCCCGCATGGACGCATCTCTCTCCAAGGGATTCCATGGCGGAGTTCAAAGCGGTCATCGCCGACCCGAAGTCCGGGAAGGCGTACAAGAAGGACATCACCGGGCACTACGCGAACGCGCTCATCGGCAAGAAGATCGGCGAGGACCTCGACGGCCTATACGTCGGGCTGCCTGGATACAAGCTTCAGATTACCGGAGGGAGCGACAAAGACGGATTCCCGATGCGGTCCGACCTGCCCGGGCCGCGCCGGAAACGCCTCCTGCTAAGCGGGGGCGTCGGCTTCCATCCCGTCCGGCCCGGGATGCGGAAGAAGAAGACGGTCCGCGGAAACACGGTGTCTCCGGACATCCTTCAGCTGAACCTGAAGATCGTCGTGCGCGGGCCGAAGTCGATCGAGGACGCGTGGCAGGAGCAGGCGCGATGAAGGTCCCGGGCCAGCCGGAGGTCAACATCGGCGTCGTCGGTCATGTCGACCATGGGAAGTCCACGCTGACGGAACGCCTCACGGGAGAGCGGACGGACCGGCACAGCGAGGAGATCAAGCGGGGCATCTCGATCCGTCTGGGCTACGCGGACATGGCGATCTACAAGTGTCCGAAGGACAGCGAGCCCGCGGCATACCAGAACACCGAGATTTGCAAGACCCACAACGTGAAAGGCGAACTCCAGCGGATCGTGTCGTTCGTCGACTCGCCGGGCCATGAGACGCTCATGGCCACGATGCTCAGCGGCGCGGCAATCATGGACGGAGCCCTCCTCGTGATCGCGGCGAACGAGGAATGCCCGCAGCCGCAGACGAAGGAGCACCTGATGGCCCTCGGCATCATCGGCGTCGACAAGATTGTGATCGTGCAGAACAAGATCGATATCGTCGACCCGAAGCAGGCGGAAGAGAACTACCGCCAGATCCAGGCGTTCGTCAAGGGAACGGTCGCGCAGGGCGCGCCGATCGTCCCGGTGTCCGCGCACCACGACGTGAACCTGGACGCCCTCCTCATGATGATCCAGCGGGTCATCCCGACGCCGCCGCATGA
>VBLR01000044.1 GCA_005878665.1 Methanobacteriota archaeon | reverse complement strand
ACCTCGAGGAGTACGAGATCCTCGAACCGAACCCGAAGGTCCGGGATAAGATTCGCGATCTGGATGCCCGCCACGGTCGACACGTCGGGCACGAGTTCGGGTGAGCCGTCAGTACTTGTCGACGCCCTGGGCGAGAGCTTTCAGGCGCGCGATCCGCTCGTGGATCGGCGGGTGCGTGCTGAACATCCGGACGAAGGTGCCGGCGGCGAACGGGTTCACGATGAACAGGCTCTGGGACGCAGGGCTGCCGAAGGTGAACGGTCTCCTCTTGTTCGCCACCTCGAGCTTCTCGAGCGCCGAGGCAAGGGCGAGCGGCTGCCCGATCGTCTTCGCCCCGCTGTAGTCGGCCTTGTATTCCCGGCTCCGGGAGATCGCAAGCTGGACGAGGATGGCCGCAATGGGCGCGAGGATCATCCCGACGAGCGCCAGGATGAGCGTGCCCGCGTTCCCGTTCCGGTCTCGGGAGCCGCCTCCGAACAGCATGTTCCAGCCGAACATCCGGGCCATGAACGAAATCGCCCCGGCGAGGGTCGCCGCCACGGACATGACCAGGATGTCCCGGTTCCGGACGTGGGAGATCTCGTGGGCCAACACGCCACGAAGTTCGTCTTCCGTCAGCAGGGTCAGGATTCCCTGGGTCACCGCGACGACCGCATGCTGCGGATTCCGGCCGGTCGCCATGGCATTGGGTGTCTGGGTGGGGATGATGGCCACCTTGGGCATCGGGAGGTTCGCCTGCTGCGTGACCTCCCGGATGATCCAGTACAGCTTCGGGGCTTCTGCTTCCGTCACGAGCTTCGCCCGGTATGACCACAGGACGATGCGAGCCGAAGCGAAGTACGCGATTGCGTTCATCGCGCCGGCGAGGAGGAGGAACGTTACGATTCCGCCGAGTGCGTTACCGAGCCACACCGTCCCGATTGCCCAGCCGAAGACGACGAAGATGCCTGTGAGCAACACGAAGAGGGCGAAGGTACGCAGATACGCTCCCATAGACTCCCCACCCCACTGAGTGGCATCTCCTGAGCACTCGGACGTCCTTAATCAACTTGATGCGGGAAGACCGCCAAGCTCATAGGCCTAGGACGTCCGCGTATCCTTCCATGTCCATGAATCCGTGGCCGCTCACGTTGAAGGCGATGACCGTCCGCTCGCCGGTCTCTTTCGCCTTCAGGGCTTCGTCGATCGCGCACGCGATGCTGTACGCGCTCTCCGGGGCGGGGAGGAAGCCTTCCGCCTGGACGAACATGCGGGCCCGTTCGAAGACGTGCCGTTCGTCGGTCGGGTAGGCGATCGTGTCGATCAATCCGCGGTGGCGCAAGAGCGAGAGGATCGGGGAGCACCCGTGGTACCGCAGGCCGTCGCCGCGGACCGGCTTCATCTCCGCGCGGTGGCCGAGCGTGTACATCTTGAGCATCGGCGTGAGTTCCGCGTGGTCGGCGAAGTCGTACCGGTATTCGCCTTGGAGGTTCGGGGCCGCCGCACTCTGGGCCGCGATGAAGCGGATCTCTTTCCCATGGAATACGTCCGCGAAGAACGGGAGGGTGAAACCTCCGAAGTTCGATCCCCCGCCGAGGCTGGAGACCATCAGGTCCGGATACTGGCCGATCTGCTCGAACTGCCGCTGGGTTTCGAGTCCGATGACCGTCTGATGCAGGAGGACATGGTTCAGGACGGAGCCGAGGCAATAGATCGCCTTGTCATCGCCGCCGGCGTCCTCGAGTCCCTCTGACACCGCGATGCCTAGGGATCCGGGATGGTGCGGGTCTTTCTCGAGGAGGGCGCGTCCCGTTGCCGTCACCGGACTCGGGGAAGCGTGGACCGTCGCTCCGTACATCCGCATGAACTGCCGGCGCTGCGTCTTCCAATCGTGGACCGCGCGGACCCAGAAGATCGTCGTCGGGAGGCCGGCGAGGCTCGCCGCGTACGCCAGCGCGGTGCCCCATTGGCCCGCACCCGTCTCCGTCGTGAGGCGTTCGTACCCTTCCTGTTTCGCGTACCATGCTTGCGCGAGGGCCGTGTTCACTTTGTGGCTGCCCGTCGGGCTGTAGAATTCCGTCTTGTAGTACAGGCGTGCGGGAGTGCCGAGTCGTTCCTCCAGGCGGCGGGCGCGGATCAACGGCCTCGGTCGGCCCGCCTGTCGATATAGGTCCTGGATCTCCGGGGGGATCGCGATCCACCGCTGCGTCGAGTTCTCCTGCCGCAGGCATTCGCCGATGAGCAAGTTCGGGAGAGCCTTGATGCGCGACGGACCGGTCGCCGGATCCTTCGGCGGGGGTAGGGGCTCCGGGAGGTCCGCCTGGATGTTGTACCACTTCGTCGGTCGCTCATCGTCCGGGAGTTGGACGACGACCGCGTCGGCCTGAGACATCCGTCCTCCGAAAACCCGCCCAGACCGTAATGGCGCTCGGATGTATAGGGCTTATCGCCCCGAACGCGGCGCCCTAGGCCTCGATGCCGTGTTGTTCGACGATTTCGACGCTTCCCGGAGGCATCGCGCGAGCGATTTCCTCGATCGGGACTCCGAAGGTCGATGCGAGTTTCTTGGCGATGGCCTCGCGGTCCCCCTTGCCTGGAGCGAGGACGATATACCGAACGGATCGGGCCGCGACGGCGGTGACGGGCCCGCCCATGATCTTGCGGTGCCCTTCGACCTCCACCTCGCCAATCGCAATCCGGACGGGCAGGTCGGGGAAGTAGTTCCGCTTCCCGCGGATGACGAACGCCCCACGCGGGAGGAACTCGCCGGACTCCGCTTGCTTCGACACTTGCTCCGACAGGACCCAGTACGCGCTCCCGCTCGCGAGTCCCGCGGACCACGCCTTGCTGTACGAGAGGGCGAACTCGCACGCCTCCCTCAACGTGGCTTCTGTAGCCCGCGCGCCATCCTTGATCACCGTCGACGGCGCGCCGTGGACGTCGGCGTGGGCGTACCGGTCGCCCTCTTTCAGATGCTTTTTCACGAGTTGGTCGTTCGTCCGCGCGTCTCGACCGCCTAGGATCAGGAACCCCTCCGAGGAAATTGTCCATCGGTAGGCCTCGAACCACATCGACTTCGTCGACTTGATTCGTGGCCGTTTTGCGACCTTGACCGCCTTCGCCTGTGCGGCTTCCATCTCTGCCCTAGTGGCGCCGGTCGCTTCGTCGACCCGTTGCGCCTTGGCCAGTGCGCCTTTGCGGCGGTCGTAGAGCGCCTGGGCGTTCGCGGTCACGTCCTTCTCGTAGTCCAGCGTAATCGCATCGAAGTCGCCGATCGCGAGCGTGACTGTGTGATCCTTCCGGTCGATCGCTTTGATCTGTGCGTGCTCCGGCGGGGGACGGCCCTCGCGGATCGCCTTCAGGAGCTCGTCGAAGACGGCGTAGTGCCCATAGAGAAAGACCGCCTGAGCTTCGAGCCGCATCGCCTCCTCCCGCAAGGCCTCCATCGACTTCCGCTGCTGCGCGATACGCCGTTCGAATTTCGCCGCGACATTTTCCGCCATCGCTGCTTGCGGCTCGGCAACGGTCAGGTAGTGGGAAAGGGCCTCGTTGAAGGTAGGAAACTCTCGATGTTCGAAGTCGCGGTATTGAGCGAGCTCGATGGGCGTCGCGTCGATTGCGCGGCCGGGTTGGAAGACCACCCGGGGGTGTCGCTCTTGGTCGACGGCCACCGCGAGGTTGTTGATAGCGGTGAAGAGTCCGTCCACTTGCACCTCGGTGAGCTCCTTCACTTTCGTCTGTTTCTCGACGTCAGCCCGCAGGCAGATTTCCTCGGCGTATGTGCCGCCCAGGTTCAGGACGCTCGCGAGGACCCGGACCACCTGACCCTTGGCTGTGCGGAGTGCGCTGGTGAAAGCGCCTCGGTCAAGCTCGAGCGGGTCCAGCCCCGCTTCCGGGAACCGATACTGCTCGCCGACTTGGACCGCTCGGTCTTTGAACGTCTGGGGAAAGAGGACCGCGGCGATCGTGTCCTTCTTCGCGACGACGATGTTCCCTTTGCCAAATACCTCGAAGACGAGGTTGATTGGTTCGCCTCCTCGCTCGAGATGGAAGACCGCAATCCGGTCGAACCCGCGTT
>VBLR01000043.1 GCA_005878665.1 Methanobacteriota archaeon | reverse complement strand
CAATACCTCGGCGACCTGTCGTCGTTCGTCGAGTCCCCTCTCAGATGAGCCCAAGAGAATGAGGATGAGTCCGGACCGCTTGAGGCGCTCCTCCGCCTCCGCGCGGATGATGTGAACGCGTCGGGCGGTGTTGGCCTTCGACAAGGATCCCCTCGGTTTCGTCATGTGTCCGCGCTAGTTGAGGACCGCCATCAGAGGTGTGTGAAACAACTCCAGTCCGTCGCGGCTCGATCGCCTCCAGGCGAGCAAAATACTATATTCCCCTCCCCGGTTGGGCGGCGTGCGGCCGGGATGGGCTAGCCTGGTTATGCTAGGGGGCTGTGGATCCCTTGACGCGAGTTCAAATCTCGCTCCCGGCCCTCGCGTGAGGTTGGCTATCTCCGCCGAACGCTGGCTTCCGAGGACCGCACCACGTTCTTGAGGAGCGACGTGTGCATAGGGGCGGAGGCAGAGCCCGTGAACATCGTCGTCTTTGGCGCCACCGGTGGGACCGGCCGCTTCCTCGTCGAGCGGGCCACGCAGGCCGGCCACGAGGTCACGCCGTTCGCTCGCGAATCCTCTCGGATGGCGTCGGTCCCCGGGCGGTTGCGCGTCGTTCGCGGGGACGTCCTGGATGCCGTTTCGGTCAACGCGGCGATCAGAGGGCAGGACGCCGTCCTCAGCGCGCTCGGCAGCACGGCCCGGAATCCCGCGCCGGTGCTTTCGGTCGGCGTCCGACACATCCTCGACGCAATGGAGCGGCACGGCGTCCGGCGGATCGTGGCCCTCTCAGTCGCGGGCGCGTTGCGCGAGTCGGCGGGGTTCTTGTTCGGCAACCTGAGCCTGCGAATCGCACGAATGTGGTTGCCCGGCGTGTACCGAGAACATCGCGCGATGCTCGAAGAGTTTCAGAGGCGGGACGTAGACTGGATCGCCGTACGAGCGGTCCTCTTGACGAACGGTCCGCCGAAAGGCGAATATCGCGTTGCGGTCGAAGGCATCCCGCGGTGGGGCCTTCGGATTTCCCGTGCCGATGTCGCGGACTTCATGGTCCGGCAGTTGACGAGCGACGCGTTTGTTCAGAAGATGCCCGCGGTCGCGTACTGACTCGGCTCGACGCGACATCCGCGGACGCGCATGGATGGACGACCGCAGGCTTTTATATCGCTGGCCAGATAGGCCGATCGCTCCTCGAGGCGATGAAGAAGCCTCGTCGGGCCCGATTCCCCGGGAGCGGGGCTGCGATGATCAAGCAGGCGGAGAAGTCGTACGCTCCACGAGAGGTGGAGAGGCAAGTCCAGGAATTCTGGAACCGAGCGAAGGTCTACCAGAAGACCGTCGCGGCCCGGGAGAAGGGCGAGGATTTCTACTTCGGCGACGGCCCGCCGTTTACGACCGGATCCATCCACCTCGGTCAGGTCCTGAACAAGACGATCAAGGACCTCGTCGTCCGCTACCATCGGATGCGCGGCTACCATGTACGAGACCAGCCGGGCTATGACATGCACGGTCTCCCGATCGAGGTCCAGGTCGAGAAGACGCTCGGGATCACGAACAAGAAAGAGATCGAGGACCTCGGCATCGAGAAGTTCGTGAACACGTGCCGCACCTTCGCGGTGGATCTCCTCCAGAAGATGACGAAGCAGTTCCAGTCGCTCGGCATCTGGCTGGATTGGGAACGCCCGTACATGACGCTCCGCAATGAATTCATCGAGGCGGCCTGGTGGACCCTGAAACACGCCCACGAGCGCGGCTGGATCTACGAAGCCTTGCGATCCACCCAGTGGTGTTCCCGGGACGAGACGGCCCTCGCGGATGCCGAAGTCGAGTACGCCGACGAAACGGACCCGTCGGTCTACGTCAAGTTCCGCGTCGCAGGTAAGCCGGACGAGTCCCTGCTGATCTGGACGACGACGCCGTGGACCCTCCCGGCGAACCTCGCGATCGCGGTCCACCCCGACTTCCGATATGCGAAAGTGAAAGTCCCCCACGGCAAGAAGCCGGAATACCTCTGGGTCATGGAGGCCGCGGTGCCCGATATCATGGCCCGCGGCGGCGTCGCGAAATACTCCGTTGTCGAGACGAAGAACGGGAGCGAGCTGGTCGGGCTCGCGTACCTCCATCCGCTCCGGACGAAGCTGCCGTACCAGAAAGCCGCGAAAGGGGAGTGGGTCCACAAGGTGGTCTCCTCGGAGACGGTCGTCGCCGAATACACCGGGCTGGTCCACTCCGCACCGGGTCACGGACCCGAGGACTTCGAACTCGGTCAGAAACTGGGCCTCCCCGCCTTCTCTCCCGTGGATGCCCGAGGCCACTTCACCGAGGACGCCGGGGCGTATGCGGGCCAGGGCGTCTGGGAGGCGAACCCTCGGATCATCGCGGACCTCCGCGCCGCCAAAGCGTTGTTTGCGGAGGAGACGATCGTGCATGCGTACGGTCACTGTTGGCGGTGCAAGACGCCGATCCTGTTCCGTGCGACCGTCCAATGGTTCCTCAACGTCACGGATTTCAAGCCGAAGATGGTCGAGGAGGTGCGGCGGGTCACATGGTTCCCGGAATGGGCCGGGTCCGCCCGCCAGCTCGACTGGACCACGAACCTCCGAGATTGGTGCATCTCGCGGCAGCGATACTGGGGCAGCCCGCTCCCGATCTGGCGGTGCCTCAAGTGTAAGCATTGGACCGTGGTCGGATCGGCCGACGCCCTGCGGAAGGCGAACGGCTACACGGAGGGGATGGACCTCCACCGGCCCGGCATCGACCGCGTCGTCCTGCCTTGTGAGAAGTGCGACGGCGAGATGCGGCGGGTGCCCGAGACCGTCGACGTGTGGTTCGACAGCGGCGTCTCGAGCTGGGCGAGCCTCGGCTACCCAGCGCGCGAGGACGAGTTCCGCCGCTGGTGGCCGCAGGATTGGATCGTCGAGGGCCCGGACCAGACCCGCGGTTGGTTCAGCTCCCAACTCGCGGCCGGCGTCCTGGCGTTCGATCGGGCCCCGTACGACCAAGTGATGATGCACGGCTGGGTGAACGGCCCGGATGGCCGGCAGATGCACAAGTCCCTCGGGAACTACATCGAGCCGGAGACCGTCATCAGCAAGTTCGGAGTGGATCCGCTGCGTTTCTACGTCATCGCCGTGAACGCGCCCTGGGACGACATCACGTTCCAAGAGGAAGGCGTCCGGAACGCGCACCGCACCTTGAACATCCTCTGGAACGTCCTGCGGTTCACGACGACCTACATGGTCCTGGACCGCTTCGATCCGTTCGCGGCGGACCGCGCCTCGATCGAAGGCGGCCTGCGCCCGGAGGACCGCTGGCTCCTGTCGAGGCTCGAGGGTCTCAAGAAGACCGTGGATGCGGAGATGGCGACGTACAGCCTCCACCGAGCCGCCCGCGCGGTCGAGTCGTTCATCCTCGACGACCTGTCGCGCTGGTACGTCAAACTGGTCCGCGGGCGCACCTGGACGGAGACGGAGGACCGGGACAAGCTGGCGGCCTATCACGTTCTCTTCGAAGCCCTGAGCACGCTGGCCCTCCTGCTCGCGCCGGTCACGCCGCACATCGCGGAGGCGATCTACCAACGCCTCGATGGACGAAAGCTCAGCGTCCACATGCTCGACTGGCCGGTCGTCAACGAGCAACGGCTCCGGCCGGAGCTGGAGCGGTCCATGACGATCGTCCAGGATCTCGTGGAAGTCGTCTCCAAGGAACGGCAGAAGGGAGGCCGCAAGCTCCGTTGGCCCCTGAAGATGATCGCGGTTCGGACGGCGACCGCCGAAGCGGCCGAGGCGCTCGCCAACCTTCGAAGCATCTTCTTGGATCAGGTGAACGCAAAAGACCTCGCGATCTTGGGGTCGACGGACGACTTCCCGGGGACGATCGTCGTGGCGAAACCCGACCCCGCCGCGATTGGGAAGACTTACAAGGGTCTCGCGCCCAAGATCGTGAAGCTCCTCGCGGCCCGCCCTGCCGATGAGATTCGCCGGGCCCTCGAGCGAGGGGCCTATTCCCTCCAGGTGGATGGGCAGACGCTCTCGATCGAACCTTCGATGGTGCGCTTCGAGAAAGCGCTCCCCGCGGACATCGCACGGGTCGAAACGCCTCACGGCGAGGTCTATCTCGACCTTCGCGTGACTCGGGAGCTGCAGGCCGAGGCGTACGCCCGGGAATTGATCCGCCGGATCCAGCAGATGCGGAAAGACTTGGATCTCGACGTGGACGACTTCATCGCGACGGTCATCAAGACGGACAAGGAGTTCTCGGCGAGCCTCGAATTACAGAGGGCGTTCATCGCCCGCGAGACACGGTCACGCAGCTTGACCTTCACGGACAAGTCCGTCGAATCCGAGCGCGTGGTCGAGTGGAAGGATGTCGATGGCCATGCCGTGACGATCGGCGTGACGCCCTTCCATCTCTCGGAGGCGATCCGCGAGTTCACGCGGATTCCGGGGATCACCGTGCCGAAGGCGATGACCCTGTTCGACGCCGGCTACAAGAGCCTCGCGACGCTGCGGGCGGCGACGAAACAGGAGCTGGCGGCCGTGGACGGCCTTGCCGCGGGGGACATCGATCGAATCTTCGAATTCGTCGCCTCCCCGGAGAAGGCCGGGGCGATCTGCCGCATCTGCCAAGCTTCGGTTCCGTCCGAGATGCGACGTTGTCCACGATGCGGGGAGGCGATGACGACCGAGGCCACGCCGTGCCCTCGATGCAGCTCCGCGATTCCGCCGGGCGTGGACGCGTGTCCCGTGTGCGGCTTCGCCTTGTCGGGTCAGGCACCGCAGGGGACTCCGTCCCGAGTGCCCTGCGTTGCGTGCGGAGAGCTCATCCCCCTCGGCTCTTCCGAGTGTCCATCGTGCGGCGCACCTCAGAAGCTCCGGGCGGCGTCGGTCTCGATCGGGGCCAGCGGAGACGCGCCTCCGCCGCTGCTGAAGGACTCCTCGTCGTACCTCGTGCGGGAGGCGACGCCGGAGGAGGCGTACCGTCTGTTCCTAATCGCGCAGAAGGCGGGCAAGAAAGGAATGGTCTTCACGCGGCTGTTCCCACAGAAAGTCCGGGAACGCTTCGGCCTCTCCGACCTCCCGGTCCTGTGGCTCAGCAACGTCGGGAGGGAGGACACGATCCGACCGAAAGACCTCGAGAAGCTGGCCTTGGCCGCGGAACAGTTCCTCTCCCGCGAAAACGGCGTGGTCCTGTTGGACGCCATCGAATACTTGGTGACAAACAACAACTTCCTGACGGTCCTGCGCCTCGTTCAGGCGATCCGGGATCAAGTCGCCGTGAACAACGGGGTCCTTGTCCTCTCCGTCAATCCGTCGACCCTCGACGCCCACCAGATGACGCTGCTCGAGCGGGAAGTGGACCGGGTCGTTGACGTCTCGACGGGGTCCACCGCCTCCGGCTCCGGATGACATCCCGGTTCACGCGGAAGGCCCGAGGACGCCCGCGACCACGTCCATCAGGCGTGGGACGGTCGCGAAGCGATGCAACTCCTCGGGGCGAATCCACCGATGTTCCACATTTTCCCAGTCGAGGTGCACCCGTCGGCTCGGGGCATCGAAGAGGAACGGATGGACGAGGTACATGGTCGCCCCGTCCCTCGCGAGGACCGGATCTCCGGCCGAGCGGAACACGATTCCACGGAGCCCGGTCTCTTCGCGGACCTCCACCAAGGCTCGATGTTTGGGATCTTCGCGGCCTTCGATGTGTCCCGAGATGGCGGACCAGCGTCCCTGGAAGGTGCCGACTTTTTCGCTGCGACGGACGA
>VBLR01000042.1 GCA_005878665.1 Methanobacteriota archaeon | reverse complement strand
GAGCGGACGCCGGAATCACCGCATTCAGCGCATCCGGTGCGGTCGTAGGGTCGAAGCGCCTGGACCTCCCGGACGACGAGTATGGATGGTCCATCACCCGCGGGCCGGACGGGGACCTCTACTATCTCGGCTTCTCGTATCCGAGATACGACCCGATCTTCGCCCGCTTCACCACGAACCTGACTCCCCGGTGGACGGAGTACGGGGGGAGCCCGTCCCTCTACGAGTACTCCTGGCGGATCGTCTCACGCGGTGACGGGACGTTCGACGCCCTAGGGTACTATTACAACTCCTCGGTCGGACAGGATGGAGGCGTCATCTATCGCATCAACTCGACCGGGGCGATCGTCGGGAGCAGTCTCTTCCCCACCATGGGGGCCGGCGGCTCCTATCTCCACATTCAGGATATCGCGGTTGCCCCCGATGGCAGCGTGCTCCTCTCGGGGTCCAGTTACCGATCCCCGCCCAGAGCCGGAACGCCGGTGGGCGATGCGCGTCTCCTGGCCATCACCGCCTCTTGGGCTTCCGACTCGACCAATTGGCACGCGAGCTCCATTTCGATCTCAGACCTCCCGGGCACCCTCACGGACCCGAATTTTCCGGCCGATGACTTCCGCGCGGAGGTGAAGGACCAGGCCTGGTACGGCGCGATCGCCCTGCCTGCCTCCCCTGTCACGGCCGTCGCCACCGCGAACATCACGGATCGGGACAACCGGATTGTGGCGTTCTCCGCGAACGTGAGCGGCGGGACGTCGCCGTACACCTATCGCTGGTCTTTCGGAGACGCCAACAGTTCGACGGACGCCAACCCGATCCACACCTACGCGCAAGGGGGCCGATTCCCGGTCCAACTGATGGTCGAGGACAGCGCCGGGAACCGCGCGTACTCGATCGTCGACGTGCTCCTCGGCGGACCACCCGTGATCACGGCGATGAGCATCACCCCGAATCCGACCTACGTGGGTCAGTACACGTACTTCTATGCCGCGGGAGACGACCCCGATGGATCGATCGTGAACTGGCACTGGGACTTCGGAGACGGATACATCTGGGATTCGTCCTACCCCGACGCGTACCATTACTACTACACCCTTGGAACGTACAATGTGACGGTCACCGCCCGAGACAATGATGGACTCGAAACGAGCGCCTCGATGCTCCTGCAGGTGATCGACCAGCCGCCGTACGCCTGTTTTTACGTGTATCCGAATCCGACGGTCGTCGGATATCCGACGAACTTCCAGAGTTGCTCCTGGGACCGTGACGGCTACATCGTATCGTCCGAATGGGACTTTGGAGACGGGGGGCGGGCCAACGGGAGCTACGTGACCCACGCGTTCACCGACCCGGGAAGTTACGGCGTGCGACTGACCGTGACGGACAACGGCGGCAACGTCGTGACGACGAACCAGTCCGTGACCGTGAATGTGAATCAGCTTCCGGTCGCGCAATTCACGTACTACCCTTCCGATCCCATCGCCGGACAATATGTTTCCTTCAACGGCGGAGGCTCCTACGATCCCGACGGATACATCACCCTGTGGTACTGGGACTGGGGGGACGGGACGAACCAGACGACCTCCTGGTACGGCGACGTGTACCACTACTACGCGCGCGGCGGCCGATACACCGTCACCTTGACCGTGACGGACAACTTCAACGGCAAGAACAGTTCGTCCGCTTCCCTGTATGTGGACATCCCGCCGAATGCGACGTTCACGACCGCGCGTCCTTTTGGCAAAGTCGGCACGCCCCTCGTCTTCGATGGGTCCGCCTCGAACGATCCGGACGGACGGATCGTCCGGTACGAATGGAATTTCGATGAGGGAGGGAACTCGACCGAAGGGAGCTCGGTCATGAGCCATGTCTTCGGCGCGACCGGGACGTACTCGGTGACGTTGGTGGTCTGGGACGACCACAACGCGACCGCGCAATTCCAGAGGACGATTTCGGTCGTCCTGCCGAAGTCCCCGTTCGCCGTCCTCGCCTTCACGCCTTCGCGGCCGTTCGTCGGAGACGCGGTGTTGTTCAATGCGAGCCTCAGCTCGGACCCCGACGGGACGATCGTGCGCCAGGTCTGGCAACTCGGGGATGGCGCCGTCGGAGAGGGTTCGACGTTGACCCATCGATACGCGTATCCGGGGACGTACACGGTCCACCTCACGGTCGTCGACGAAGACGGCATCGCCGTGACGACCTCGTCGGACATCACGGTCGTCTCTCGACCGGTCGCGGCCTTCAGCGTGGCTCCGGGGCCGATCCGCGCCTCGGAGGATGTCACGTTCACCGCGAACGGAAGTTGGGACCTGACAGGCTCCCTCGTGTACCATTGGGACTTCGGCGATGGCACGTACGGCGAGGGCTGGCAGACGACCAAGCAATACACCGCCGTGGGGACGTATCACGTCACGCTGAACGTCACGAATCCGTTCGGAGTGTCCGCGACGGTGGAGAAGGACATCACGGTTGAGGCTGCGAGTCCCGTCACCGCATCGGGCTTCCCGAACGTGGCGATCATGGCCTCGCTCGTCCTGGTCGCCGCGGTTGCCCTGGCAGGCGGCATCTACGCCTTCCAACGGCCGCGCGGCCAGAAACCACCGCCCGGCTCACCGTGATCGGCCGACTCGTCGGCGCGGCGTCGCGCAACCCGCTCCGCCCGTGGGGACGATCTCGAGCGCTCGTCCGGGAAGGTCCCGCGCACGCCTCAACCTTGATGAGGCGGGCTTGTCGTCGGGACCGCATGGTCGACATCGGGTTCCCCGAGCTCCTCGCCCTCGTCCAGACCATCGCGATCATCGTGGCCATCGTCATCGCCGTGTACTTCTCGCGCAAACAAATCGAGGCGCTCGCGACCGATACCGAGGCGCGCGTCGTGAACGATCTCGATGAGAAGCTCCATCGGATGGGCGAGATCTTCATGGAAAAGCCCGAGTTCGTACGGGTCCTCAACGACGATGCCGCGGTCTCCAACTTCGGCGCCGAGGTTGCCTTCGCATTCTATGTGATGTTCTTCTGTTCCCACGCCTACCACATGCGACAGCGCGGCATCTTGAGCGACAACGATTGGGCCGGCTGGCTCCAATGGACGAAGAACGCCTTCCAGCAGGGAAGGCTCGGGAAGTACTGGAAGGAAGCCCAGATGCAAGCGTGGGTCGACCCGGCATTCCGGGAGTTCGTCAACCGGGAAATCCTGGGAAGCACCTAGCCCTCCTCTGATGGAATCCGCGAGGCCAATGCCTGATCCGGGCATCGAAGCCGACACGTTCCGCGGATCGGTGTCCGCTCGTTCGGTTGGACGCAACTCCCGTCCGGAGGAGGCGAAAGGATTCATAACCGCTGTAACGATGGAGCGCAGGCCGGGTGGAGTGTGACGGGGGGCCCACGGTGGGCAATGAGACGGCCAATCTAGACGTCAGCCGTGTCGTGACACTCGTCGGAACGAGCATCGCGATTTTCACGTTCCTGCTGTTCTTTCTCTACCCTCGCTTTGCCTCCGGTGAGATTGACCCGGTTCTTTTCCAGCTCACGCTCATCGTGATCGGAGTGGCGATCTTCTCGCTGGTCTATGCGGGACTCTACTTCTACACGCTCACTCTTCCTTATTCCTTGGACCCGGCCGAGAGCGGGGCGATTCAGCGAAGGGGAGACCTGTTTTGGCTCGTCGGATATTCGGTGCTGTTGTTGGAGCCAAGTCTGATCTTGCTCACCGTCCGATTGCCGGTTGTGGCCCTGGTCTGGCTGGCCCTCTGGCTCTCGTACATCTACTTGACCCTTCATGAGTACAGAAAAGCCCTGAAGCAGAGGGTCCGCTGAACGGCTCCGGTGCAATCGACTCTGTATGGATCGCTATCGCCGGATTCCCTTGATGCTCGCCTTGATTCAACGACGAGGGCGCGGTGGCATGCTTAGCTCATCCAACGAAATGAACGCCTCATCTCGGAGGATTCGGTTCCACCGACGATTGAGGTTCTTGGCCGAGACTGGCTCTTTTTCACGTGGGGACCCTGATGTGTCGCCAGGCGTTCCGATTTTCACTCGCATGGGATACGACGGGCAGGCTACTCAATCCTTTGTCCGTCAGGATGCCAGGATCGTCACTCCTCCAGAATCCTGAGCGCCTGAGA
>VBLR01000153.1 GCA_005878665.1 Methanobacteriota archaeon | reverse complement strand
CTCTTCGCGTCGGAACGGCCGTGAACCATCGACTCGGAACGCGATGTATCGATACCGCGGGCGGCGCGTGCTCACGCTCGGCGATGGGGGAGAAATGGAAAAAGGTTCGGGTAAAAAGAGGAGGAGGTCAGCGTACTTCGTCCACTTCGGCGGACGTCTTCACCGGACCGGTGTACACCTCTTTGCCGAGGAGGGACTTCGACTTGACGCCCGTGATCACGAGGAGGACCCGCACCGTGTTCTGCAGGTCGTCCTCGACGGAACAACCCCAGATAATCCTCGCCTGCGGGTTGATCTTCTGGCCCACGATCTCCGCGGCCTTCTCCGCCTCGGACACCGTCAGGTCCGGCCCGCCGACGACGCGCACGAGCGCCCCGCGCGCATGGGTCAGGTCGACCTCGCCGAGCAGCGGGGACTCGAGGGCCTCGTTGATCGCGTAGTCGATCCGGTCCCGCTCTTCCTCGCTCTCGCCGATTCCGATCATCGCGACGCCGCCGCCTTTCATGATCGTCATGAGGTCGGCGTAGTCGAGGTTGACGAGGCCCGGCTTGGTGATGATCTCCGTCATGCCCTTGATCGACTGCATCAGGATCTCGTCGGCCACCTTGAACGCCGCATTGATCGGCAGGCGGGGCACGAGCTCGAGGAGTTTGTCGTTGTAGATCACGATCGTCGTGTCGCTGAACTTGCGCAGCTTGTCGAGGCCGGCTTCCGCGTTCTCCATCCGGATTCGGCCTTCGGACTTGAACGGCATCGTGACGACGCCCATCGTCAGGGCGCCTTCCTCTTTCGCGACCCGGGCAACATACTGCGCGGAGCCGGTCCCAGTGCCGCCGCCCATGCCCGCAGTGATGAAGACGACGTGAGCGCCGCGGATGAAGTCCCGAATTTCCTCCTCGTTCTCGTGGGCGGCCTGTTCGCCGACTTCTGGGAGGGCACCGGCCCCGAGGCCTTTCGTGAGTCGTTTGCCGATGAGGATCTTCTTCGGCGCGTGGACGGAGAGCAGGTGCTTCGCGTCCGTGTTCACCGCGGCCAGCTGGGCGCCCGTGATGCCGGCCTCGCTGCATCGGTTGATCGTGTTCGATCCACCGCCGCCGCAGCCGACGATCTTGATCGAGACGTTGATGGACTCAACGATCTTTTCGATCTCCTCGTCGTCGCCGTTCTTCTTCTTTTCGGCGACCTTGGCCTTCTCGGACTCGCGCTCTTCCTTCGCCTCGGCTTCCTGGTGTCGGGCCAGGGCCTCGTTGAGAAGTGATTTCATTGTGCCATCCCATCCCGATGGAGACTGATGGCCGGACGAATCCCTCTTACCCTATTTAAAAGTAGTCATACATCTGTCTGACAAACGCCGCGTTGACATCCGCCGCCGGGCTGCCGCGGAAATCGGGTCTCAGAGCGCCATCGCCGGCATCGAGGCCGTGTTGATGACGATCCCGGCATTCGTGATATCGAACGGATACACGGACTCGTCGTGTGACGAGCCCTTGTACTTCTCGACGGAGAGGAACCGCTTGATCCCCGTCTCGTCCCGGAGCTTGTGGAGCCGGAGCTCCCCGCGGGCCAAGAACGCCTCCGGAGGGACCTCGCCTTCCTCCGGGAGCTCGAGGGTGAGCAGCGAAGTGACCTTCGACTCCGCGAGGTACCGCATGAACGACTGCGTCGTCACGGTCTCCTCGAACTCACGCATGCAAAAATATTTGAGGGCCGTCATCGAATCGATCACGACGCGCTCGTAGTTTTTCTTCAGGAAGAGGTTCTTTAGGAGTTGCTGCAAGGAGTGGACCGTGACTTCCTTGCTCTCGAAGTCTGGGGTCTTCCGGATCCGCTCCCCGATCGATCGCATCTTCGCGGGCTCCTCTTCCGTGGAAATCTCGAGGATCGGCGTGGGCTCGAACCGTCGGATATCGGAGTTCGCATCGAGGACGTCGAGGTCGTCCAAGTTCCAGCGGAATCCCCGCATGTTGATCTTCAGTTCGTTCGGGGGCTCTTCGAGGGCCACGAACAGGCATCGCTCCCCACCTTCCAGGCCCTCCCGCAGGAACTGCATCGCGAGGATCGTCTTGCCGGCGCCCGGAGGACCCGACACGATGTACGGCCGTCCCGGGACGTAGCCGCCGTGGAGCATCTTGTCGAGACCCGGAATGCCCGTCCGGATCTTGGCCGCGGCGGTCAGCGGATCACCTGGGGCGGTCGCGGCAGCTGCGAGGTCGGCGGCGGGGGCGGAGCCTGCGCGAGTCGCTCTCTGACCTCCGCGTCGCACGCGAGGGCGAGTTTCATCGCTTTCTGATAGTTCCGGCGTTGGAAAGCGAGCATCGCTCGAGACAACGACACCTCGATGTCCCGGATCGGGACTTGGCGTCGGTGGGCATCTTCGATGTGACGCATGATCGACTCGATCACGTTCGAGACCTCGTCGATGAGTCGGGTCTCGAGGAGCGATTCGCCCGGCTTCGGGGCAGGGCTCGACACCCGCGTTTGCGCAGGGGCGTCCAGGTAGACGACCATCCCGTTGTCCCCGATCGAGATCGGATGCATCCGGTCGTCGAACGAGGAGCCGCGGAACTTCTCAATCGAGATCGCGCGGCGGATCACGCTTCCGTCGATCCACTTTTGGAGACGCAGCTCGCCGCGGGCAAGGAAGAACTCCGTCTCGAGGATCTTTTTGTTGAGGCGCTCCGACACGATGAGGGTCGTCGCCTCCAGTTCTGCGAGGAACCGGACGAACGATTGGATCAGGATCCGGCTGTCCTGGCCTTGCATTGCGAACATCTTCAGCGCGGTCATCGAATCGATGACGACTCGCTTGTACCGCTGCTTCGTGCGCTCGAGGTGATGCGAGAATTCCTGCTTGATCATCTTCTGGACGCTGTGAACCGTGACCTCGAGGGCGCGAATCTGAGACGACTGCCGGATCTCCGTGACATCCTCCATATCGCGCACGTCGAGAGAGGTGCCGACGTCGATCACGGAACGTTGCCGTTTGTGCGCCCGAATGTCCGGGGTCGCATCGAGGATCTTGAGCCGGTCCAAATTCCAGCCGAACGTGGCCATGTTTGCCTTGACCTCGATCGGGGGCTCGTCGAGGGTCACGAGGAGGCACGCGTCCTGCTGTCGGAGCCCTTCGAGGAGGAAGTGGAGGGCCAAGATTGTCTTGCCGCTCCCGGTCGGGCCCGAAACGACGTACGGTCGCGCGGGCAGCAGGCCGCCGTTCAGCATCGTGTCGAGACCGACGACGCCCGTCTTGACGCGATCCATTGAAAGCCTGCCGAGCGCCAGACCACCCGGCCCATGATGCATAAAAGCTCCGTCGTGAGAATCAGGCCATGCGATGAGTCACCGGAGGAAGACGAAGTTAACCTTAAACAAGGTTAACTTTCTCGCCGGATGCGGAATCGATCCGATGGCCCGCGACGAAAGTGACCGCCGCCGACGTCGGAGTTCGATAGCGGGGGATGGACTTTCCGGGCCTGAGGTCGTCCTCGTCGCCCTTTTGAACCATCGATCTCCGGGTGTCTCACCGGGGACCTGGGAGTCCCGGGGTATGAGCCCGACGGGATATCCTGGCTACCCCACCCCGCTACCTCGATGCATCGAGCCACGGCGCGCCGGCGGTCGTCCGTCCGGATTGGAGCGTGTCGGATAAACCTATCGCGGGCGCCGCTCAGAAGAATTTCCGGAAGCGCGCGAGGTCCTCCAGACTGCCCTTCAGCTTGATCTTCCCCGTCGCGTAGGCCTTGAACGGACCAATCTCCCGCAGGATCAGTCCGCGCAACGTGTCCGCATCCGTCGAGATCGTGATGTCCGCCGAATCGACGCCCCCGTCGACGAGGCCAGCGACCTCTTGGTCTGCGAGGGTGAAGTGATACTTCGTGCCGTCCTTCAGTTCGATCAGGACCGTCTTCCGGAGGCCGACGAGCTCCGCCTGAAGCGGTGGGTCGGAGGCGACCTTCGCATTGAACTTGCGGATCAAGTCTTCGAGCATCTCCCTCATCGCTACCGACCGCCGAATTCGTCGAGCTTCCGGTTCCGGGACTCCGCGAGCAAACGCCGAGCGGTGTCCCAGGAGGTCCGCGTGTGCGGCGGCAGAGTCCCTCGTTTCTTAATCCACTTTTCCAGGAACGCAACCGTGTCCGGGTCCGACGGATAGCCCGAGCCGATCGTGTCGCCGATCTCTTCCTCGATCGTGCGCATCTCGTGGTCTCGACGGACTTTCGCCAAGATCGATGCGGCGCTCACGACCGGAAAGAGCTCGTCCGCGTTGTGCTGGGAGACGACCTCGACGGCGAAAGACAACTCTCGCTGGACGCACCGCTTGAATTCGATCTCGTCGACGTCCGCGGCGTCGACGTAGGCTGTCTCCGGATGCAGTCGCTCGATCAGCTGCGCGAAGAGCTTCGCCTCGAAGTCGTTCAGGGACATCTCGGCCCGCATCAGGTCGATCTGCTCGGCGGGGATCACCAGGAGCTCCCACGTCGCGAGCTTCTCGATCTCCGGGGCCAGCGCCTCCCGCTTCTCCGGCGACAGTCTCTTCGAATCCCGAACGTTGATGTGGCGCAGCGCGACGTCGGACTCGACCGCGACGCCGGCCACGACGAGCGGACCGAGGACTGGGCCTCTCCCCGCTTCGTCGACGCCGACGATCACGGCTCACGCCTCGAACAGCTCGCGGGCCGTCTCTTGAGCTCGAGCGATGACGTCTGCCTCGTCGACGGTACGGACGACGCCACCCGACATGAGGACTTGGCCATCGACAATCGTCGCCTCCACGTCGCTCCCCCGGCCGTTGTAGACGAGGTGCCGGATGACGGTCTCCGGATAAAAAGGAGTTGTGTGGGCGCCTTTCAGCGAGACGACCGCGAGGTCCGCCCGCTTCCCCACCTCGATCGAACCGAGTTCGCGGTCGACATGCAACGCGCGGGCCGCGTGAATCGTCGCGAGATCGAGGACGGTCTGCGCCGACATCACCCGAGCGTCCCACCGGGTCGCCTTGTGCAGGAGGGCGGCGACTTTCATGTCCGCGAAGACGTCCATCCCGTTGTTCGAGATCGGCGAGTCGGTCCCGAGGCCCACGACGACGCCTTCGGAGATCATCTCCGGCACCGGAGCCACGCCGCCGCTCGCGAGCTTCATGTTGGAAACGGGGCAGTGGGCGACGCTCGCGCCGCAACGAGCGAGGGCGCGGACCTCGTTCATCGTGACCCAGACGCAATGCGCCGCGGTGACCCGATCCCCGAGGAATCCGATTTTCTCGAGCCATTCGACGGGTCGAAGGCCGGTCTTCTTGCGGTGGGCTTCCACCTCCCCGCGCGTCTCGGAGAGATGCGTATGGAGTCGCACATCGCGTCGCTCGGCGATTTCTTTCGCCTTCGCGTAGGTTTCCTCCGAGGCGACGTAGACGCCCTGCACGCCGACGGAGGGCGTGACAAGGGGATCGCCCTTCTGTTTCGCGACGAACGCGTCGGCGTTCTTCACCGGGCTGCCGTGCTGCGTCGTGAAGGCCTCATCGAGCGTGACCCAGGACAGAAACCCTCGCATCCCTGATTCGCGCACCGCCCGCGCGACCTCGTCTTCCCAGTAGAACAGGTCGTGAAAGCTCGTCGTCCCCGAACGGATCATCTCGATGCATCCGAGGAGCGCGCCGATTTGCACATCGCGCCGCGTGAGCTTCGCGTCGATCGCGGAGGCTCTCGGGAGCATCTCTTCGAGCGGGAGGTCGTCGGCAACGCCGCGGAGGAGCGTGTTCGCGACGTGGTGGTGCAGGTTGATGAAGCCGGGAAGGACGGCACACCCGGAGCAGTCAATGACCTCGTCCGCGGTACGGTCGACGTCGCCCACCGCAGCTATTCGCCCGTCTTCCACTCGGATGTCTCCCGTCACCAAGCGACGCTTCTCGTCCTGGGTGACGATCAGGCCACCGCGGAGCACCAAGGACATGGGTGGCCCGCCGATGGGACGATTTCGTAGAAAGGGTTTTCGAGGCTACTGCCAGCGCGAATCCTCGAAATGGAAAAGTATTGTGGACACGAGTCGATATGCGATTGTGGACATCGACTTTGGGAGGGCTCTCCAAGAATGCATCGACCAAGTCGGACGCGGGCGCGTCGCGACCTGCGGAGCGATCGCGCGGGCGTTGGGTGACATTCGGGCGGCCCGATCCGTGGCCGTGTGGGTCGCCGCTCATCCGGAGAGGCCGGGGAGTCATCGCGTCGTCCGAGCGGACGGTCGTCCGGTCCTGACATCGGCGTCGTCAGAACTCGGCCGGGAGGGCACCCGTCTGTTCCGGGGACGCGTCTCCGCAGATCGAATCTTGGACAGTCTGGAACCTGTCGGCTTCCTCACGTCGCTTCGGGAGGAGCAGCAGATGCTCAGTACGCGCGTTGTCGAGCGGGGCGACGATCAACAACTCGAATGCATCGCAGGCGTCGATGCGAGTTACGACGGAGACGCGATGTATGTGGTTGCCACGAACCTGGATGCGGAGAAACTGATCCCCGTCGAAATATCCGCGGTGACCACGAAGGCCGAGTTCCCGTACATCCCGACCTTTCTTGCATACCGCGAATTTCCCGGAATCGAGGCGGCCGTTCGTCGCCTCAATCGGCGACCGGACATTCTCTTGATCGACGGTCATGGTCGCCTGCATCCCGCGCTCTTTGGAGTCGCCTGTCATGTCGGCGTTCGACTCGACCTTCCAACGATTGGCATCGCGAAGCACCCGCTGGTCGGTCGCGCGGAGAGGAGCGGCCCAATGCCCTCGGGAGCGTCTCCGATCGAATTCGGCGGTCAAGTCCGCGGGTATGCGTGGACCCCGCCGGGTCGCGAACGGCCGATCTTTGTCTCAATCGGCCACCGGATCTCTCTCGAGCGCGCGCTCGAAATGGTTCGCGCGTCAACGCTCCGCGGATATCCCGAACCGCTGAAGCTCGCAGACCGGATTGGCCGGGAGATGAAAAGGAATAAGAGGAATGAAAAACGTGAAAAGGGTGCGACGCGATGAGTCGCCGAGCGACATTTCACCGCGAGGGCTGGCCGGGCAAGCGCCTATCTCTTCTTTTTCTTGCCCTTCTTTTTCTTGGCCACTTCTTTCCTCCCTATTTTCTGTAATGCGACAAGGGGTCTTAAAAGTAGCGAATCGACAAAAAATCGTTCATTTTGCGATTTATATAAAAACGACAAGATGCGAAACGCACAGCGAAACCGTTTTGGATTGCGCCCGCATCACTCGAATCGTGGAACTTCTCGTGTTCGGCGCGGGCGCGATGGGCAGTTTCTTCGGAGGCCTCCTCTCCCAGCGGCATGATGTGACCCTCATCGGGAGGGGGGAGCACATCTCGGCGATCAAATCGCACGGACTCCGAATCTCCGGGAAGACAGCGATCATCGCGAAACCGCGCGCTGCGACCCGAGTTCCGCAGAACGCGAAACCGGAATTCGTCGTGGTCACGACGAAGTCCTACGACACCGCGAATGCGATGATCGCCTTGCGTCCGCTCGGCGAGCGAGCGATCTTCGTCACGCTTCAAAATGGCCTTGGAAATGCAGATACAATCGCGAGGACCGCGCGGCGTGTGATTGCGGGCACAACGGCGCACGGCGTCACCTTTGTCGGGCCGGGCGAGATACGCCATGCCGGCATCGGCGAAACGGTCCTCGGCGCGTGGAGTCACGTCCGCGAAGCGGATCTCGTCCGCTTTCGAAATCTTCTCGCGGACGTCGGAATCGTCGCAAGCGTGACGAGCGACATCCGAACGGAGCTGTGGTCGAAGCTCGTCGTGAACGCAGCGCTCAACCCGATTGCCGCCCTTGCGGAGGTCCCGAACGGGCGGATCGTCCGGGACAAACGCCTCCTCGGCATCGTCGAGAGCGTATGCCGCGAGGCCACCGCGGTCGCGAAAGCCGAAGGCGCAAAGGTCGACGAAGAGGAGTTGAGACATCGCACGCTCCTTGTCGCGAAGCGGACCGCCGCGAACCGAGCGAGCATGCTCCAAGATCTAGACCGCCACCATCGAACGGAAATCGATGCTATCACAGGATCGATCGTCCGAGCCGCGGAACGCCACCGGATCCCGGTTCCGTTGAACGCCGGTCTGTACGCGCTCGTTCGGGCAAGAGAGGCAGCGTTCCGCGCGGCCTCGGCGTGAACGTTAGCGACCAAACCTTATAAAGGGGTATTTAATCCCTGCATACCGAACTCCGTTGCAGCCCCTCCGGGCGGCAGCGAGACGGTGGTGTGACTTTGGCCAAAATCAAGATTGAGAACGTCGTCGCCTCGACCTCCCTCGGGGAGGAACTGGACCTCCAGGCGATCGCCCTTGCCCTCGGCGGGGCGGAGTACGAGCCGGAGCAGTTCCCCGGCCTCATCTACCGATTGAAGGAGCCGAAGACCGCGACGCTCCTGTTCCGAAGCGGGAAGGTCGTCTGCACCGGGGCGAAGAGCCTCGAACACGTGAAGACGGCGATCGACATGGTCGCGAAGCAAATCGAAGCGGCCGGCATCCCGATCAAGAAGAATCCGGTGATCGAGGTCCAGAACATCGTCGCGTCCTCGGACCTCGGGACCGAGATCAACCTGAATGCGATCGCGATCTCCCTCGGCCTCGAGAAGGTCGAGTACGAGCCGGAGCAATTCCCCGGCCTCGTGTACCGGATCGACGTGCCAAAGGTCGTCGTCCTCCTGTTCGGCAGCGGCAAGCTCGTGTGCACGGGCGCGCGGAAGCCTTCTGATGTCGAGGAGGCAGTCGAGAAGATCACGCAGGAGCTGAAGGCTGCTGGCTTGCTCCGTTAGGCGATGTTAGAACTTCGGACCGAGATCGAAATCGACGCGCCCCCCGAGCATGTGTGGGCCGTCCTGATCGATTTCGAGAAGTTTCCGGATTGGAACCCCTTCATCCGAAGAATCCACGGCAACGCGCTGGTCGGTTCCCGACTCGACGTGCTCCTCGGGGCGTCCGGTACGCGACCGATGCGATTCCGACCCACCGTCAAGGCGGTCGTCCCGCATCGCGAGCTGCGATGGCTGGGCCGCCTCGGACTCCCTTGGTTGTTCGATGGCGAGCACATCTTTCAAATCGAGCCTCTCGGGTCAACGCGCGTCCGATTCATTCAAAGGGAGCGGTTCCGCGGTCTGCTCGTTCCCTTGCTAGCCCGAAGCCTGAATCGAGATGCTCGCCGAGGTTTCGAGGAGATGAACCGCGCCCTTCGAGCCCGCGTCGGCGCGTCGTCTTCGAGTCAGCCCGGAACCGGGAAAGCCTAAGAGACCACCGTCGTTCTGCGATTGCGTGGCCGTCTTCGACAATCACATCCATCTGCGCGCGAGCTTCAAAGGGGTCGAGGCGGCGAAGCTCTTCGAACGGGCGGGCGGCACGGCGATGCTGCTGACGCACAGCCCGTACGCAGAAGCGCCCGTCACCCGAGCTGATGACTACGCTAAGGCATATGGCCTGACCCTCGAGATGGCCCAAGCCGTCCGTGCGGCCACACACCTCCAGGTGTTCGTAGCCCTCGGGCCGTATCCGGTCGAGTTCATCCACCTGCGTGAGACGCTCGGCCACGAGTCTGCGATGGAATCGATGGAGCGGGCGATCGACCTGGCGGCAACCCACATTCGAGAAGGGAGAGCGGTCGCGTTCGGCGAAATCGGGAGACCGCACTTTCCCGTCGGCGCGGAGATCATCCGGGCGTGCAACGACATTGTCCTCTATGCGATGGCTCAAGCCAAAAGCCTTGGAAGCGCGGTCGTCCTGCATACGGAGGACCCGACCCCTGCAACGTTCGCGGAATTCGCAGCAATGGCCGCGCAGGCCCGGCTCGAGCCCCGGTACGTCGTGAAGCATCACTCGACGCCACTTACACGACCCGAGGACAATTCGGGACTCGTGCCATCGATTCTGGCGAAAGAAGAACTCGCCGCGCAGGCCTTGAAAGGCGGGGCTCGGTTCCTCCTGGAGACGGACTACATCGACGATCCGGATCGTCCCGGTGCGGTGCTCGGACCCGCGACGGTGCCGAAGAAGACGAGAGCGTGGCTTGAGAAAGGGTTGCTGACAGAAGAGCAGGCTTGGTCGATCCATCACGACATGCCGGAACGAACCTACCGCATCGAGATGGACTGATCGGCCCCTGCCGTCGTCGGACGGCGCGTTCACTTGCGGAAATCGTTGGCGCCTTTGACCACCGACGCGACGCCCAGAAGCGCGGCGAAGGCGGCTCCGACTGCGGCCGCAGCTTGGTCGTTCGGCGCGGCGGGAACATAGGCAAGAATGGCGACCACGACACCGAAATTGATGAGGGCGAAGCCCGCGATAATTTCCGCGACCGCCAAGCGCAACCGCGGATCCAAGCCCGCGAACATAGGCCCGCAGAATCCGAGGCGACCATGAATATTCCGACTCACGACTATCGACGGACGTGAAAGCCGCGGAATTCTCCCTTCGGCGCGGACCACGAGACCTGGACCGATTCGACCCGTGCGTAGGGTTGGGAGGTCTTATTCCACTCGATGCATGCCTCGATCGCGGCCCGGTCTCCTTCGAAGACCGCCTCCACGCTTCCATCCCATCGGTTCTCGACGAATCCGTCGAGCCCTAACGACTCCGCCTTCTCCGCGCAATTCGCGCGGAAGTAGACCCCTTGCACGCGCCCGAGAAAGACGACGACCGCGCGGACCTTCACCGCGAAGCAAATCGAGCAGGCCCGAAAGAACTTTATCGTGGCCCGCGGCGATTCATGCGCACGATGCCCGGAGCCCCGGGACAGGGCGACTCCACAGACGTCGATCGCCTACGGCCGTATGTCGAACGCGCGCGAAGGTTTCGCGGATGGAACCTCAAGGGGATTGCTCCGAAACGGATCGGGCCCGGACCGCCGTGGGACTACGAGGGACGCGCGCGGGAGCTCTTGGCACGCGCCACGCGTGCGCTGGACATCGGGACCGGCGCGGGGGAACTCTTCGCGGGACTGTGCAACGGATACCGCGGACGTGCCGTTGCGTCGGAGCCGTGGAACGTGAACGCCCCAATCGCCAAACGAAGACTGTCCCCGTTGGGCATCGAGGTGGTCCACTGTGCCAGCCTTCACCTCCCGTTTCAGGACGGAGTGTTCGACCTCGTCATCGATCGACACGAAGAGATGGATCCCGACGAAGTCCACCGAGTTCTCGAACCCGGCGGACTCGTGCTCACGCAACAAGTCGGCCGAAATGAGTGGACCGAGTTGCGACCGTTTTTCCCCCGCATGCAAGACTTCGGCCCCCTTCTCGACCAGTATACCCGGGGATTCCGGCACGCCGGGATGATCATCGGCCAGGCCGAAACGCACGACGTCCGCGTGGCGTACCGCGGACTCGGCGAGCTCGTGTATTTGCTCTGCATTTCGCCCTGGACGATCCCTGAGTTCGATCCGCTGGGGCGGGACCTTGCCCCGCTCCTCCTCCTGGAAGACCGGCTGACGACTCGAGACGGCCTCGTGCTCACAGAGAGTCGGTTCCTGATCGAAGCGCGGAAGCCCTCGTAGAGGTTCGCTTCGCTCTCGGGCCGCCTCGGAGAGATCCGGGGCTGCAATCGGTTCGGACGGAAGAGGCCGCACTTTTCTTATACGCCAGGCCGCTATCGCTCTCTCCCCGGCGGGTTCTTCATGAAGCGGAACAAGGTCCAGGACCTCCGGGTGTCCGACTTCATGTCCACGAACCTCGTGACCGCGAGTCGGGACGACACGCTCGGGGATGTCCTCGGCAAGATGAAGTCGAACGACATCCACGAACTCCCGGTCATCGAACGCAAGAAGCTCGTCGGCGTCGTCACGATGCGGGAGCTGATGCGGCGTCGGAACCTCCCGCCGGCCACGAAGGTCTCGACCGTCCTGGAAAACCCGCCGGAAATCACGCCCGAGACGCCCCTTCCGGAGGCCGCGGAGAAAATGATCTCGGCCGGGTTCCGTGCGATCCCCGTCATCAAGGGGAAGGCCCTCGTCGGGATCATCTCCCGGTCGGACATCGTTCGCGCGCTCGTCGAGACGCGGGCCCTGGAGGGCGTCGTCGTGCGGGACTTCATGACGCCGAACCCGCAGTGCGTGGCGGAGGACGACACCGTCGAGCACGCGGTGCAGATCATACGGTCTCTCGCCGAACGCTCGGTGCCGGTCGTCGACAAGCGCCGGCACCTGAAGGGCGTTGTCGGGCTGAAGGACGTCGTCGACCTCTTCGCCCGCCCGAAGGTCCGCGAGCAGTACGGGGACCGAGCGGGCCGCGAGGAGAAGGTCGTCATCGAGGTGGGGAGCGTCATGCGCTATCCGCCCCTCACGGTCGGGCCCGACGCGGACGTGCATCGCGCGGTCGAGCTGATGGCCAAGCACCACATCTCCTCGATCATCGTGACCGAGGAAGACGAGCCCGTGGGGATCATCACGTCCCAGGACGTCATGCAGTTCCTCGCGGGACTCCGGGAGCGCGAGCAGCTCTTCGTGGAAATCGGCGGGCTCGAGGACGAGCCGAAGGACACGTATGACGAGATCTACGCCGTCATCCAGAAGGAGATGCGGCGAATCGGGTCGCTCGTGCAACCGCGAACCCTCACGATCCACTTCCAGAAGTACAAGCCGGAAGGCGACCGCTGGAAGTACTCTATTCGGGCGCGCTTCACGACGAGCCACCGGATCTACTACGCGCACGAGTTCGACTGGGACCTCCGGGTCGCGTTGACCAAACTCCTCGAGACGCTCTACAAGCGGATCGTGAAAGAGAAGGAGCGCAAGGTCACCGAGCGGAAGCGGCACCACCGGTCAACGTAGGTTCCAGAAGGGGCGGTGCGCTCGGATCGTCGCCTCGATCGCGCTCTTGCCGCGGCCCGTGTCATCGAGGACCTCGGAAAGGGCGAGGCGGGTCGATCGTCCGCGGAAATGGCCAACGACGCCCGCGATGACCTCGCCGAGCGCGTCGAGATGATATCCGCCTTCCAGGGCCACGGCGAGCCGGTTCCCGCACAGGCGGGTCGCCAGGGCCGCGCTCCGGGCCACGAGTTCGACGTATCCGGGGGACGACAGGACGAGCGACGTGAGCGGGTCGCGGTAGTGCGCATCGATCCCCAGGCTCATGAGGACGACGTCCGGCCGGAACTGCTCGACGATCGGCTCGACAACCCGGTCATGCGCCGCGAGGTACGACGCGTCCCCACACCCCGCCGCGAACGGGACGTTCACGGTGAACCCGCGGCCCTCTCCCTCTCCGACATCCTCCGCAGGGCCCGTGCCCGGATAGATCCCGTACTCGTGGGTGGACAGGTACAGGACGGACGCGCTGCCCGCGAACATGTCGCGGGTCCCGTTCCCGTGATGGGCGTCGTAGTCCAGGATGGCGACGCGCCTTCCCTCGGCGACCTGATCCGCGGCGGCGATGGCGACGTTGTTCAGATAACAGAAGCCGCCTCCGTAGTCGGGCCCGGCATGATGGCCCGGAGGTCGCACGAGGGCGACGCTCGGCCGCCCGTCGCGGACCGCGGCTCTCGTCCCGTGCAGGACGGCCCCCGCCGCGAGGGCCGCGAGGTCGAACGTCCCCGGGTGCACGGCCGTCTCGGGGTCCAGCCGACCTTCGCCGAGATTTCGGAAGTACTCGAGGTACGTCGCGTTGTGGACTCGCGCGAGCTCGGCGGGGGTCGCGGGGGGCGCCCGCTCGACATCCGTGAACAGATCCGCCCGTTCCAGGTGGGAGACAATCGACCGCAGCCGATCCGGCCGCTCCACATGAAAGGGCGACGCGATGTGGTCCAGGAACCGGGGATCGTAGACCAGCACGGCCGAGGGAGGGCCGGAGCCGACTTCAAGGCATCGTCGAGCCGGTTCCAGGCCGTCCGAAACGAGCTTATCACGATTGAAAATCACGCCGCGAAACATCTGAGAATTGTGCCGGCACGCTTAAGCGAACTCGATTTCATATGTTCGATTCAGAGCGCGGATCGGGGCGGGATGAGAGTCTTTTCGCCGAGAGGTACAGGAGTAATTCTCCTCGTCGGGGCCCTCGTTGTGGTCGGCTCGCTGCCACTCGGCCGACCGGCGGCCCACGTCGATTCCGGCGCCATGAGCTTCTGGGAGGCGGCCGGTCGCGGCCTCGTGAGCGCGACCGTGGTGAACGAGACGTACGTCCGCGATGGACTCACGGTCACCGCGCCCGTCGGGATTCGCCTCGACAGCGCGGCGGACGTGCCGGTCGTCGTCTCCGAGGAGGCCGTCCTCATGAGCCCGCACCCACTCGAGAGCCCGACGCCGGATCCCCTCCGGACGACGCAGGATGCGGTCCTCACCGTGCAGACGATCCCCGCGCACGGCTCCCTGAACTATTCGTATGGAGACCTGGCGGTGCAGGGCTTCCTGCCCCATCCGACCTGGTGGTGTTCCGAGGAATTCCAATTCACCCAGGCCGAAATCCACTACCGGATCGGCGGAGAGACCTTGCCGTTCGCCTTGCGTCCCATCCTGGCGAACGAACATCACGAAGGGCCAAGTTCGAACACGCAGAGCGACTTCTGGACGTACCTGCGTTCGAACCCGACGGTCGTCATCGGCAAGGAGCCGTTGTGGACCCAGCTTGACGGAACGGCCGGCCAGACGATTCATGTCACGATCGAGGCGACGAACATCGCGGTGTATACGTTCGAGGACACGATCACGAACGATGTGAACGTGACCCACGGCGTGCTGGAGGACACCGTGCCTGCGGGTTGGAGTGTGGAGGAGGGGAGTTACTCCGTCCCGCCCGACGACATCGTGAGCCACGACGACGGCTCGCGGACGTTGCGGTGGAACGTCGACCTGCCCGCGGCGCTGGATAGCGGGTCGGAGGACCCTCAATATCCGTCTGTGTACGAGCCGCTGACCCGAACGTATACGTTGGTCGCACCCACCCTGGCCATGGGGCGCGTGGAGCTGCCGCGGGCTGAATCCGACATGGACCGTGACGGCATCGCGGATGCGGCGTCCGCGCCTTCGCTCGTCGAGACGGTCCCGGTAGGCGTGCCGCTCCCGAACGCGGGCGGCCCGTACACCGGGAAGGAAGGCGACACGATCTTGCTCAGCGCCAGCCGCTCCACGGACCCCGATGGCGATCCGCTCCAGTTCCGGTGGGACTTCACGGGCGACGGGACGTTCGACACGCCGTGGTCGTCCGTGCCGACTGCCGAGATGCGCTACACGGACGATTTCTCCGGCGTGGCCGTCGTCGAGGTGTCCGATGGACTGCACGTCGCCGAGGCCGATGCGACCGTGACGATTGCGAACCAGCCGCCCGAAATCACGAAACTCGACGCCGTCGCGCAGGCCGCATTCCGAATCGAAATCGCCGGCGAGAAATGGCACGATCTCTCCTTCGCCGTGGACTCGGACACCGGCCTCCTTGCGTCCCTCAACCTCTCGCGGGAGCCCGGGAGCCCGTCGAAACAAGCCGCGACGACCGACGTCCTTACGTTCTCCCTGCGGGAACATGTCACCGCCACGCTCGCGTATACGCCCCTGAACGACCGCGTGAACGGCCAGATGGGTGGAGACAACCCCGCATGGATCGTCGTCGTCTTCCCGGATGGCCAGGAGACTCGAATGTTTCACAACTTCAATGTCCGGCACCCGACGACGTGGTCGTGGACATTACCGGACCTCCCCGCATTCTTCGTCCGGAGCGGGATCACCTTCCGCGCGAGCCTTCACGATGCAGGCAGCGACGATCTCATCGCGACTTGGGAGTTCGGAGACGGGACGAGCGTTCGGGAGACATTCTGGAACAACGGGATGGGCCCGGATCCGCCCCAGAGCCAGGGAGGCACCGCGCCGTTCGATGTCACCGCGGCGGTGGTGCACGGGCATCGTCCCGGCGGCTCGTTCACGGTCACGCTGACGGTCCGAGACGATGACGGCGGGGTCACCCAGGCGACCCTCGCCCTTTCGAATCTGTAACGGGCAAAGTTCTTTAGCACCTCCCTCGCGTGCAGAGGCCGTGCTGGAAGCCCGTCGGGTTTTGCGCGGCGAGCGGGTCCTCCTCCGGCCGCTCGCGTCGACGGACCTCCGGCGCTGCGTGAAATGGTTCTCGGATCCGCAGATCATCCGGTTCCTCGGCCGCGACGCGCCCGTGACGCTCGCGGAGGAAGAGCGGTGGTTCCGCGATTACGAACGGCGGACGGACGAGCAGATCTTCGCGATCGAGGTCGAAGGTCAGCATGTCGGGAACCTGGGCCTGCACAAGATCGACCGGGTCCATCGGAAGTCAGAGGTCGGGATCGTAATCGGCGAACCGTCATTCTGGTCGCACGGCTACGGCACCGAGGCGATGCGGGTCGTCCTCCGCTACGGCTTCGACGTGCTCGGGCTCAACAAGATCTCGCTCGACGTCCTCGAGTACAACACCCGGGCCCTCCGGACGTATGAGCGACTCGGATTCCAGCGGGAGGGCGTCCACCGCGAGGACATCTACAAGGACGGTCGCTTCGTGAACGTCATGCGAATGAGCATCCTCGCCCGTGAGTTGCAGGAAGGACCGCTCACCTGAATGGGGTCAGAGCTCCAACAGTTCCCGCGGTGCGGTGCTCATGTACCGCGGACCCGCCTTCGTGATGAGGACATCGTCCTCGATCCGAACGCCTCCGAATCCGGGGACGTAGACCCCCGGTTCGTCCGTGAAGACCATGTTCGGGCGAAGCACGAGATCGCTCGAGGCGTTCAAGGCGCCGCCGTCGTGGACCGCGAGGCCGATCGAATGACCGAGCCCGTGGATGAACCGTCCCTTGTACTTCGTCCCGTCGATCAGGTTCCGGGCGGCCGCGTCGACCGACTTCCCCTTCGAGCCGGGCTTCATCCTCGCGAGCGCCGCCGCCTGGGCTCGGGCGACCGTGTCGTGCATCCGGCGTTGCTCCTCCGACGCCGAGCCCACGACGACGGTCCGCGTGACGTCGGAGCAGTACATGTGGTACATCGCGCCGAAGTCGATCACGATCATGTCCCCCCGCTCGATCTTCCGCTCCCCGGCCGTGTAGTGCGGCTCGGCCCCGTTCGGGCCGGAGCCCACGATCGTGTGAAACGAGGGGCCGGTGGCCCCATTCTTCTGCATTCGGTAGACGAGTTCCGAGGCCACTTCCGCTTCCGTCACACCAGACCGGACGAACGGCAGCGTCTCCTCGAAAGATTTTGTGGCGATGTCGCACGCCCGCTGGATCTGCTCGATTTCCCCCGGATCCTTCACGAGCCGGGTCTTCATGACCGCCTCGGAAATATCGACGAACCGGGTGGATTTGGACGCCAGTTTCTGTAACCGTTGGAATGCGGCATGGGTCAGCTCCGCCGCGTTGATGCCGACCTTCCGGTGGCCTTTCAGCGCCCCCTTCGTGCGGCTTGTCGACTCGTTGCGGGTCTGGAACACGTGGAGCGGCAGACCGCTCTTCTTCGCGGCCTGTTCCTCCAGGGCGGAAGTCGTGATCTCGCATCGACCGTCCGGCGTGAGCCAGGCGCCGCAGCCTTCGAACAGACCGTCGGTCAGGCCCGTCGCGTAGAAGAAGGAACGGTCGATGTGCGGCTCGGTCGAGTTAAGGAATACAATCAGGTCGAGTCCATCATTGACATTCCGGAAAATACGCCGCACGCGGTCGCGCACGAGAATCCCCCGCGCCCAAACGTTGTGCACACCTTAAGCATTCGTAGACCGAGGCCGGTCACCGCTTGCTCGAACTAATTCCGTCGTGAGTGAACACATATGCGTGCGAGAGCGAAAACCCCCAAATCCATAGAATGACGAAGAAAAAGGCAGGAAGCCACCAAAACTCGGGGCGGACAACGACGACCGCGATCAGGAGAGCCAGATAGACAAGTAGGGCGACACCGACGAAACGGGCGAAGACCGCACGCGCTGCCATTTCTCGAACGGGACATTGCGATTTGGGGGTAAGAAACCAGAGGCGGCTTCCGAAGGATTTTAAGTGCGCGAACGGTCCTTGTTTCGATGGCGAAGCGACGGCACCGCGGCATGGAGCGGCGGATCGCCCTGGAGCGCATGACGACGCTCTTCCGCCTGGCCGAAGGCGAGGCGCTCCAGCGCCATGCCGGCCGAGCGCGACGGTACGTGGAGCTCGCGCGTCGGATCGGGATGCGCTACAACGTCCGGGTGCCTGCCCCCTTCAAGCGGTCGTTCTGCAAGAAGTGCCTCGCGTTTCTGTTGCCGTCCGTGAGCGCCCGGGTCCGGGTGGGACGGGGCCGGGTCGTCGTCACGTGCACCACGTGCGGCGCGGTCCAGCGCTATCCGTATCGTCGGGAACAGCTGGCGCATCGTGCGTCCCGCGGCTAGTACGACGTGGTCATGTCGATCTTGCCCGCCTTCCGGGCGAGGTACTCGCCGGCCTTGAAGACGGCGATGCTCAGCCCGAAGAACGCCACGCTCGAGATCGCGAGGAAGGCGAGGATCGTGAGATCGCTGAAACCGCCGAGGCCCGTCTGGATCCCTTGCAACTCCGCGCTGGGCAAGAGGAGCCGACGCGAGAGGTCGAACCAATAGGTCAGCGGGATGACCTTCCCCACGTCACTCAGGCCGCCCGGGAGGACGCTCAGCGGGAAGAGGACGCCGCAGAACACGTAGAAGATCCCCGGGACCGCCTCGGCGATGGTCTGCGTATGTCGAGCCATGAGGAACGTCGCGCCACCCAGGGTGATGCCGATCGCGAGGAGACAGAACAGGCCGAGGATGAAGCTCACAATGAAGACGGGGACGGCGGACCAGCTGATCGTGATCGGCACGGGAGGATTGAGGACGAACGCGCCGAAGGCGAGGGTAATCACGACCGCGAAGGAGGCGACGATGATCTTGGAGACGGCCCGGCCCATCACGTACACGTAGAACGAGATGGGCGAGATGTACACGTACCGAATCGTCTGGTACCACTCCCGGTCCGACTGGATCACCTGGAACGTCCCGAACAGCGTCGAGCCGACGAAGATGAAGAACGCGTTCCCGACGTACATGAAGTCGAACAGCGGTTGCGGCCGGACGTTCCCGATCGCGGCGAAGACGACGTACATGAGGACGAGGATGAAGACCGCGGCGATCGGCTTGACAATCGAGTAGATGATGAAGAGCCACGGCTCGGTCCAGTTCGAGTCCATCTCCCAGCCGAGCCAGGCCGCGACCTTGAAGGTCCTCCAGAACGTGCTCACTGATGCCGTGATGTCAACTTCCCCTCCCTCTTCGCGAGGGTCTCGAGATAGGCCAGGGTGTAGCGCGCGAGGACCAGGAACACCACGGCCAGGACGAGCAAGATCTCTAATTCGGTCACCGGCGGCAGGAGCGGCAGCGGCGCGGTCCCCGGCAACGTCAGTTGGCGCAGCGCGTCCAGGCCGAAGGTCGCAGGGACGATGCTCCCCGCAATCGCGACGGCGGGACCCCAGGTGGGGATGGAGAACAGACCGCCCGCGGGGAAGTACATCCCGCTCGAGAAGAAGATCGGCTCTTCCATGAGGGCCGAGAGGTTCCATGCTTCCCGACCCCAAAGGAGGTACAACGATGCGAACATCATCCCCATCCCGTAGAGGGCGATGAGCGTGACGAAGAACACGGCGAGGAGCAGGAACGGATTCGCGACCGAGAAGATGACACCGAACACGACGATGCCGGCCACGAGCGTCGAGAGCGCGCGCACCGACGTCATGAACATCCCGCCGATCGCCATGCCGCCGAGGAGCGCCATCCGGTTCATCGGGGCCATCATGTAGAGTTGGAGGTTCCCGATCTCCTTCTCCCAGTACAGCTGGCTTGCCATGGACCAGAGGACGTTGAGCCAGAACGCGACCATCGTCCCGCCGAGGACGACCGTCGCCACGAGGGCGTTCAGGTTTTGGCCCGCCTGGTGGAGCGCGAGGAGCTGGGCCGGCGTCGGCGTACAGGGACTCGGGCAGATCGCCGCGGCCTGCGCTTGGTAGAACGCCTGGTAGATGAACACGTACGCCGCAATCCCGAGGAGCGGGAGGAAGACCTCGAAGATCAACCAGGACGGCTCGCGGTTCGCCCCGATCACGCGCGGGTACGCCCGGCCGACGACGCTCCGGAGGTTCAGGCCGAGACGGAACCGGAGGTCCGCACGCCGGACGGTCGCCTCCCTCACTCGAATCCCCTCCCGACCATCCGGATGAAGACGTCTTCGAGGGTTGGCTCCGACTTCTGGAGGGAATGGACCTTCGAGCCCTGGGACATGATGCGGCTCAGGATGTCCGCGACGGGCGCTTCGCCGTCGAGGATGAACGTGAGGTGCGTCATGTTCTTCCCGATATCGTTCTTCGAGGAGAAGTTCTTCACCCCGGGGATGGCCGTGAAGCCGTCCGTGTTCCGGAGCGCGTCGACCTCGAGCTGGAACGTCGTGTCCATCCGCGCCGTGCGCTTCAGGTTCTCCGGGGTGTCGCAGGCAAGGATCTTGCCGTTGTCGATGATCGCGATTCGGTCGCACATTTCGTCGGCTTCGGCCATGTAGTGGGTCGTCAGCAGGACCGTCTTCCCCTTATTCTCTTTGAGCCACTTCATGACATAATCGCGGATGATCCGCGCGGCATTCACGTCGAGACCGAGCGTCGGTTCGTCGAGGAACAGGATGTCCGGATCCGTCGCGAAGCCGCGGACCATGTTCATCTTCTGCCGCTGGCCGGTGGACAGCGTCCGGACTTTCGCATCCCGACGGTCCCATAGGCCGAACACTTTCATCAGGCCGTCGATGCGTTCCTTCGCGACCTTGCTCGGCACGCCGTAGAACTGGGAGAACATCCAGATGTTCTCGCGGGCGGTCAGCAGGCCGTACCCGGTCGTCTCGCCGCCGGACACCATGCCGATCCGCTGTCGGATCGGGAAGACGTCCTTCGTCACGTCGTGCCCCGCGACGAACGCCTCTCCGGACGTCGGCAGGAGGAGCGTGCACAGGATCTTGATGAGCGTCGTCTTCCCCGCGCCGTTCGGGCCGAGGAGCCCGAACAGTTCGCCTTCGGGGATCTGCACCGTCACCCCGCCAAGGGCCGTCGTCGGACCGACCCCTCGCTCGACTTCTTCGGGGTCGGGCTTTCGGAGCCAATGTCGCTTTCCGGCGAAGATTCGGGTGAGGTCGCGCGTCTCGACCGCGTAGGGCATGGGGGATCGATTCCGATTCTCCTCGGACCGTGGGAGGTCGGAGGGCCTACACGGCCAGCCGCTGCCGGTAGCGGGTGATGTACCCGGCAATCCGGTTGCGCATCAGGATGCTCCGCACGTCGGATAGCTCCGAGACCATCTTCTTGTTGTGCTCGAAGTCGTCCGTGAATTCGTTCGGATACAGCTTCGCGAGTTCGATGGCGACCCGCTTGATGTACGTCGGCCGGACATTACCCAACGATTCACTCCGCTCAGTTCGAGGAAGCGCTCCAAAGGGTGTGTGCTAAATAAAGGTTCGGAGGAGAACCGCGACGCGGATGCGTTTCGAGGGGCTCGCGGAGCATCGCTCGTGTCCGACGGACTTAGCGGGCAACTCTTAAATAGGGACCTCGGATACGCCCGAATGGGACCCCACGCCGCACCGTCCCCCAGGAGCGGATAACGATGGAAGAATCCCTCGTGAACGTCGAATTCCTGAAGAGCTCAAACAACTTCATCGCCCGGATCCAGAGTGAGCTGGGCGGGATGCGCGAGTACCGGAGCTCCTCGTTCGAGGAAGTTCTCGAGCAGGTCGTCATCGATCTGCAAGAGGAGTTCGAGTCGTACTGATCAGGCGCCCGTCCACGCGGGCTTACGTTTCTCGATGAAGGCGCGCATGCCTTCCTCCTTGTCGTCCGTCGATCCGACGATGCCGAAGGCCGCCGTCTCAAAGTCCAAACCGGCGGAGAGAGGCATGTCCCACGCTGCTCGCAGGCACGCTTTCGCGAGCGCAATCGCCGCGGGGCTCTTCTCTAGTATCTTGTGGGCGAGCGCCTTCGCCTCGGACAGGAGGCGGTCCGCAGCGACGACCCGGTTCACGAGGCCGATCCGCTCCGCCGTGGCGGCATCGATGCGGTCCCCCGTGTAGATCATCTCCGCCGCCCAGCCCGGTCCGACGAGGCGCGGGAGGCGCTGGCTTCCACCGAATCCGGGAATGATGCCGATGTTCACTTCGGGCTGCCCCAGTTCCGCTCGAACGGAGGCGATCCGGATGTCACAGGCCAGGGCGAGTTCACAGCCGCCTCCGAGGGCGAATCCGTTGATCGCGGCGATGATCGGCTTGTTGCACGCCGCCATCGCGTCTCCGAGTCGCCGGCCCATCTCGGAAAAACGTTGCATTTCGAGGCCCGACAGGTTCGCCATCTCTTTGATGTCCGCACCGGCGACGAACGCCCGGTCCCCCGCCCCCGTGAGGATGATGGCGCCGACGTCCGCGGCCATCGACAGATGCTCGATCGCCATCGAAAGTTCCCGCAAGACCGTCGAGTTCAGCGCGTTCAGTGCGTCCGGGCGGTTGACGGTGACGATGGCGAGGCGGTCTTCCATCTCCGTCTTGATGAAGCCAGGCATGACTGTCTCCTCCCGCCGAGGAATGACCGGAATGAGGATGAACGTTCCCCGGCTCGGACCGGTAAGCTCATAGGCCCGGCCCTCACTGCGGGCGGCAAGGTGGATGGATGCATAGGTCTGCCCGCGCGATGGTGGCTGCCTTCGCCCTGTTGTTGGTTGCGGCGTTCGCAATCGTTCCCGGGACCGCGAGGGCCAACATGGACAAGCCCACTTGGGCCGCCGGGGACTTTTGGGTTTACTCCTTCGTATCCGGTTCAGGCGGATTGGCGATCAACGGGACCCTCCGCTTGGACGTCACCGGGACCGAGTCGGTTACGCTGAACCAAACCGACTACCCGTGCTACCACGTGGCCGCGGACCTCAAGATTCCGTTCGGCGGGGGGTTGAGCTACGAAGTGAAGCCGGATATCTGGTTCAGCACGGCCAATCTCGCCATTGTGAAGATTCGCGCCGTGGTTCCCCCCATCCTCATCCTAAACATGACCACCGAGACAACGGTCGTCATCGCAGGGAGTCCACCCCAGACGATTCATTGGCCGCTGACCGCGGGCGCCACCTGGACCGATTCCACGGTGGTCTGGACCTCGTCGACGAACGCGACCGCCACGACATGGGCCCATGCGACGTTGGCGACGACCTTCGAAGTCAAATCCGACGCGACGATCACGGTGCCCGCCGGAACCTTTACGACGACCCCCATCAAAGAGACGAATACCGCGAATGCAACCTACACGATGAACTACTGGTCGGCACAGGTCGGCAACTGGGTGCGCGTGGGAGATTACGATAGCACGGGCCGAAATACAGACAACTTCAACCTGACCTCGTCTAACTACCAGGGTGGGAACTTCTTCACTTCGATCATCTTCGGCCTGCCGGTGTGGATCTGGCTGATCCTCTTGGTCGTCATCCTCGTCGCGATTATCGGGGTGTTCGCGGTCCGCCGACGAAGGCCGCCCACCCGGGCGATGCCGCCTTCGCCCCCGCCGATGCCGCCGCAGGAGCCGATGGGCCCCGAGGGCCCACCTCCACCGTAGTCCAAGGCGCCTCGCTCAACGCTCGCGGAGGACGCTCGCAACGCGCCGAACCGCGGACGACAGACTACGTCCCCGGGTAGCTGTACACGCCGCGGCCGGACTTCCTCCCGAGCCGCCCTGCGCGGACGTACTTGCGGAGGAGGGTCGACGGACGGAACTTCGGGTCTCCCGTTTCGCGGAATAGGACCTCCATCACGTCGAGGCCGATGTCGAGGCCGGTGTAGTCCGCGAGCTCGAACGGCCCCATCGGCATGTTCGTACCGAGCTTCATCGCCTTGTCGATGTCCTCCGCGCTGGCGACGCCTTCCTGGAGGAGGTTGAACGCCTCGTTCATCATGGGGACGAGGAGCCGATTCACGACGAACCCCGGAGACTCCCTCACCTCGACGGCCTCCTTCCCGAGTTTTGCGCAGAGGTCCTTGATCAGCCGCACGGTGTCGTCGGAAGTCTCGGAGCCGCGGATCACCTCGACGAGCTTCATGACCGGCGCCGGGTTGAAGAAGTGCATGCCGACGACGCGGTCCGCCCGTTTCGTCGCGGTCGCCATCTCCGTGATGCTCAGGGACGACGTATTCGATGCGAACACGACCGAGGGCGGGCAGAGACGGTCCAGCTCCGCGTAGAGCTCCTTCTTGATCTCCATCTTCTCGAAGACCGCTTCGATGACGAGCTGCGCGCCGTCGATCGCCTGCTTCAGCTGGACGACTCCATGGATCTTCGAGAGGATCCCATCGACCTCCGCCTGCGCCATCTTGCCCCTCTCCACCCGCTTCTGAAGAGGCTCCCGAATGCGGCGGAGGCCACCGTCCACGAAGCGCTGCTCGATGTCCCGCATCGTCACCTGGAATCCGGCCGCGGCACACGCCTGCGCGATCCCCGCCCCCATGGTGCCCGCGCCGATCACGGCGATCCTCTGGATGTCACTTAGCTGCATGGATTCCCTCGCTCCGCGCGATAGCTCGGAAGGGCGAAAGACCTTGCGCCGTTGGAGGAAGCGTGACCGAGGATGCCCCGCCACAGGAGTTAGATAGACGCGGTCCGGTCCCGAGTCGATGCGGGGCGGCCCGTACGCGGCGATCGGCCTGGCCGTCGTCTCGGTCTCCTTCGCCTCGATCTTCATCACGTGGTCGAACTCGCCTCCCATCACGATCGCTCTCTATCGCCTCGCGATTGCGACGGGCATCATCGGCGCGACGATCCTCCTGCGGAGCCGTGCGTTTCGGAAGCCGAATACCCTGTTCCAGATTTCGAGGCGAGACGCTTCCATAATGGCGGTCATCGGCGCGATCCTCGCGACGCACTTCGCCCTGTGGATCTCCTCGCTCAAGGTCGAAGGGGAATCGATCGCTTCGTCGGTCGTCCTGGTGACGTCCCATCCCCTGATGGTCGGCGTCCTTTCGCATTACGTCCTCCGCGAACGCCTGAACCGATGGATGGCCGTCGGGATTGTCCTCGGCTTCGCGGGCGTCGTGTCAATCGCCCTCGCCGATTACGGCTTCGCGGGGAGCCTCCTGTACGCGGACATCTTGGCGTTCAGCGGCGGGGTGATGGCGGGGTTCTATTTCCTCCTCGGCCGACGGGTGCGCCAGCGAGTCGCCCTCCTGGATTACGCGTTCGTCGTCTACGCGAGCGCGACCGCGGTCCTCTTCCTCTACGCCATCGGGCTCGGGTCGAGCCTCGCGCCGGTGGGGAACCTCCCGCGGGAACTGCTCCTCTTTGCCGCGTTGGCCATCATCCCCCAGATCGGCGGCCACACCCTGTACAATTGGGCCTTGCGCTGGGTGACGGCACCCGTGGTGAGCCTCAGCCTCGTGGGAGAACCGGTCGGATCGAGCCTGCTCGCCTGGATCCTCCTCTCTCAGGTGCCGACGGTGGGTGTCGCGATCGGCGCAGGCCTCGCCCTCGTGGGCATCTACCTGACCGCCTTTGGACAGAGCGCTCACGCGCCGGAAATCCTGACG
>VBLR01000152.1 GCA_005878665.1 Methanobacteriota archaeon | reverse complement strand
GCTTCGCGTAAAGGTCCTTGAGTCGATCGTATGTGTCGACATCCTTCGGCCCCTTGTCATCTCGAATCCGGACGATCCGGGCAAACCGAAGGGCAAATCCGCTCGGGTAGTGTGGGCTCCGCTGGATCTCGTTGTACGCGACCTCGACGACGGTCTCCGGCCGGACATGGAATCCCCATCGCTCCTCGGATGTCGCGAGGCCACGGAGCCGCTCCGTCATCGTCTTGAACTCCTCATCCGTAAGCCCCTTGAACGTCTTCCCGATCATCTGGAATGCGCCGGTCTTGTCGTCCCGCACCGCGAGCCAATAGTTC
>VBLR01000013.1 GCA_005878665.1 Methanobacteriota archaeon | reverse complement strand
GCGGCGGGCTTCGGCACCGATCCACGTATCGCCGTGGCTGGTCGCCCTCGTCGCCCTCGCCATCGTTGGCGGCGTCGGCGCCTACTTTCTGACACAGACCAATTCCCAGCCGTTCCCGTGCGTCGAGGGGGTCGCTTACGTCTATCACTGGCACACCCAGCTGAACGTCTTCTCGGGCAGCGTGCCGTATACGATTCCCGCAAACACCGGCATCGTCGGCTCCTGTCTCGAACCGGTCCATACGCACGATACGTCGGGTCTCATCCACATCGAAACGACCGTGAACCGACTGTACGCGATCGGAGATTTCTATCTCGTCTGGCATAAGTCGTTCGGGTCCCCGACCCAGATGATCGTGAACGGGACGGCCCTTCCGTCCCCGACCGCGAGTCAGACCCTGTACGACCAAGAGACGATCTCGATCTACTACACGTCGTTCAACTGATTGCCTCCCGTTCTTGCGGCGGTACGCGAGGCTTCGACGCGAGCACCATAATGTTTATGGCGGCCCCCTAGGTTAGCCCGGACCCACCATGGCCCGCTCGCTCCGACGGGACGACGACGGCGTGAGCACGCTCTGGTCGTTCGTGGGCGTCGTCATCCTGGTCGTCGCGATCCTCGGGGTGTATTACGGCTACGTCGTCCCCAAGCTCGCCGCGCCGCCGTTGCGGGCCCAGGGCGGGGACCAAGTCCAAGTCGACTACGTCGGCACCTTCGTGGAGAATGGACTCGTGTTCGATACGAGCCTTCAGGCCATCGCGCGGGACAACGCCTCGTACCCGAAGGCCTTCATGTTCGCCTGGCACGCGTCGTACGCGCCCCTCTCGGTGACGATCGGGAGCGGCGGGGTCGTCCCCGGATTCGACACCGGGATCCAGGGCCTCGCGATCGGCGACACGCGGACGATCGCGGTGCCGCCGTCGCTCGGATACGGACTGGCGGATCCCACGAAGATCTTCATCAAGCCGCTCCTCGAATCCGTGCCGGTGCGGGTCACGATGGACGCGGCGTCGTTCGCGACAAAGTACCAGGCAACCCCCGCGTCGGGGACGAACGTGACGGATCCGTTCTGGGGATGGACCGCGACCGTGAGCGTGGCGGGGACGATCGTGACGGTCACGAACAGCCCGATCCCGGGTCAGCTCGTGCGGCCCTACGGGGCGTGGGACGCCCAAGTGGTCTCGATCGACGACGCGGCGAACAACGGCGAAGGGGTGATCCTCGTCCATCACCTGTTGACGTCCGCTCAGGTCGATCGGGTCGGCCAGAAGAGCGCGGGGGGAAGCGTGGTCTTCGTCGTGACGGGAGTGGACACGGTCGCGGGGACGTATACGGTCAACTACAACACGCCGACGAAAGGCCGGACCCTCGTCTTCCAAGTCACGATGGTGTCGATCTCGCGGCTCTACTGAGGCCCGCCGATGGCCTCCCTGGACGAGCTCCTGACCGCGCTGTTCGGGTCGCTCGGTCCGGTCGGGAGCCTCCTGATTCTCCTCATCGTCTTCGCACTGGATGCGGCGCTGTTCCCTGCGCTGCCCGAAGTCTGGATCGTGCTCACGTACACGTATCGGCCCGAGCCGCTCGGCCCGATCGCGTGGGCCGGCCTCCTACTGGCGATGGCCGTGGCGGGCGACGTCGTCGGGACGAGCTTGCTCTACGCCGCCGTCCGACGCTGGGTCGTCCAACGTCGGAGGATGCCGCACTGGCTGGAACGGGCGATGAAGAAATGGACGAGCTTCCTCCTGGTCCAAGATGAACGGGTCATCCTGATGAATCGAGCCGTGCCCGTCATCCCGATGGTGGGCGCGTTCATCGCGACCCTCGGATGGCGGTATCGACGGTCCATGGCCTACGTCTCGCTCGGAGGCCTCGCAAAATACGCGGTCCTCTTGTACGTCGTCTTCGTGATCGGACTCGCGTACGACGTCGAGACGGCCCGGTGGATCACGCTCGCGCTCGTTGCAATCGTGGTCGCCTTATCGTTCCTCGCCTCGTGGGTTCGACGCCGACGGATCGAGGCGTCGGCCGCGCACCCGCCGTAGACCTCACCGCGCGGGCGCCGGACGGAAGAGCTCTCGCGGGGTCCGGCCGGTCGCGTAGTACAGGATCGTCGATGCGACGTATTCCTGGAGGATCGTCCGCAAATACCCGTACGTGCGGAAGCGGCGCATCGAGGTTTCCACCACGATCGTGAGGATGACGAATCGTCCGATCGATCGGGACCGGATCGCCAGATCGTGGGTCTCGTTCAAGACGAGGTCCTCTCGAATCCCTCCGAGCGTCTCGAACGCCGATTTGCGGAAGAAGAAACAATACCCGGCGTTGTGCGGGAGGCCCCAGATCGTCATCGCCCGCTGGTAGGCGTTCGCGAAGTAGAACAGGGACCGCTCGATCCGTCTTCCCTTCGCGGGGGCGAAACCGGTGGCGCCGCCCACAATGTGGGGGTCTCCGAGGGCGAGGAAGACGGTTTCGACGAGGTTCGACGGCAGGAGGCAGTCGGCGTCGACGAAGAGCAGCACGTCTCCGGCGGCGGCCCGCGCACCCCGATTCCGCCCCTCGCCGGGGCCTCGCCTCTCCCCTTCGAGGACGGTCGCCCCAGCGGCCCGGGCGACTTCGGGCGTCCCGTCCGAGCTGCCAGAATCCGCGACGATCACCTCATCCGGCGTGACGGTCTGGTGTTGGAGCGATTCGAAGAGCGTCGGGAGGTATTTCGCTTCGTTCCAAGTAGGCACGATGACAGAGATTCGCGGAGACCGACGAGGGCCGACCGCGGTGCGCGCCCCGGGGGGCTCGTCCATCCGCCTCACGCGGCCACGAGGCGATCGTAGACTCGCTCGAGCCGCCGCGTGCACCGTTCGACGGAGAAGCGCAGCGCGGTTTCCCGGGCGGCTTCGCGCATCCCGTCGGGCTCGCGCAGGCAGCGGAGGATGGCGGCGGCGCAGCCGCGCACGTCGTTCGGCTCGAACAGGGCGCCGTTCACCCCTTCGCGCACGAATTCGGGGATCGCGCGGTAGTTCGCGCCGGCGACCGGCCGGCCGGAGGCGAGCGCCTCCAGGACGACGAGGCCCTGGGTCTCGAACTTCGACGCGATCGCGAACGCGTCCGCGGCGGCGTAGTACTTCGGCAGGTCCGCGTCCGGGACAAAGCCGGTGAAGATCACATCCCCGGAGAGGCCCAGGTGCCGCACCAGGTCGTAGTACTTCTCCATGTACGGCCCCGTGCCGACGATCATGAGTTTCGTGTCCGGGTTCGCCTCGAGGACCTTGGGGAACGCGTGGATGAGCGTCGTCAGATTCTTCTCCGGCGCGACGCGTCCGACGTGCAGGATCACGTCGTGGCCGTTCAGGCCCCATTTCGTCCGGATGCCTTGGCCGGAGGTCCCGGGCCGGAACCGGTCGGTGTCCACGCCGGTCGGGATCACATCGGCGATCTTCGCCGCAGGCGACAGGGCGAGGATCTCGTCCAGGATGGCGCGGCTCGGCACGACGACGCCGTGGGTCTTCCGCAAGAAGACGCGGAGGTAGAAGCGCAGCCCCCGCTCGAGGAGATGGAGGTTCAGGCCGAACGGAGAGTAGAATGCCAGCGTCTCGTGGATCATCGTGTGGAACGTCGAGACGCGGGGGACTTTCGCATGCCAAGAGGCCCAGATGCCCTTGATCCCGACGAAGCCGACCCCGTGGATGTGGATCACGTCGATCCCCATCTCCTTGATCAGGTCCGTCTCCCGGCCGGGGAACATGGCGAGCCGGTATCCCGGATAGTGGCGGAACTCCTTCGCCCGGACGTAGATCGTCCCGGGCTCCCTCTTCCCCCTGCGGCGGGGATCTTCCGGCGCGAAGACGACGACCTCGTGGCCGTGGGCCTCGAGCTGGCGGCGGGTCGTCAACACGGACGTCACGACGCCGTCGACCGTCGGCAGGTAGCTATCCGTGAAGAGTGCGATCCGCGTGGCGTCCACCCCCGTGTGAATACGCCTCGGGCCCGGTGACGCCCGCGCCTCTCCCAGGACTGTGTATCGTCCTCGCCTCCACGAATCAGCTATCCCGGCACCGCGCCGTCGTTGGATCTGCCCGCGCTATTCGATGGCATGGGGCGCCCAACCGGATGCGTATGTCGGCCCTCGGTTGGATTTTGGTCAGCCTACTTGAAGTTTGTGGGCGGTCTTTCGCGCGTTGATAATATGCGTGCAGGCACGAATGGGCGCCTTCGGGAGGTGGGTTTCGTCAATCCGGGACCGCGTGGGAATTGATGATTTCGACGCCATGACCGGCTCGGTACGACTCCCGGAACCCGATGGCGACCTTCCGGCGGGCCGATTCGACGGCCTCGAGGAGGGGTCGTCCGAGGGCCAGGTACGCCGCCGTCGATGCGGCGAGCGTGCAGCCGGCGCCGTGGAGGCTCTTCGCGTACCGACGCCCGCGAAGTCGACGCATTCGTCGGCCGTCGTAGAAGACGTCGACGAGGGGTCCTTTCGTGTGACCTCCTTTGACGAGGACCGCGCCGGGCCCCAGCCGGAGGATGGCTCGCGCCGCGGCCTCCATCGAATCGACGTTCGCGATCCGGATGCCCGACAGCCGCTCGGCTTCGAAGC
>VBLR01000012.1 GCA_005878665.1 Methanobacteriota archaeon | reverse complement strand
GCACGAAGGCGATGCAGACCTCGCGGCTGACGGATGAGATGGTCGACCAGTCGAAGCGACTCTTGGAGTTGCTCGGAATCCCGTGGGTCCAGGCGCCCGCGGAAGGGGAGGCGCAGGCGAGCGCGATGGCCCAGAGCGGCGTGGCATACGCGGCGGCGTCGCAGGACTTCGATTCCCTGTTGTTCGGATCGCCGCGGCTCGTGAAGAACCTCGCGATCAGCGGTCGCCGGAAGTTGCCTCGGAAGGATGTCTACGTGGACGTCCAACCGGAGGAGATCTCCCTCGAGTCCACGTTGGCGAACCTGGGCATCACGCGCGAGCAGCTCGTCGACATGGGCTTGCTGATCGGCACGGATTTCAATGAGGGCGTGAAAGGAATCGGGCCGAAGAAGGCGCTCGCGCTGATCAAGAAACACGGAACGCTCGGGCCGGCCCTCGTAGAACTCGGCGTCGACATAGAATCAAAGGACGAGGTCCGCGAAATCTTCCTGAAGCCGAACGTCCTGCCGAACGTCGAACTCCGATTCCGCGATCCGGATGCCGATGGCGTCCGGCACATGCTGTGCGACGAACACGACTTCTCGCCCGACCGGATCAATGCGGCGCTCGAGAAGTTCGGGAGCACACGAGCGGAACAAAAACAACGGTCCCTGGACTCCTGGTTCGGATAGCGGCAGGACATCCTTGCGGCTCGACGTGCAGGGTTCCTACATCTTTATATCGAATCCCGCAAATCGTCATGGTACCGGTGCAGACGTGGAGGGCCGCACGGAGGCTTGGCTTGTCCTTCTCATTCTCGGCCCGATTCTCCTCGCCGGGGTACCGGCTAGAGGGGCAACCGTAGCCCCCGCCACACTGCGACAGAACGGGAACCAACAGTTCCTCGTCGACACGCATCTTCCTCTTCTCTTCTTTGCGAACGTGTATTCCGACGATCTCCTCTTCATCAACACCACGAGCGGCGAAACCATCGCCGACCTACACGTGGGAGCCGCGCCAATGTCGCTCGACCTGAGCGCGGATGATTCGACCCTATACGCGGCGCTCTCTGGCGATACCAAGATCGCTGTCATCGACATCGCAAGCCGGTCCGTCACTCGAACGATCGAGCTTGGATTCGCTCCCTGGAGTGTTCGTCACTCGCGACCCGACCGACTGGTTGTGAGCGGTGCCTCTGACGGGCTCGTCCATTTCATCAACGAAACTACCGGCGCCACGTTGGCAACGGTTCGACCGTATCTCTCTTTGGCCATTGTCGAGGCAGCACCGAACGGCACCGCTTTCCTTGTAATTGACGTCGGAACCGATCCCGTGAAAATCCAACGATTCGCCTCGATCAATGACACGCCAACTTTTGAGGCCATCGATGATCATGACCTCGGAATCAACTTCCAGATGGAAGCCGTCAATTGGGAGCAAGGCGTGATTTACCTTGCGTTGGGAGGGCCCTATGGCTATGGCTACGGAGTCGAGATGGCCTCGGCCGTTTCGCTCAATCGACTTGGACTCCTTGGGACGGCGCCGTACCCAGCCTTGACGGCGCTCTCCCCGGACCGCCAGACGGTCTACCTCGAAACATTCGGGGCGGGTACCGCGGACACCGTGTGGGCGTTCAACACCTCTACCGGCGCCCGCTTGGGGACTGTTTCGCTCGATTCGCCAATCCAATTTATGGGGGCGGCGGCGGATGGGGAGAGTCTCGTTGTCGCGGATCCGGTCCGTCGGGTCTCGCTGCGTCCATTCCTCAGTGCGGCGTATCCGGCACCCGACGCGGTCCTCGGATTCTCGCCCGCGTTCATCGAAGCCCAGCTCCATCGCGGAACGCAGTTGTCGGGCTTGTCTCAGGTTGCAATCGACCTCAATGGCCGAAGCTTGAACACGCGAATTCTGACAGGGGATGTGTTGCGGGCTGACCTCGACACGGCCGTGACCGACGGCGCGCAAACGGTCGCGGTCACGTTGGTCGCGGCCTCCGGGACGATCTCGACTCAATGGAATTTCACCGTTGACAGCACGCTGCCCGTGCCCGGCGTGGAATTCGCGACCTTTCAGCATCCGTCCGGTTTCCGAATTCCTGTCCCCACGACTTGGAAAAGAGCTACCAACGTCAATCTGAACGGCTCCATCTTCGAACTTGAACTCACGGGTCCGTCAGGGAACGTTGTGACCACAATCTTCGTCGATACCGACCGCGACCCGACGGTCCGTGAGGACCCTTCCTACTTCCAGTCCGCGGCTCAGAACATCTCGACCATCATCACCTCAACCGACCCAGGCGCGCAACGGTTTGAGGGGCCCACCTCGCGGCGGATCTCGAATCACAGTGCGCTCACGATGGCGTTCCTCGGGTCAGACGCAGTCATATTCAAGATCGCCCTCGTCGTCGATGAGTCGGAGGCACGGTACTGGCTCATCCTCCTCACGGTCGACGCGGCCATGTATGATTCAGTCAATCCCATCTTCGAGCACATGCTTTCAGGATTCCAGACTTTCCCGACGGAGTCTTCTCTGACAGCCGGGCTCACGGTTCCAGTTCTTGCAATCCTCATCACCGGACTAACCGCCGACGCAATTCTGATATTCTGGGCAATCCGAAAGTCGAACGCTTCATCCAGCGCTCGACCGGTTCTCCCCGCACCGCTCGATCCCACAATCGCAGTCGAGCCATGTCCGAACTGTAAGACGCCGCTCGGGCCCGAGGATTCATATTGCCGACACTGCGGTCGGCCTCGATCGCCGTAGCTGCCTCGCAATCCCTTGGAACGCTGACCGGGCCGGCATGAGCCGCCTTCTTGTTCGACTTCGATGCCAAATTCCTCACCCAGAAGGAAGGATTTTAACGGGACCCCACTTTGCCCGCGCCAATGCCGCTGGATTTCGTGCCCTTGGTCTTCGTCAGCACCCTACTGACCGGGGCCTTGAGCGCCCTCGCGTACCGGCGCAATGTCCTCACGTGGGACGGCAGCCTCGCGGCGTTCGTCGTCGGTATGGTCATCGGGATCTTCGGCGACGTGACGTGGCTGTTCCTCCTCCTGTTCTTCCTGCTCTCGAGCTTCCTCGCGACGCGGTACCGATTCGCCCTCAAGGAGGCACTCGGCGTCCAAGAGGGCCTCCGAGGCGAGCGGAAGTCGACGAACGTGTTCGCGAACGGATTCGCCCCGATGGCCGTCGCCGTGATCGCCCTCACGATGCCGACGGCGTTCCCGAAAGTCATCAGTGGCATCATCTTCCTCTCCGCGCTGTCCGTCGCCGGTGCGGACACACTCGCAAGTGAGATTGGGGTGCTCTCCAAGAAGACGGTCCTCATCACGACCCGTGAGACCGTCCCACCCGGGACCGACGGAGGGGTTTCGCGGCTCGGCCAGCTGTGTGCGTTCGGAGCCGCGGCCTACACATCGGTCGCAGGCTGGGTCGTCCTGTCGTATGTTTCTCGGCTATGGAACCTCACGGTCATTCCGACGATGCCGGAGGCGTCTTGGTATCTGCTGATCCCGATGGCCATTGGATTCCTCGGCTGTCAGTTCGACAGCGTGCTCGGCGCCACGTTGGAACGCCGCGGCCTCATGGACAAGAAGACCGTGAACCTGGTCTCGACGACCTCCGGCGCGGTGTTGGCGTACATCATCCTCATCGCAGCCGGGCCTCTACCGACGGGCTAGCGCCTTCTTGATGAGATCCACGCCTTCCGCGGCAAGCGCCTCCGCTCGTTCCGGCGTCCGACCTTCGGCGTACACTCGGAAAATCGGTTCCGTCCCGGACGGACGCACGAGGACAGCGCCATCCGCCTCGACGATCTTCACGCCGTCTGTCGTGTCTACCTTCCGGCCCTTCGTGAGTTCGACGAGGGACGTGAGGATGGCATCGCGTCTCTCGACCGGAACGGAGACGTTCGCCTTCTTGAGATGGTACTGCGGGAGGGAGGCCGCGAGGGACGACAGCCTCTTGCCTTCGCGCGCGAGGAGCTCGAGCATCTTCGCCGCGGACATCGCGCCGTCCCGACAGAACTGGTGGTCGGGGAAGATGACGCCGCCGTTCTCTTCGCCGCCAAACGCGGCGCCGGTCTCGAACATCGTCCGCGCGACGATCGGCGAACCGACGCGGGTCCGGACGACGCGTCCTCCCGCGGCGCGCACGACGTCGTCGATGAGGCTCGACGTGCTCACGGGTGTGACGACGGTCCCGCCGCGGCCCTGAATTGCCGCCTTCGCGAGGAGCGCCAGACTCTTGTCGCCGTGGACGAACGAACCTTTGTCGTCCACGAAGATCGCGCGGTCCGCGTCTCCGTCGTGGGCGATCCCGAGATCCGCGTGGACCTCCGAGACGACGTGCATCAGGTCGCCGAGGTGATCCGGGATCGGCTCCGGCATCCGCCCCGGGAACGCGCCATCCGGCTGACCGTTCAACGAGATCACCCGA
>VBLR01000011.1 GCA_005878665.1 Methanobacteriota archaeon | reverse complement strand
CGTGGCAGAACCCGGCGAGACATCGATCCGACTCACGGCTCCCGGTACAACCGTCACCGTGACGAGGACGGTCCGTCCGCCCGACGCGACGGACATGGTGCCCGAGCCCGCGGCGTAGCCCGCCGTCAAGACGGCCGTCGGCGCCCCGCTCCCCGTCGGCGTGACGCTGCCGATCGTCGAGGTCCAGGCGAAGGTCAGCCCGGAGATCTGGTTGTGATACGCATCGAAGCCTTCCGCGTTGACCAAGAGGAACGACCCCGCGACGATCGTGACCGCAGATGGGTTCACCTCGAGAGTGGCCAGCGCGCCCGGGACGATCTCGACCGGAGCAGAACCCGTGCGCGCATTTGCTCCTGATCCGGTCGTCGCGGTGACGACGCCGCTGCCGGTCGTCGTCGACGCCGTGAAGACGCCGGCCGCGGAAATCGTGCCGATGCCCCCGACGACGCCCCAAGTAAAGCTTGCACCGGCCACGGTGTTGTCGAAGCGATCTCGTGCTTCCGCACCGAACGTCAGTTGCCCGCCTGCGACAACGCTCGCGACGCCAGGGATGACCTCCACGTGGTCGAGGGCGCCCGGGAGGACGTGAATCGTCGCGGTCCCGGAAACCGAGCCGCTCATCGCCACGGCGGTGTCGGCTCCCGCCACGGTTCCGGCGATGTAAATCGCTCGGTCTCCCGACGGGCTCACGGGGAGCACGGTCCCGAGTCCGTTCATCGAAGACCAGCTGAAGCTGGCTCCTCCCACTGTGTTGCCGTAGATGTCTTGAGCTTGACCGTTCAGCACGACACCGCTCGTCACGGCCACATCGGCCGTGGGTGGGTTGACCGACACGGTCGCCGCCACGCCGGCCCCGACGAAACTGAAGCCGTCGATGCCGCCCGCCTGGTCGCCCACGACGAGGTACCCGTCCGCCAACGCGACGGAAGACGAACTGCCGCGAGGCGACAGCGAGAGTTGCTGCAGCAACGTGCCCGTGGAAGCCTCCCACGCGTACAGGTTCCCGTCCCACGTGCTCACGAACACGGTCCCGTTGTTGTACGCGGGCGAGGTCCCGACGGCTCCGCCCGGGATGAAATTGTCCCAGACGACGGCGCCCGTGTTCACGTCCAAGGCCACCATGTCTCCGCTGAAGAAGTCAAAGGCGAACGTCCCGAACATGACGAGCCCTTCGGCGACCACGGGGGTCGAGGTGTCGATGAACGGTCCGAGTCCCGGGGTCGACCAGATCAGGGCTCCGGTGAGCGCATCCAGCGCGTTCATCGTCCCGGCCCCGTCGCCCACGTAGACGACGCCGCCGGCGACCGCGGGGGCCGCGACGACGTAGGAGGGCAAGGTCGTTTGCCAGATCAGGCTGCCCGTGAAGGCGTCAAGAGCCACGACGTTGCCGGCGCCGTCCGCAGCGTACACCATGCCGGCCCAGTACGCGGGCCCTTGGTAGACGGTGGCTGCCATGGGGTACGTCCACACGGGTGCGCCGGTCAGCGCGTCGTTCGCGTGGACCGAATTCCCGAGGAAATCATACCAGTAGACGTTGCCCGCGGCGACTGCAATCGTCGTCGAGGCCCGGAACGTGAACCCGACGTTCGAATCGGCGCGCCAGACGAGCGCTCCGGTCGCTTCATCGACCGCAAAGATAGAGACCCCGTAGGCGACGGCGGGAGTCCCCGTGACCCATCCGGAGTCCCCGAGGGAGACCGACCACTTGATTTCGCCGGTCCCGAGATCCGCGGCGACGAGGTTCCCCTCCATCTCCTCGAAGAAGACGGTGTGACCGGAGATCACCGGCGCCGTCCATCGTTCTTCGAAGCCGCCTGGCGACGCGGTCCACCGCGGTGTGAGGTCCATTTGGAAAGGCACGGGGTTGATCCCGCCGCGCTCCCGATCGTGATGGAATTGGGGCCATTCCGGCGAGGGCGGCCCGAGGAGCTCGATGACGACAGAACTCACCGCGGTGGCCAGGGGATCCGCATGCGAACTCGCCGTCACATCCGTCCGATCAACGATTTCAAGCGGAGCGTTCGCGGGCACCTGGATTTCCGCCACGATTCCCGTCGCCGTCAGGCCGGGGAT
>VBLR01000010.1 GCA_005878665.1 Methanobacteriota archaeon | reverse complement strand
TCACGTCGTTCGACGACGTGAAGGTGAGCAACGACCGCTCCGAATCTCCGGGGTTCACGTTGCCGGGGACTGTGACGGTCACGACGACATCGACCTTTGCGCCGGTCGCCATCGTCCCGGTGTCGGGGACGCCGTCCCCGTCTGTGTCCGGAAGCGGAGTGACTCCGTCCGATTGATAGAAGGCGATCGGCCAACCATGGGCCCCGGGCGTCGACGTGGCGTCGAATGTGTCGGGACCCGACGATCCAATGTTCTCGAGGCTCAGTCGGTACGACACGACATTCGACGGGACGGAGTCCTGCGCCTGAGTCAACGGGCTTACAAGGACCCCGACGGCGACCTGCCCAAGGAATCCGAACATGTTCCCATTGTTGTTCTGGACAAAGACCCACCCATCGGAAATCGCGGGCACCGACGTCGAGGCGGCATTTAGATTGTAAATCGCGACGGTCGATCCGTCCAGCGGGTCGAGAACGCGCAAGTTGCCGTCCCAGGAGTCCCCGTAGAGCAGTCCGTTTGCATATGCGACGGACACGCCGACTGGTCCCACCGGCGTCCGCCACAAGATCGCTCCGGTTGAGGCGTCGAGGCCAACGTACTCGTCGGGGCCCAACAAGCAGCCGCCGCAAGATCCAAAGTAGATGGAAGCACCGTCGTATGCAGGGGTCGCGAAGTCAAGGAGGCCAAAGCTGCTCGTCCGCCAGGCGAGGGCCCCCGTCGCAGCGTCGAACGCATACATCGTCCCGGAATATGTCCCCGCGTAGACGTTGCCCTGAGCGACGAGTGGTGGCATCGCGATCGTGTCATCAACTCCGGATGACCAGACGAGCGCCCCGGAGAACTCATCCACCGCGTACAGCATCGGAGCCGCGAGTTGTCCGGTACCGCCTGCATACGCGACGCCGCCGGATACGGCGACGCCGCCCCAGGGGAGGTCACCCGTCTGGTACGACCACGCGAGTGTTCCGGTTGCCTCTTCAATCGCAAAAATCTCGCCACTCCACGCCAGCCCGAAGACGAGTCCGTCCGTGGCGAGCAACGGCAGGTACGGATTGACATCGACCCCGACGCTTCGGTCGACGACCCACAGGGTGTCGCCCGTCGTCGCATCCAACGCGTACAGTTGGTCGCTGGATTGCCCTGCGAACGCGGCGTACAGGACTCCATTGTCGAACGACGGGGTTCCGGTACGGGCGCCGCTAAAGCCGAGCTTGCGATCCCATTGGATCGTGCCGCTGTACGGATCGCGGGCTCGGAGGTGGCCGTCCCACGTCGTCTCGAACAACGTCCCGTCCGCGAAGATCGGACTGCTCCACCGGCTAGTCTGGTAGGGGCCGGCGGACCACCGGAGGGTGAGAGGCGGGAGGAAGACGCTGGGTGACACGCCTTGCCGCGGCGGGTTGTTCTGGAACGTCGGCCACTCGGTGCTGGCGGGGGCGGTCGGTGGCCGCGGTGGCGTTGTGAACGTGAAGAAGTTCGTGCCGTTGTCGTCCGTCGCGGTGTTGCCTGCTTCGTCCGTAGAACGCACGTAGAATAGGTAGGTCGTGTTTTCGAGGAGGTTCCGCAACGTCAGGGAATGGCTCGCCACGCGACGTGCATCAGAAAGTGAATCCGGGAACGGAGGCGATGTGCCCCAGGAAACGAACGAGTCTGCTGGCTCGTCCGTCGTCCACCCGATCGTCGCGCGGTTGAACCGAACGTTCGATACGCCCACGCCGCTGATGACGGGCGGCGTGTCGTCGACGAGTGCGGTGTCGGTCGTGGGTCCTCTGCCGCCGAGCCCGTCATCGTTATCATAGTACTCGGCGGTAATCGTGTCGCCGTTGGCGACTTGAAGGAGTCCGTCACCTGGATTTCCGGGACCGTTCACCAGGTTGATGGACCCCGCGAATACCGAACTGGAGTTCGCGGTCTCCGTCACCGTGACGACTTCCGGCGTGGTCTCCGTGGTGCTCGTCATGTTGATGTCGACCGTGTCCGGAGCGCCGGGGTCCACGTTCAGGCCCGTGTCGATGACCTTGATGCCCACCGTTGCATTGGACTGGTACACGTTGCGATCCATTCCGATCACGCCGCGGTTCGTCGAGATCCCACCGGACATCACGAGCGCGAACGACTGCGGTCCCTGAGGCACATCGAAACCGGATACCGAGATGGTCCACAGGCCGACCTGCACACCCGTGAGGACGAGGACGCTCTCGACGTTATTTGTGGCGTCGCGCCCCGCGGGATTCGGCGTCGATTCGCCCGGGTTCGAGCCCGTGTACTGGTTGCCCCGATACACCGTGCCATCTGGGGCTGTGATCGCGAGATCGAGATCGTTCACGAGACACACGCTGCACCCGGCGGTGCCTGGGAAGTCGGTCCATACGAGGGTGACTTCGACCGACTCCGAGGGGTCCCCGATCGCGAGGGAGTACGTGACCGTGTCGCCCGTGTTGATGCCTGAGCGATGGTCGTCGATCGACAGGCCGCGGGCATCGCCGGCAAAGAACATTGCGTCGTCCAAGGTGACGCGCCCGAACCCTTGGTCGAAGTTCGGGTACCGCGTCTCGCCGAAGGCATACGCACCCGTGCCGGTCATCTCGCGGCCGCTGTTGATGATCATCGACTTGAGGAGAGCCGCCGAGGGCGTGAAGCCGTTCGCGGGTTGCGGGCTACCCGTCGGGTACCATCCGTCCATGAAATACTGCCGGACCAGGGTCGCGGCTCCCGCGGTCGTCGGTGTGGCCATGCTCGTGCCGCTCAACTGGAAGTAGCTCGTGCCGTCTCCGAACGGGTCGGCGCCTTGGGCCGACCATACGGATACCCCGGGCGCCATGACATCGGGCTTGATCCGGCCATCTGCGGACGGCCCGCGGCTGCTGAAGTCCGCGACATCCTCCAGGCCCATCCCGTTGAACGTGGCGCCGGCCGCGATCACGTTCTTCGCTTCCGCGAACGGGTTCATCGTGTGGAGACCGACAGGTCCGCAGGCGCCCCCGCCGCAGTTCCCTGCCGCGAAGACGACGAGGAAGTCCTGGTTGTTCCAGATGAACTGGTCCGTGTCGGCGGATTCTTGGATGTACGCATTGCAGCAGCTTCCCCAGCTGTCGGAGTGAATCGAGGAGTTTCGATCCTTGGCCATCTGCCAGAGGTCGGTGACGGAGTTGAAATTGATCGAGTTGCCATCCGCGGAGAGGTCTTGCATCTCCAGGGACGCGTCGAATGCCTGGCCGTCGTGCGGACCGGTCGTACCGTTCGATCCGCTCGCGTCTCCGTTGTACACATGCCAGACGCCATCGTCGCCTCCGATCGATCCCGAGGTGTGCGTTCCGTGATTGATGCCATCGTCGTGGTTGTTGCATCCGCCCACCGGGCACGGCGGGCTGTAGTAGTCCTTGACCTTGCGGTGGTCGGGACCGGGAGTGGTGTGGTTCGGGTCGGCGAAGTCGGGGTGACCGAAGTCGAGGCCCGTGTCGCCGAGGGTCACGAGCTGACCCGTGCCGTAGATGCCGTGATCGTGGACCGGGGTCGCGAAGTTGACCGTGTCGCCGCTCTGGATGACCCATCGTGCGATGTCATTCGAAACGGTCGGCTGTACGAATCGATCGACGTACATGACTCCGGGTGTGCGCGCGAGCAACGGGAGGGTGCTCTTGTCGAGCTCGACCCGCACGGATCCCGACTGCCCGAAGCTGAAAATCGGCTGCACGCCGCCGAGGTAGGACACGACGCGGAGAATCTCCGACAGTCGGGACGGCTCGAACGCGGTGATTTCAAGCGAGATTCGTGAGACCGAAGAGCGAGAATCCGATGACCCCAGGCGGTCGAGTGAGACGGCGGTGCTTCGCTGGTCGAGGTTGTCGGCGG
>VBLR01000009.1 GCA_005878665.1 Methanobacteriota archaeon | reverse complement strand
GCTGCGGCTGTTTCGTCTTCGGACGTTGCAGGTGCGTCACCCGCACCCCCAAGAGCCGGACCCGGCGCTTACGGTCCGCGAATTCCTGGGCGAGCTCTTGCGTGACGTTGACCAATACCTCCTCGTCGAGGACATGCGATGCAAGCGTCCGTTCCCGCAGGTGAGTCTGAAATCCTTCGAAGCGGATCTTGATTCCAATCGTCCGGAAGGTCGCGCCCTGGGCGCGCGCTCGAAGGAACACGTTGTGGGCGACGTCGCGGAGCGTCTCTCTGACGACGGTCCACTCGGACACGTCCCGGTCAAAGGTACGCTCAACGCTGATCGATTTGGGATCCGGCCGCTCCTCCACCGGAAGCTCTTCGAGTCCGCGAGCGATGCCCCAAAGCCAGACCGAGTTCTTGCCGAGAATCTTCTTCAGCTCGGCGCCGGGAAAGCCTGCGAGCTCGCCGATCGTGCGGACTCCCACTCGCTCGAGGAGCTCGGCGGTCTTCGTCCCCACGCCGCTGATCTTCGTGACGGGGAGCGGATCCAAGAACGTGACGACTTCTTCCGGGCGGACCACCTGCAGGCCGTTCGGTTTCGCGAGGTCCGACGCGATCTTGGCGATCGACTTGTTCGGAGCGACCCCGATCGTGCACGCCAATCCTTCTCGTTCTCGGACCGCCGCCTTGACACGGGCCGCATACTCCAGGGCATCGTCAAACCCGCGGACCTTGGAGGTCACGTCGAGGAACGCCTCATCGATGCTCACATGCTCGAGGATGTCCGCGTAGGACCGGAGGACGTTCATCACGCTCTCGGAGACCGCTCCGTACAGTTCGTAGTTCGGCCGGAGGTAGACAGCGGTCGGCACCTTCCGCCAAGCCATGCCGATGGGCATGCCGCTTCGGATTCCCATCTCCCGAGCCTCGTAGCTGCACGCCATGACGACCCCGCGACCCGTTCCGCTCTTCGGGTCCGCCCCGACGATCACGGGCTTGCCATTCAGGTCCGGATTCTCCCGCCGCTCGACGCTCACGTAGAACGCGTCCATATCCACGTGGAACACGATGCGGGGCACGCAGACCTATCTCCGGTAGTGGTAAAGACCTAGCGGGGCGCAGGGGCTCACTGGACGCAGAACTCATTGTCCTCCGGGTCCAGCATCACGACCCAGTACTCCCCTGGATCCTCCCATACCCGTTGCTTCGCCGCTCCGAGTCCGGCGAGCCGTTCGACTTCCTTGTTGACTCGTTTCATCCGCTCGGATAGCGGGACCTTGCTTCCGCCCGAGATGTTGATGTCGAGATGAAGCCGGTTCTTGCCCGGCTTAGGCGTGTCCATCTGCTGGAAGTAGATCCGGGGTCCGACCCGTTCGGGGTCGACGATGGCACTCGCGCTGTTCCATTCTTCCTCGGGCACTCCCCTGGCCTCAAGGAAGGCAGCCCAAGACGCGTAGCCGGTCGGCGGATCCTGTTCCCTGTAATGGAGTGCCGCCGCCCAGAACTTCGCGAGCCGGCCCGGATCGGCGCTGTCGAACACGACCTGGATGGATGTCGCCATCGAACCTCACCCCTAAGGCGAGGCCGAACGCCGCCGAGTCCCAAGTAGGTTTCGAGACTAGCCGAAGTCCCCGAGGCTCTTCTGGCCCGCCGGGGCGCCACCCGCCGCCGGGAAGGCGTACTCCATGAGTCCGGCGAGACGGCGGAATTCGTTGACGCTACCTGGCCCGAAACCCGCGTAGTGGTTGTTGAAGAAGACGAGGGCACCTTTGACCGAGTCGGACGATTGCTCGAGTTCCTTGTACCAGGTCCGCATCTCGGTGGACTTGTCTTTCTGCACCTCCTTGAATTGCGTGATCTCGCGGTCCCCGACCATCCGCAGGTAGACTTGGTCGGAAGTTACGTCGGTCGGCGTTCGCAGATACTGGTTCTCCGACCATACCATCGTGACGTTCCGGTCGCGGAGGAGCTTGTACACGTCGTCGCGGAACCACGACTTGTGTCGGAATTCGATCGCGTGCGGGTACTTGCCGACTTCGAGGGCGCGCAGGAAGTCTTGCATGACGGTCCAGTGGGAGTCGAACTTGATGGACGGCGGAAGTTGGGCGACGAGCGGTCCGCACTTCTCTCTCAGCTCCTTCGCCGAGGCGTAGAACCACTCTAAGTTCTCCGCCACGCCCTTCAGCTTTTTCTCATGGGTGATTCGCTTCGGCATCTTCATGGCGAAGAGAAACGCGTCCGGCGTGGACTTGTACCATCCCTTCGTCATCGCGGGCCCCGGATTGCGATAGAAGGAGGAGTCGACCTCGACGCAGTCGAAGACGCTCGAGTACAGTTTCAGATAGTCAGACTTCGGCGTCTCCGGCGGATAGAAGCCACCGAGCCAGTCGTCGTATCCCCAGCCGCTGCATCCGACGCGCAGTTTGTCCTTCAGCGCCATTCGAAGCTCGCAACGAGGATAACCGCTTAAGAATGAATAAATAGCGCTTGGCTTCGTGGACCTGGTTCCCAGGCAGGGGAGCCCTTGGACCTGATTCTCGGCCTGCTGATTATCTTCGTCGGCGCGCGGGCCGCGGGGGAGGTGATGGAGAAGCTGCACCAATCGCCGATGATCGGCGAGGTGCTCGCGGGCATCCTCCTAGGACCCATGGTCCTCGGCCTCATCAATCCGGATCCAACGACTTCGTTCGGAGAGTCGTTGAACGTCGTCGCCAATCTCGGCGTCTTCATTCTCGTGCTGCTCGCGGGAATCGAACTCGGGCGCGAGGGTCTGCGAAAGGCGTTCAAGGAACGAAGCATGGTCGTCGCCATCGTCGAGTTCTTTCTCCCGTTCTCCCTGGGGTACAGCCTCGCCGCCGCATTGGGCTTGACGTTCTCGCAGTCCCTGTTCCTCGGCACCGCCATGGCCGTCACGGCCCTTCCGGTCAGCGTGCGAATCCTCCTCGACCTGAACCTCCTGAACTCGCGGCTGGGACGGGCCATTGTTTCCGTCGCTCTTGTGAATGATCTCGTGGCCTTCGCCATGCTCGGCCTCGTGGTTCAGTTCACGTCCCTCGGAACCACCACGCCCGAGGGGCTCACGATCGGGCTCGTCGCCTTGAACAACGTCCTGTTCGTTGGACTCGTGTTTTGCGTCGCCACGATCCTGAAACTGACCACGCATCTCGGCCGCAACTCCGAGTCGTACATGCAGACGCTTGTTTCGAAACTCCGCGGACAAGAAGCCTCGTTCGCCCTGTGCATCTCGACCGCCCTGGGCCTCGGTGCGGCGGCCGAACTACTGGGGATCCATTTCGCCGTGGGGGCTTTCTACGGCGGCCTCCTGATGACCCCGCAGCTCCTCGGCCAGGTTCAATTCAATCGGGTCCGCAACGCCGTGTCCTCGGTAACGTTCGGGTTGTTTGCGCCCGTGTTCTTCGCGTATGTCGGGTTGAAGTTCTCGATTACCTTCACGGCGTGGCCGTTGATCCTCGGAATCACCGCGATCGCCTTCATCGGCAAGTTGCTCGGGGGACTCATGGGTGGTTTCGTCGCGGGGTTCCGGGGCGCGCCGCTGCTGGCCCTCGGAGTGGGCCTGAATGCGCGGGGGATGATGGAGCTCTTGCTCGCGCAGGTCGGCCTCGCCACCGGGATCATTGACACAAATCTCTATTCGGCCCTCGTCATCATGACGCTGACAACGACTTTGTGCACACCGCCGATTCTGAAGCGCCTCCTCCGCCGCTTCACGCTCGATGACGTGCTCCCGCGGGTGCCTCGTCCGCTCGCGATCGGTGGAATCGAATCCTCCAGCCTCACCCCAAGTGATGAAACGGCCCGGTAGTGCTCAGAAGTGTTCGTAGCGTTGATTAATTGCGTTAGTTCTCAGCCGGCCCACACAGGCGATCGGCCTCGGAAACTGGGATGTAGGCGGATCGAACGCCGGAGGATGCAGGCGGATGAATCGACTCGCGGTAACCGGTCTCGGGCTGACCGTTGCGGGGCTCCTCCTCGTGGTCGGCTTCTGGCCCCTGACCTCGGTCAGCGGCGCGGATCTGCTCGCATCGAGGAACGGGAACCAGTACACCGGGTACACGCAGGGGTCACAGATCACGGTCCACGAGAAGGTCGTCGACGTGACCTACACCTATTTGTTTGGGAACATCACAACCCTCGAACTCCAGGATGGAGATCCAAACCGCGAGACTGTGATTTATGTCCAAGGCGACGCACGCGACGTCGTCGCGCCGGGCGAAGTGATCTACGCCTCCGTCGTTCTTCGATTCATCTCAGGCTTCTATTATTGGTACGTCGCCTCACCCATGGACGTTCACTTGTCCTGGCCAGTCGATGCACTCTTCTATGGAATCATGGCGGCCGGAGTTGTAGTCCTGGGAGTGGCCGCGTTCCGGAAGCCGTGAAGACACCGGAAGGCTGAAATCGACTCGCGGGCATCGGCGCACGCGATGTCCGAGCTCGGTGATGTCGGGGCGCGCCGGATCGAATGGGCCCGGGACCACATGCCCGTGCTCGCCGCAATCCGGGAGGAGCTTAAACAGAAGAAACCTCTCCGAGGGCTACGGATCGGAATGGCGCTCCATGTCGAAGCCAAGACGG
>VBLR01000008.1 GCA_005878665.1 Methanobacteriota archaeon | reverse complement strand
GCCTTCCTTCTCCGTCGACTTCACCTTCGCGCCGTCGAGTCCTGTCGTTGGACAAATCGTCACATTCACCGCGACGACCGTAGGTGGCACCGCTCCCTACACTTCCTCCTGGACCTTCGGCGATGGGACGACCGCCGCCGGGAGTGCCGCGACGCGCGCCTACGCGAGTGCGAGCACGTACACCGTCCAAGTGACGGCGTCCGATTCCGCGGCTCATACGGCGACGAAATCGAAATCGGTCGTCGTCACCGCATCCGCTCCACCCCCGCCGCCGGGCGGTCCCGTGGCCCAGTTCGCCTTCACCCCGACGTCGCCCCAGGTCGACGCGATGGTGACGTTCGATGCCTCCGCTTCGACTTCTTCGAACGGCGTCCTCGAAGCCCGCTGGGACTGGGAGGAGGATGGCGTGTGGGACACCGCTTGGTCGACGACGTTGAGCGCGGGCCACGCCTTTTCGGCAACCGGCACCTATTCCATTCGTTTGGAGGTTCGCGATGCGGGCGGGCTCTCGGACTTCATCGCCCGTTCGGTGATCGTGATCGGCCCGCAAGGAGGCGGGACCCCAGGCGCCCCGACCTCGTTTGACCTCCTCGGTCCGCTCGAGGGGAACCCGTTGACCCTCCCGGCGCTCGGCTTGGTCTTCCTCTTATTCGGCGTAGCGGCGATCCGTCGTCGTCTCGTCCGCACGGAACGAGTCCGCGGGCGATACCCACAGGCGGAGGTCGAGCCAGCAGAGCAAGGCGACGCGTGGGACATGTAGTTCGTATATCGATTCGACCGCCGCGAGTGCGAGGGCGAGTTGGATTTATTGTCGCGGCAAGAAGAGAACGCGCAAGACACGAGGCCGGACGAAGAGCCATCGTACTCCGGAGAACGGGTCCGATCTCTCATTCGTCCTCGCCCGCGGTTTGATTGCCGGGTGTGCGCGGTTCGGCCGAGCCTCGTTCGGTGGACGCGGTTCGGGCGCCTCCGGAAACTGCGGGCCCGCCGAAGGCCCTCGCGCGTGAAATACGACGAGCGAGATGATGCCGACGTCTGAGAGATGTAGATTGGACGATCTGCGTTTCCGTCTCCGTCGAACATCGATTTCGCCGAGCTAGGCCATCGGCTCGCCGTATCTTTATCTGCCAGCTCTCGGTGGCGGTCCCATGGCCGCCGACGCCGCGTCATTCGACCCGATGGAGCCCTTTGCCCGAGACGATGTCCTCCGAGAGGTCCTTGACGAACTCGAGAAATTCGACTACAAGCTGTACGGTCCGATTCCGGTGCGGTTCCACCGAGGCGCGCCGACGAAGTACGAGTTCGATCTCAACTTGGGCATCGTGCACTTCACCGAGCAAGACTTCGCCGGATTGAGCGCATTCTTCGCGAGGATCAACGCGAAGTGGAGGACCCAGATGACGTTCTGCGTGTATCCCTCGAAGGAGAAGGCGAGGGACATGATCCTCAACGTTCGCGGTTCGCCGATGGCACCGGCGGAGATTGACTAGCCGGGTTCGCGGTCAAGGCAGCTCCACGATGATTTTTCCGTCCTCGATGAGGACGGGATATGACCGCACGGGCTTTCGGGCCGGGGGTCCGACGACATTCCCGGACGTCACATCGAACCGCGACCCATGCCAGGGGCACTGGATGATGGACCCCTGCATTCGGCCTTGGCACAGCGGCCCACCCAAGTGGGTGCACGTATTGTCGAGACAGTAGACCTTCCCGCCGACCTTGAACAACGCGTAGGGCCTCTGGTTGGCGGCGACGCACTTCGCACCGCCCTCCGGCACCTCGCTCTCCATCCCCAAGACTGTGCGCATGGACCATCGAGAGGCGGGAGGGCGATAAAGTCGTTGTCGTTTGGACCGAAGGATCTACGAGGGGGCGGACAAACCGGGGCGGGCGGTCGCATCGGTGATCTGCTCCCGCTCCGTCGACCCATTCATCGCGAGGGTCGACGAGGTTCCGCCGGAGATCACCTGGCTGACGGCATCGAAGAATTCGGTCCCGACGAACGCCTGGTGTTCCGTCGCACGATACCCTCGCTCCCGCGCCGCAAACTCCTCGTCTTGGAGCTCCGCGTACGCCGTCATTCCCCGGGCGCCGTAGCGCGAGGCGAGCTGAAACATCGAGAGATTGAGGGTATGGAACCCCGCGAGTGTGACGAACTGGAACCGGTAACCCATCTGCCCGAGTTCGGCTTGGAACTCCGGTAGCTCCGATGGGTTCAGTTTCTTCCTCCAGTTGAAAGAGGCGGAGCAGTTGTAGGCGAGCAGTTTTCCGGGATACCGCTCGTGAATCGCGTCCGCGAACTCCCGCGCCTCGTCCAGATCCGGCGAGGACGTCTCGCACCACAAGAGGTCCGCGTACGGCGCGTACGCGAGACCGCGGGCGATCGCGGCGGGCAGCCCGCCTTCGAACTGGAAGTATCCTTCCGATGTGCGCGCGCCGGTCAGGAATGGTTGGTCGGCGGGATCCGCATCGCTCGTGATCAAGCGGGCGCTGTTTGCATCCGTCCGAGCCACAATGAGCGTCCGGACGCCCATCACGTCGGCCGCGAGCCGGGCGGCGACGAGCTTCTGGACGAACTCGGCGGTGGGCACGACGACCTTCCCCCCCAAGTGGCCGCACTTCTTCGCGGCGGCGAGTTGGTCCTCAAAGTGCACGCCGGCCGCCCCCGCCTCGATCATCGCCTTCATGAGCTCAAACGCGTGGAGCGACCCTCCGAATCCAGCTTCCGCATCCGCGACGATCGGGACGAACCAATCGATCTCGTGGTTGCCTGCGAGATGCTGTTTTTCGTCCTCCCGCCGGAGCGCGTTGTTGATCTTCCGGACGACGTTCGGAACGCTGTCGGCCGGATACAAGCTCAGATCCGGATACATCTGGCCCGCGCCGTTGCCGTCCGCGGCGACTTGCCAGCCGCTCAGGTAGATCGCCTGAAGGCCGGCGCGCACCTGCTGGATCGCTTGGTTCCCGGTGAGGGCCCCGAGGGCGCGGACACAGCCTTCCGACTTCAGGAGACTCCACAGACGTCCGGCTCCCCGTTCGGCGAGGGTGTGCCGGATGCGGATCGATCCCCGGAGCCGGACGACGTCGTCCGGCCCGTACGGCCGGATGATGCCCGCCCACCGTTCATCCATTTTCCAGTCCGGTTCCAGACTCCAGGTCTCATCGATCATGCGGTCGATCGGCTCCTCCTTTGCGAGTAGTATGCGACGACGGTCTTCGGAACGGACGGGAACGGTGTCCCGGATGGACACGCGATCTCCGTCCCCGTCGGGAGAGGCCGCGGTACGCGGGAGTGGGAGAGGGATCGAGCCCCGACCTCGCGATGCCGCCCGCCATCGCCCGCTCGGCTCCTCGGACCGCCGTCACGACGGGCCATCCAAGGCGCTCCGTATAAGGGGCCGCAGTTAGGTGGACGACGAACCCGCCAGCCTAAATCGTTCCAAACACGACCGGTGCGGGTTTATTCTTCTGTTCGGCTTCGTGAGAGCGTTGTGGCTCGCTTGGTGTGCATCCCTCATGAAAGATGAACTTGAATCCTTCGCATGCTCGCGTTTGACTCTCCCGATTCTTCTTTGATTCCGATGACGGAAGCACCGCGAAAAGACTAAACCCTCGGAGAATCCCTCCATCGGACCGATGCGCGTCGCGATCCTCGGCGTGGGGGGACTCGGCCGGACGCTGGCCTCCGAACTCCGGGGAGATCCCCGCGTGACCTCGCTCCTGCTCATCGACCAGTTCGGCGAGCGAGCGCGCGTGCTCACGGGCATCCGCGGGCGCGTCGCGATCGAGGCGAAACAGCTGAACGTGGAGAACCGGATCGCCCTCACGAAGGCGATCGCAGGCGCGGATCTCGTGATCAACACGACGCTCCCGAAGTACAACCTCGGGATCATGCAGGCGGCCCTCGAGGTCCGTGCGAACTATCTCGACCCATCCGCCGCAGGTCCTCGCGAGCCGGGAGGCCTCGCCGGGATCTTCGAACAGCTCGCGATGGGGGATGCGTTCAGAGCGGCCGGCCTGACCGGGCTCGTCTCGATGGGCCTGGATCCGGGCATCTCGAACGCCATGGCGAGGAGTGCGGCCGAGCGGCTGGACACGGTCGACGCGATCCGGATCCGCTCCGGCGGCGTCGCGGCGTTGCCCGGCTACACCTCGTTCCCGCTCTACTCCCGCGAGGTGTTCCTCTCGGATGTGTTGACCCCGCCGACCGTGTGGCTCGACGGGGCTC
>VBLR01000151.1 GCA_005878665.1 Methanobacteriota archaeon | reverse complement strand
AACCCCGCCGACTCGCGCAACGCGCCCGCGACTGAGAGGGCCACGATCCGCCGGACGCCGTGCCGCTCCATTGCGTCGAGGATGTGTCGGACGCCGACCGAAAGCACCGGCGCGGGATTCCGGGCCGTGCTGCCGAGCGCGCTGAGGACGGCGTCCTGCCCTCTGATCGCCGCGTTGACCGAAGCGGCATCCAGGACGTCCCCGCGAACGACGCGTAACCGCCCGGGGACCGACGCCATCCGAGAGGATTCGCGAGCGAACGGCGTGACCTCGTGGCCGGCCTGCGTGGCCCGCTCGACGAGGAAGCGGCCGGTCCCACCGGTGGCGCCAAAGACGACGATGTTCACGGGCTCTGCCTCCGCCCCTATGCACACGTCGCTCCTCAAGAACGTCGTGCGGTCCTCGGAAGCGAGCGTTCGGCGGAGATAGCCAACCTCACGCGAGGGCCGGGAGCGAGATTTGAACTCGCGTCAAGGGATCCACAGCCCCCTAGCATAACCAGGCTAGCCCATCCCGGCCGCACGCGGCCCAACCGGGGAGGGGAATATAGTATTTTGCTCGCCGGGAGGCGATCGAGCCGCGACGGACCGGAGTTGTTTCACACACCTCTGATGGCGGCCCTCAACTAGCGCGAACACATGACGAAACCGAGGGGGAGCCTTGTCTAAGGGCAACACCGCCCGACGCGTTCGCATCATCCGCGAGGAGGCGGAGGAGCGCCTCAAGCGGTCCGGACTCATCCTCATTCTCTTGGGCTCATCTGAGAGGGGACTCGAGGAACGACGACAGGTCGCCGAGGTATTGAGGGGTCGGGGGATCGTCGCGCTCGTGCCGGAGGACGATTTCCCGAAGGAGATCGGTCCGTCCGTAATCGAGGATGACGTCCTCGAACGGAGCGACGTGGACCTCGTGTTCCTGAGCATCGAGTCCTGGGGCGCGGCCACGGAGTTCGGCCAGTTCGCGTCGAACCCCCGCATCGCCCCGAAGCTCCGAGTCCTCGTCCGGCCGGAGTATCACCCGGTTCACAGCCCTTCGAACAGCTACCTGACCGACCTGTACCTGACGCATCTCGTCCGGTACGGGCACGTGTATCCCGTCGATGGAGGCCGGCAAGCGCCCGTGCCTTCCGCGAAGGCGCTCATCCCGATGCTCGCCGAACGCCATCGCGAAATCAAGGCCTTCCGGCCGTCCCGCATTAGCAAGTAAATATATTTATACCACGTAGAATATCGTTGACGTATGAAGACACCGGCGGCGCCGGAAGGACCCGACTCCGAGGTCATCGAACGTTTGAAGGCGTACACCGCCCTCGACAACCCTATTCGCCTGCGGGCGTTTCGGCTGATTCACGACTCTCCCGGTGTGCCATTCAATGAGATCGCAAAGCACATTCGGATCGAGAGCGGGCTGCTCGCGTACCACCTCGGCGTGTTGAAAGCGGCCGGCGTGGTCGAGGTGGCCTATGCGCGGGAGGGAAGGCAAGTCACCTCATATCGACTCGACGGAATAGGACAGGAGCTCCACTCGGAGCTATTCCGTGGGCGACCGAGCCGGACGCCGAAAACAGGAAAAGTCGCCCTTCGTCCCGCCCCCGTGCGACCCTCGTGAAGCGGATCGACCCGGGCCTCGGTCATTTCGGGGCTTTCCGGGAGAGGGCAGTCATCGGCCCTCGCAGGAGGAGGAACGCGACGAGCAGGAGGACGATTCCAGCGCCCATCGCGACGATCAGGGCCAGGGCACTCTGCGGAGAGACGATGACCCCGATGCCTCCCGCAAAGACCAGGGCCAGCCCCAGGGTACCGGCGAGGAGGCTGGTCTTTCTCTTTCGGATCGCCACTTCCTCGCGCAAACGCCGTCGCTCGGCGGCCCTCGAAGGACGAGGCTCCACGCTCCCGGATTCGAGAGACCTTATTTGATGCCTCCGTCCTCGGTCGTTCGATGCACAAGGGTTTTGTACGGACCCTTGAATGGGCCGGAGGTCCATGGGCGCGAAGCGCGATCTCGTCTCGATGCTCGACGTGAAGGACGATCTCGTCGGCCTCCTCGAACTTGCGGGGAACATCAAGAATCGCACGAAGGCCGGGGAGCCGTACGAACCGCTCCGTGGGAAGAGCCTCGCCATGATTTTCGAGAAGGCGTCGACTCGGACGCGCGTCTCCTTCGCGGTCGGCATGACGCAACTGGGGGGCCACGCCCTCTTCCTGAGCCCGAACGACCTGCAAATCGGACGCGGTGAGACGATCGTCGACACCGCGAGGGTCCTCAGCCGCTACGTGGACGGCATCATGTATCGGGCGTTCAAGAGAGAGACCGTCATGGAACTCGCCCGCAACGCAAGCGTGCCTGTGATCAACGGCCTCGATGACAAGGAACACCCTTGCCAAGTCATCGCGGATCTCTTCACTATCTTGGAGCATAAGGGCTCGTTCAAGGAGCTGAAACTCGCCTATGTCGGGGACGGCAATAACGTGTGCAACTCGCTCCTCCTCGGCGCCGCGATCGTCGGCATGGACATGACGGCGGCCTGCCCGAACGGCTACGAACCCGACGCCGAAATCCTGGCAACCGCGCGGCGCCTCGCGAAGGACAGCGGATTGAAGATTCACATCGTGGATGATCCGGTCGGCGCCGTGCAACGCGCCGATGTCGTGTACACAGACGTCTGGGTCTCGATGGGCCAGGAAAAAGAGACAGAGCAACGCGAGAAAGTGTTCCGGCGGTACCAAGTCAACTCGAAGCTCCTCGAGCATGCGAAGAAGGACGCGGTGGTGATGCATTGCCTGCCCGCTCACCGCGGTCTCGAGATCACGGACGAGGTGATCGACGGTCCGCTCTCAATCGTCTTCGATCAGGCGGAGAACCGTCTGCACGCGCAGAAGGCGATCCTCTCGCGCCTCCTCGCCGGGGTCTGAACGCCGCTCGACAACCCGTATATAGCCCCCGTCCTTTGCGGGCGAGATGCGCGGCCTCCGCGGGCGCCTTCGGATCCTCGCGGGCATCGTGATCCTCGCCGCGGTCATCGTCGCGATCCTCGACCCGCAGGCCGCGTTCAACGCGGTCCAACTTCCCCTCTTTGCACTCTTCTCGACGACCCGGATGGTCCTCGCCTACCTGTTGTCCCTCGTCTTCGCGATCACGTTCGGGGCCACCGCGGCCACGAACAAGAGGGCCGCCGTCATCATGCTCCCCCTCCTCGACGTCCTCCAGTCCGTCCCGATCCTCGGCTTCTTCCCCGCCGCGCTGGTGTTCTTTGTCGTCACGTTTCAAGGGAGCCCCGTCGGAATCGAACTCGCGGTCATTTTCCTGATCTTCACGAGCATGGCCTGGAACATGGCATTCGGGGTCTACGAGTCCCTGACGACGATTCCCGTCGACCTCGAGGCCGCGGCGGCGAGTTTCGGCCTTCGGGGCATGCTCCGGTTCCGACTCTTGGCGTTGCCTGCGGCGATCCCCAAGTTGGTCTACAACTCGATCCTCTCGTGGAGTAACGGCTGGTTCTTCCTCGTCGCGAGCGAGACGTTCACGGCGTTCGGCGGCACGTACACCCGACCGGGACTCGGCTCGTTCATCACGAATGCGGGGATCGCGGGCGACGCGACGGGCATCGCGCTCGGCATCGGTGTCCTGGCCGCGGTCGTGTTGGCCCTCGACACCTTCGTCTGGCGTCCGCTCGGCGTCTGGTCCGAGCGCTTTCGGATGGAGACGACGGGACACGAGGTCCCGCGAGCGCCGTCGCCGTACGAACGATTCCGTTGGCTCCCGCGGTTCCCGCGGTTGCGAAGGACCTTCCGGACCGCCATTCAGCCGGTCGTCACCAAGTACCATCGGGCATCCGTCCGCCTGGACCGCACGTACTCGGCCCATCCTCAGGTCCTCCGGGACATTCGTTACGTGGATCTCGCGATGTTCGTTGCGATCTTGGCGCTGGTCGTGGTCGTCGGAGTCCTCGGGCTGGCCCGGTTATTCCTGAGTCGTCTACCGGAGGCGGCAGCGGAACTCCCTCGGGCGGCCGCTTCATCCTTCATTCGACTTGGGCTGGCCTACGGCATCGCCCTCGCCTGGACGATTCCAATGGCCGCGTGGATCGGACGAAGCCCGCGCGGATCGCGATACATCACCCCGGTGCTCGAGGTCGCCGCGTCCCTGCCGGGCCGGCCACGGCCCTCCTGCCGATCATCGTCGGCTTTGCGCTCATCGTCACCGCGAGTCTGGGGCCGGCGGCGGAGCTCTCGGCGATCCTGATCGCCCTGTTCAGCATGCAATGGTACCTCTTGTTCAACCTGATCGCAGGCGTCCGAGGCATCCCGGAAGACCTCGAGGAGGCCGCCCGGTCGTTCGGCCTCCGCGGGAGGGCGTACTGGCGACGCGTCCTCCTGCCGGCGATGGTTCCGTCGCTCCTGACGGGGAGCATCACGGCCTGGGGCGCGGGATGGAACGCGCTGATCGTTTCCGAGTACATCCCGTTCCTCAGCCCGCCGCCTCACGTGAGCGGCCTCGGCTACCTCCTCGACATCGCGACGTTCCGCAAGCCGCTGCCGGACAACGAGATGATCCTCCTCACGATCCTGACGATGATCGTGATCGTCCTGGCGATGAACAAACTCCTCTGGCGGCCCCTGTACAAGCGAGCCGCGGTGAAGTATCGCGTCGAGGTGTGAGGATGGAGGCCCCGCTCCTCGAGGTCAAGGACGTCACGAAGTCGTACTTCGAGAACGGAAAGGAGTTCAAAGTCCTCGACCTGATCCGATTCGAGCTGGCCGAGCGGGACTTCGTCTGCGTCGTCGGGCCGTCCGGATGCGGAAAGTCGACCCTGTTGCGGATCATCGTCGGCCTGGAACCGCCCACATCCGGCCAAGTGTTGTTCGAGGGATCTCCGATTCGGGCGGACAACCCGCAAGTCGCGATGGTCTTTCAATCGTTCGCGCTCTTCCCGTGGCTCACGGTCACCCAGAACGTCGAGCTGGGGCTCGAGGCCCAAGGCATCTCTCCGGAGGACCGGCACGGCCGCGCGCGGAAGTTCATCGACGCCGTCGGTCTCACCGGTTTCGAGAACGCGTTCCCCCGCGAGCTGAGCGGCGGCATGAAGCAACGCGTGGGTCTCGCGCGCGCCCTCGCAATCGAGCCGCTGCTCCTCTGCATGGACGAACCGTTCTCCTCCTTAGACCCCCTCACCGCGCAGAACCTGCGGGACGAGATCCTCCAGTTGTGGGCAAATCCGGATCTCCCACCGAAGGCCGTCCTGATGGTGACGCATTCCATCGAAGAGGCGGTGTACCTCGCGGATCGCGTGATCGTGCTCTCGAGCCGGCCTGGGCACATGGTGGCGGAGCTCGAGATCGACTTACCGAGGCCTCGCAACCGGAAGGAGCCGGAGTTCTACGGTTGGATCGACGAAATCTACTCGCTGATCGTGTGAGGAGGCAGGTGAAGTGTCAAATATCGGGGACGATGTTGGACGGAAGACCCCCGTGGCCGACTTCCGCTCGATGTCGAAAGTTTCGGTGGGTCAGATCCTCGGACTCGTGGAAGCAGTCGATGAGGTCGGCGGTGTCGCGGACGTCGCCACGATCGCTCGGGAAGTCGACATGGACATCGACCGGCTGGGTCCGATCCTGAACGCAGCCGAATTCCTCGGCCTGGTGACGGTAGAAGACGGTGACATCCGGATCACCGATCTGAGCCGAAAACTCCTGAGCTCGAGCGTGCGGGAACGCAAGAAGATCATCCGCGAAATCATCGACGACTTGCCGGCGTTCCGTCTCGTGGTGGACATGGCGCGAAGCGCAGGGGCCGCACTCGGGCGGGAGGAAGTGATTCGGGCAATCGCGGATCGAGTGGGGAGCCACCAAGCCGCGGATGTGTTCAACGCCCTCGTGTACTGGGGTCGCTACGCGGAGCTCGTGCGGTACGACAGCGAGTCGGAGCAGCTCACGGTGCGCGTGGCGCCGACGTGATCGACGGAACGTCGATCCCCGGAACCGATTCTACTGCGACCAGGAGACGCCTGTGCTGAAGCTCGGCGGGAGCACCGCGAAATCCATGCAGTAGTCATAGTTGTGACCCGGCCGGGGGTTGCCCGCTGATTGGGAAACCGTAATCGATCCCCCTCCGACCGCTAACGCGACGGGCTCGTTCCCGTTGCTCGACGTCGTGCCGCACGTCGCACCAAGGGTGGCGACGGTGTCAATCAGGTAGATGTCCAAGATGCTCACGGGAGGAGCCGGACTAAACGCCGAATACGTCACTGTGCCGGTCGCTGTCGAGGCGACGCTCAGCGCGGGATTGGCCGAACAGGCGAAGACGAGCGTCGATCCGGCTACTGTCGTGGTCAGCGTGGGACACGTCGTCGACAGTTTGGCCGTCGGCGCCGTGTAGTTGAATGTATGTGAGAACAGGACTACGGCCGCGACCACACCCATCGAAACCGCGACGGCGACCACAGCCACCGCGATCTTAATTCCGCGTTTGAGCGGCTCCCTCACAATCGGGCGTCGGCCTCGGCTCTCACCCTGGATGCCATCTAGCTCTCGCAAGAGTTCGCTAAACGCCGTATCGGCCTCGAACTCGTCCCACTCCCCCATGTCTTCCCCTCCTGGTTCCCACGTCTACCGTTTGGGTGCGCCGCGGGCTGCGGAGGGCACAGGCCAGCTGTCCGCCCCGCCAGCCGGGGTCACCCCTAGGCGACATACATCAAGCCCCGAACGGCCGAATAAAGGTATGTTTACACGTGAGGAACGGCCAATGCACGACTTCCGTCAATCGCACCGGCGATCGACGCTTTGGTCGACGCGGCGCCACGCCGGCCGAGACGCTCGATCGTTATCCCGTCGCGCCGAAGAACTGGCGTAAGACGGGATGCATTTCCATCATCTGCTCTCGCCCGATCGCCTCATACATTTGGATCATGATGCCGACGGAGAGCAAGACGCCCGTGCCAGAGGCATTCCCGACCGTCCCGATCATGTCGGCGCCCGCCGCGAGGGCGCCCACCGAGGCTCCGGAAATCACCGCCACCACGGGGATGTACCGGTCGAGCACCCGCCGTAAGATCCGAGGATCCCTCCGGAATCCGGGAATCTGCATCCCGCTCGACTCGATCTGGCGAGCGACGTCCTCGGGCCCCATGTTCGTGGTCATGATCCAGAACTTCGCGAACATGACGGAGCCGCCGATGAAGACTCCCAGGAAGACGAGGATGTGGAGGAAGACCTGCCAGTACTCAAGCCCGCGGAGGTAGGCGTGGTACGAGACGGGATTGAAGAGCGGAAGGAGCCAGTCTTGGACCCCGTTTACGTTCGAGAAGTAGTATGCGAGTCCGCCGATCGGCGTGGTCCGTTGGAGCTGCCCGGACGTCACGCGAATGTCCAGTGCGTCCGGGTACGCGCCGATCCAAGAGGCGTGGCCAACGATGGGCCATTCAGGGTGCTGCCAGAACAGGAGGGAGAACATGCTGACATTCGCGAGGACGGCGGCGACCAGGATCACGGGGATATTCGACGCGTACATCAGCCGGATCGGGTAGCGGCCGCGAGCCCCCCGGGCCATGCCATGGGCCAAGGGGAGCTCGATCCGCGTCGACTCGACATAGGCGACGATCAGGAATATGGCGACCGTACCGATGAGCGCGATGAGCGGATTCGGGGGGGCGACCATGATCTGCTCGATTCCGCCGCTCGCAAGCTGGCTCCCGGAATAGTGCTGCAGGTAGTACACGGTCTTCGGAATCGTGCCGGCGGGAATCGCGCCGCCGGCCTGAGAGGGCTCCCAGTTGAACGTCCCCGTGAAGATTTGCTGGGCGACGCCGCCCGCGATGAACAGGGAGATCCCAGATCCGATTCCCCACTTCGAGACGACCTCGTCCATCAGGAACACGAGATATGATCCGGCGAAGAGCTGGATGACAATCAAAATCTCAGCCAGGCTCGTCCCGTGACCGGCCGAGATAACGCCGAACAGAAACGAGCCGTTCAGTTCACTGACGAAGCCCGCGGCCGGGGTGAGGAAGCCGAAGACTTGGGGAATGGCCTCGACGAAGATCATCACGATGACGAGGAACTTCTGGGTCCCCTGGTACACGCTCTTGTCCTCGTCGTCCTGGAGGTCCAAGTTGATGATCTTCGCACCCGCGAAGAGCTGCATGATGATCGACGCCGTGACGATCGGCCCGATCCCCAGATGCATGAGCGAGCCCTGCGCTCCCGCGAGGATCGCGCGGAGGCTCGAGAAGAAGTCGATGACATTGGCCCGATCGAGGCCGTAGATGAAGATGTTCGTCATCGCGAAATAGAGGATCAGGATCGCGAGGACCCAGAACATCTTCGTCCGGAAGTGGACGTGGCCTTCGGGCCGCGTGACCGCCGGGAGCCGGTCGGTGAGCGGTTTCAGGGCGTACAGACGGCTCTTTTTCTTCTCTTCGAGGGGCATCGGCCTACTTCCCGGCGTCCCCTGGGAGGACGACCTCGCCGCCAGCGCCGGAGACCTTCGCGACGGCCGTCGGAGAGGCCTTCGCGACGGTGATCCGCATTGCCATCGTTACGCGACCAGAACCTAATAGCTTGTGGATTCCGGCGGCGGTGAGGTCTACGTCGATTCGAGCGTTGTCCTTCCGCGCGTGGCCAGCGGATTCGAATTCGGCGATCCGGTGTACGAGGTCCTCGAGGTCGATCGAATTCGTCTCGCGAGGCTGCGCGTGTCGGGTGAAGCCGTGCCGCCCGAAGTGATCCGGGTCGTACTTGATCATCCACTTGAATTTGTGCTTGTGAAGGCCCGCCATGCCGGTGCCGCCTCGGCCGCCGGCGCCTCTCCCGTGCTTCTTCCCTCGACCGTGGGTTCGGCTGCCGCGCAACTTCCGCGTCCTAGAGACCATCGTTCCCCTCCTCGACGAGCATGCGCACGAGGAGCGAATTGATCGCTCCTCCGCGGTACCCGAGGTCGCCGCCGTCGTGGAATCCCCGCTTGATTCCGCGATAGCCTTTCCGCGGCGGCGGGAGCCGGAGGACGGGGCGGAGCTCGCGCACGTCGGCGAGGGTCGCCTCGCCTTTCGTGATCGCCTGGCTCAGATCCCAGATTGACTTGAACTTGCTGTGGCCCTTCACGAACGAGTCGTCGATCGGCTTGTCGCCGATCTGGCGGCCGCGCTTTAGGAGGAGTTTGGCGAGGACTTCCGGATCGATTTCGCCCCAGGTGACGTGGTCCTTCACGAGTTGGAGCATGCCTCGGAACGTGGGGTCTTCCGGGACGATCGAGCAATGGTTCTGGCGGGTCAGGTGCAGCATCCGGAGGGTGTCTTTCACATCGCGACGGAGGTCGCCTTTCCCTCGGATCCTCAGGACGGCGAAGCTCATTCCTCCGGGGCCTCCTCGTCCTTCGTTTCCTCCGCCGGCCCTTCCGTCAGCGACGCTCCCTCGACTTCGATTTCCTCCGGCAGTTCGCCCGGAGGCGGTCCTCCGGCCACGACCGGCGGTGCCTCAACCTTTCGGGTGAAGACCTGTTCCGCGCCGGCCTTGATCTTCAGCCGCTCCGTCTGCTCGGATCGGACTTTGACTTGGCCGGTCTGCCGGAGCGCGGCGAACGTTGCGAGCGCATAATTGACAGTCGTCTTCGTGTGGCCCTTCGTGAAACCCCACGCGTCCGTGATGCCGGCGAGCCGCAGCACGCTCTTCGCGATGTCGCCCACCGCGAGGCCGACCCCCTGAGGCGCCGGCTTGAGGACCACTTCGACGGATCCGCTGCTCCCCGTCACCTTGAACGGAAGCGTGTGGGATCGGCCGCAGCCGCATTCCCACGAGCCGCAGCCCCGCTTGATCTCAATCATGTTGAGTTTCGCGTTATCGATCGCGCGCCGGATCGACGGACCGACCTCACGGCCGCGCGCACGGCCGAGGCCCGCGAAGCCATCCTTGTTTCCGACGATGCACGTGATCACGAAGTTCACTCGGCGACCGGAGTCCGTCATCCGTTGCACCATATTGACGTCCAGGACCTCGTCCTCGGTCTCCGGGAGCAGGATGTCCACAATCTCCGGTTCGCGGATCGGCAGGCCCGTCCGGATCGCGTCCCCGAGCGTCGTCAGCTCGCCCGCGAGGACGAGCCGGCCGAGTTTCGTCTTCGGCGCCCACTCGCTGAGGTTCCGCTCCGGCCTCGCGGCTCGGGCCTCCCGCTTGCGGCCGCGCCCCCCGCGCCGCTGCGGCATCAGGGCGCCTCCAGCTTCGACTTCACCGCATCGAACTGCGTGGGAATCGACTCCCCGATGTGCGCGCCGCGAATCCGCTCTTTCGACGGCAAGACCTCCGGGCTGTGCGGCACCGAAACGCCGGAGTCGAGGAGGCCTTGGAGGGCGGCGAACAGGCGGCCGCCCTTCGACGGCCGTTGTAATCCCAAATCGAGGATGGCCTCGGTCACCCCTTTGGCGGAGGCCCGTTTGCCCGCGAGATACCCGGTCAAGTACGCGGCCGGGAGGTTGCCCGTGCCCGCGGCCCACCCGCGGTCCTTCAACTCGAGGGACTGCGCGGTCGCGACGACCCGGTCTCCCGTGGGGTCCGCCACGATGAACTGCACGATCGTCTGGTTGAGCGTCTTCCGGACGACGACCCGGGGCTTCCCGCTCCGGAGGAGCTTCGACCGCGCACGATAGTCCGTGCGGCCTTCGCGGCGCCGCCGGAAAGGAACTCGGTAGTGGGGTCCTTGCTTCACTTCGGTGCCTCCTTGATAACGCCGGCGGCGCGCAACTGCTGGTCCAAGTGGGACTTCGATTTGAACATGCCGCCCTTGGACTGGCCGTAGAACCGTCGGTACGTGGACGCATCGATCCGCCCCTGGTCGCGGAGCTCGCGCAGGTAACGACGCATGCCCCGGATGATCTGGATCCAGCGGGTTTTCTGCGGCGTCCGCGCATTCAGGGCGCCTTTGCGGCTGCCGTGGCCGCGGCGCCGACCCTTTGCCCGCTGCGCGGCCCGGTGACGGGCACGCCCGCGGGAAACGCCTCGTACCGGCCGCTTCTGGATGATGTTCTTGCGGATCAGGTTGCGAATTCCATCCCGGGTGATCGCGTCGAGGATGTCGTCCTGGACCTTCGGGTCGGTCGTGATCCACACGCGGTTGACGCCGATGCCCATGATCGACGCCGCGAGGCGCCGCTGGTAGTCGAACCTCATTTGGTCACCATCCGGTTCAGCACGCGGAGGCCTTTCTCGTCGCACGCTTTCTCGATGAGCTCGCGCTTGCGGCTTCCGACCGCATGGGCGATCCGGACCGCCTGCTTCGCCGAGTCCAGCCCTTCGAGTTGTCGTTCGTTATGCACCAGGACTTCCTCGAAGCCGCTCGGGTGGAGCCCGCGAACCGCCCGCGGGCCCCGATAGCCGATCGACGGGAGGTTCCATCGGTAGCCGAAGTGGCGGCGGAGCTTCGACTGGCCGCCCTGCGGCTTTCGCCACGCGTCGGCGAACCTCCGATACCGGAACCACTCTTGGCGGCGGAACTTGGGCCGCGCCGCATTCTTCGCAGATCGGAACGCGAGGAGTCGCTTCAGATGAGGCTCGAGCTTCGGCTTCGCCCGCGGTTCGTGGACCGCTTCTTCCGGCTCCTCTTCTTCCGCTTCCTTCTTTCCCTTCTTCTCTTTCGGAGGCTTCGGTTTCTCCTTCGGCTTCTCCTTGGGCTTCTTCTCCTCTTTCGGAGGCGCGGGCTTTTCCTCTTTCGGAGGAGCCTCTTTCGCCGCCTTCTTCTCGACAAACGCGCGGAGACGCCTCCGGAGGTCGTCGACCTTCCCCTCTTGACTGAGGCCGTATCGCTCGGACCATTCGACGAGTTCGGCCTTCTTGGCGGCGCGGATCTCGGCGGCCGTGGGGAGCGGTTGCTCGGGCTCGGGGACCTCCGGGACGGCGGTCTTCTTCGCCTTCTTCGCCGGCTTGGCGTCCGCCTTCGGCTCCTTCTCCTCGGCCATGTCACGCCTCCCCGGCCTTCTTCGTGATATAAATCCCGTCCTGGAAAATCCGCGGGTCGAATCCGCGAATTCGGGTGGCCTGCTCGATGTTCGCGGCCGTCTGACCGACCGCCTCGACGTCCGGGCCGCTGAGGAGGACTTGGTCGCCCTTCACCTCGACCTTTGTGTCCCCGAGGATCCTCGTCTTGCGCGGGAACTTCTCGCCGAGGAAGTTTTCGATGATGAATTCGGAGCCCTTCACGGTGGCCTTCAGCGGGAAGTGGCTGTAGACGATCTTCATCTCGTACGTGAAGCCCTCCTTGACCCCGACGACCATGTTTCGCAGGTGGGCCGCGAACGTGCCCACGAGAGCCGCCTCTTTCCGCCGCGGGAACTCGCACCGTATGGTGGCCTGTTGCCCTTTCACATCGATGCGCAACCGGGGGTGAGAGAGCCGGCGTCGGAGGGTGTGGCCGCCGCCCGTCACGACGACGAAGTCGCCGTCGACCTTGAGCTGGACCCCGGAGGGAATCTCGACGGCCTCTTCCAGCAACCCCGCTACCGGCATGTTGTCACCTAGTACACGTATGCGATGAGCTTGCCGCCCACGCCGATCTGCTTCGCCTTCGTTTGAGAGATCACGCCTTCCGTGGTCGTCAGGATGAGTACGCCGAAGTCCTGCGCGGGAAGGTATCGGGCCTCCCACTTTTCCAGTTCCGTCCGCTTGACGGCGAACCTCGGCTTGATCACGCCGCAATTGTTGATGCTGCCGACCAACGCCACGCGGTAGAGGTTCCCGCGGCCGTCCTCGATCAGCTCGAACGACCGGATGTACTCGTTCTCCTGCATCACCTTGAGGACACGGCCGATCAGCTTCGACGCAGGCCGGATCACGCAGTCCGTCTTGCCCGCCGCCTCGGCGTTCCGCATTGTTACCATGGCGTCGTTGAGAGCATCTTGTAACATGGCGTCCCCTCAGCTGTACTTCCGGAAGCCGAGCTCGTAGGCGATCTCGCGGAAACATTGCCGGCAGAGGTGGAGCCCGTACCGGCGAACGATGCCCCGCTTGCGGCCGCACCGCAGGCAACCTCGCTTCCGGCCGAAATCTTTCGTCCGCTTCACACGACCACCTCGACCTTGAAACGGTCCTTCATGAACTGCATCCCTTCGTCGCGTGTGACGCGATGCCGCCGCGGGATCCGGCGGGATTTGTTCGAACGTCGGGCGACGCGCCAGCCGGGCCGCTGCAGGCTCACGCTGACGTCCATCCCGAACACGCCGATTTCCGGATCGTACTTCATCCCCTGGAAATCCGTGTAGTCTTGAATCCCGAACGAGAAGTTCCCGCTCGAGTCGAAACTGTATGCCGGGAGGCGGTTGTTCCGAATCGAGAGCGCGGCCGCCAGGAACGCCTCGGCGGGATCGCCCCGCAACGTGACGCGCGTTCCGATCGGCATGTTCCGACGGACGCCCCAATCCCGGACCGCCTGATGGCTCAGGGTTTGCACGGACTTCTGTTTCGTCACGAGCTCGAGGACCTTCTGCGCCTTCACGAGCTTCTCGCCCGCCTCGCCGACGCCGACGTTGACCACGACCTTCTCGATCCGGATGTCGCGCATGCCCGCCATGGTCCCACCTAGAGCGCCGACACCTCCGGCGTCTTGATCGATGGGGCCTCCTTGCCGACGACGAACACCTTGCCGATGTCCGTCGAGAAGCCTTCCGTGAATGTCACGATGTTGGCCCGCGGATTCCGCGTCCTCTGGATGTCGAGGACGTGCGCGATCTCGCCGACGTGTTGGCCTCCCGTCACGAGGACCGGCGCCCCCTTTCCGAGCTCGTAGTGCTCGACGACTTTCTGGTCCGGGACGTGGACCTTCAGCGTGGCGCCGGTCTTGTACGCGTCTTTCTCCAGCAGGACGTTCCGCCCGTCATGGAGATTCACCTGCGTCTTGCCGCGCCGGACCGTCGTCTTGTCCTCAACGCGGCACAGCTTCCAATTCGAATCGGCCTCGCCGATGGGGACGAGGGCCATCTTCCCGCGCGTATCGACGAGCATCCGGTAGTGGGCCTTCGTCGTCGCGAACGAGAGGACATCCATCAGGCCGACCGGGAATTTCGGATCCGTGACGGCACGGCCGTCGACGAGGACGCCGCGGTCGTTCAGGATGTGCCGGGCCTCCCGCGCGCTGGCGCAGACCTTCAGCATGTCTCGAAGGATCAGTCCGAGGGGGACGCTCGCATCGATCGGATGCGGACCCGCCGAGGGCTTCACGACCCAGAAATCCGTCTTCCTCGGAATCGTCCAGCTGCGGGGCGCCGGCAACCGCTTCAGATGCTTCTTCACGGTCGACTCACTCCTCGAATTTGCGCCGGCGCCATGGATCCGTGTCGTCCATGCGGACGATGAGGAGATTCGAGGCGTGCAGCGGCCGGGCCACTTTCTTCTCATCCACCTTCTCGATCGTGATCCCTTCGATGACGACGGTCCCATGGACGCGATCCACGGAGACGACCTTTCCTTCCTTCCCGCGGAAGCCGCCTCGCATGATGCGGACCGTGTCGCCTTTTCGGACCGGAAGGGCCCGCGGTAGGTGAGCCTTCGACTTGTCGTGGATTTCCGGCGCGAGATGAGACGATGCCATGATCCGTTTCGTATGCAGCGGCGCGTTCGCCGCCCGCTTCCGTTGGGTCCGGGGTTTCCTGCTCGTCATCCGGAGTCCTCACACGATCATGCTCGCCGTCGCGGCGACCCGCGGCCAGCGCTCCGCGGCCTCGCGGGCCACGGGGCCCTTGATGTCCGAGCCTTTCACTTCGCCTTCCGGGGTCACGATCACGCACGCGTTGTCCTCGAACTGGACCATCATGCCCTCCGGCCGGCGGAACGGTCGGCGTTGGCGCACGATGACGGCGTTCATCACTTGCTTGCGCGTCTCCGGCGTGCCTTTCTTGACCGTGACGACCAGGAGGTCCGCGATGCCCGCGCTCGAGATTCGGTTGCGGACGCCGCGGTACTTCATGACCTCGATGATCTCGACGATCTTCGCGCCGGTGTTGTCGATGCACTCGAGGCGCGCGCCCTTCGGCAATCCGCGCGTCTGTCGGCCCGGGAGTCCCTTCATCCGGCGACCCCCTGGTTGTGAATCGCGACGAAGTGGACGGTCTTCCCGAGGGGCCGGCATTCCATCGCGAGGACACGATGCCCGATCTGGAGCCCGAGGCACGGCGGCGCGTGGACATTCATGCGGTGCGTCCGCTTCTCGTAGCGCTGATACTTCCGGATGAACCGCAGGTACTGGCGCTCGATGACGACCGTGTTCTGCATCCGAGTCGACACGACGACGCCTTCCAGGGTCTGGCCGCGGACGGACAGTCGACCGTGGAACGGGCATTTCGGGTCCGTGCACGGCTTCTCCGGTATCGGAACGTCAATCCCGACGTCCCGCACGGTCGAGCCGACCGGTTTCGGCGCGGAGGCCGGCGTGGCCGGTTTCTTCTGCGCCTTCTTCCCCGCCATCTCAATTCACCGGGCCTTCTTCACGCGATCCTCGGGTCGAAATCGAATCTCATCGCCGTCGACCTCGAAGCCGCCGGGGACGTCGAACCGGAAGCGGCTGCCGTGTTTCGGGATTCGCTTCTCCTCTCCCTGCACGTCGACCACCAGCATGTTCCGAGTCTCGTCGACGACGCGTCCGCGGACATGCTCCTGGCTCGGGTCGGATGCATCGACGACCTCCACCCGGAGCCCGATCAGCTCGTGCTTCCGCAGGTTCACCATCACGTCTCCTCTCCGGACGGAGCGGCCTTCCCGGGAGCGGCTTTCGCCGGGGCCGGGGCGCTTCCCGCCAACTCTTCCTCTCGCATGATTGTCAGGATACGAGCGATGTTCTTCCGGAGCGCCCGGATCTTCCCGGGGTTCGGCGGCGCGCCACCCATCGCGGCCACGCCCCGCTCATGCATGAGTTCGTCCCGAAGCTCCGTGAGCTTCTTCGCGATCGTCTCCGCGTCCATCGCGCGGATCTCCTTCGTCCGGAGCAGCGGCATTACGTTTCGTCGCCTCCTCCGGTGTCCACGTCGACGTCGACCCCGAGTTCACTCACCTGCTTCGCGACTTTCTTGAGCCGCTTCGCCGCGACCTTGCTCTTCTTGACCTTCTTCGCCGGATCGGCCTCTTCGGGGACGATCAGGGGCTCCGGCTCTTCGACCGACTCTCCATCGATTCCGGGTCCGACCACGGCCGCGACCTCGACGATCGGCTCCGGCGGGGCAATCCGTTCTGCCTCCGCAGCAGCCGCCGCGGCGGCGAGGTACTCGGCGGTCGGCTTCTTGATCTCGATTTCGTCGGGCAGCTTCGCCCGCGGATCCATGATCTCGACGGTCACTCCGATGACGCCGGGCTTCAGTTTGGCCGATGCGAACCCGAGGTCCATCCAGAGGTTCCGCGGCTCGCCGCAGTACTTGATGTGACCCGCCTTGAACTTCTCCGTGCGATGCCGCTGCCCCGTGAGCTTGCCCGCGATCACGACGAGGCAACCCTTCGCGCCGGCTTCCATGATCCGCCGCACGGTCGAGTGGCCGGCCCGTCGGAAATGCCAGCCCCGCTCGAGGGCGTTCGCGAGCTTCTCCGCCATGATCTGGGCGTTCAGCGCAGGGCTCGCGACCTCCTGGACTTCGATCTGCGGGTTGTCGAACCGGAACTTTTGCTCGACCGCTTCCGTGAGGCTCTTGATCGCGCCGCCCTTCCGGCCGATGACGAGCCCCGGACGTTCGGCCAGGAGGGTGACCCGGGTCCCCATCGGCGTGCGTTGGATGTCCAGCCCGCCGAAGCCGGCCCGTCGCGTCTCGTTCATCAGGTATTCCTTGAGGAGGACGCGGCGGACGTTCTCGACGATGATCCGCTTGTCCTTTCGGTTGACCTTCGCTTCCGCCGGCATCTCACGCCACCTCTTCCAGGACGATCTCGAGGTTCACGGTGTCCTGGTTCCATGGACCGCTTCGCCCGTATGCTCGAGGGCGGAACGCTTTCGTCGTCGCCCCCTTGTGGGCGTTGATCACACGGATGACCATCGCGTCGGGATCCTCCTTCCCCGTGAATTCCGCGTTCGCGACCGCGCTCTCGAGGATCTTGAGGAACGCCTTCGCCGCTTTGACCGGGTAGCGGGCCGGCCCGACTCCGGACTTGTGCGCGACCCACCGTTTATACTTCTTCATCGGCACGGGCTGCTTGAGCGCGATCACCTTTTCGAGGTATTCGCGCGCCTGGTCGACCGTCTTCCCGCGGAGCTGTCGGGCGAGCTCGACGGACTTCTTCCAGGCGAGCGGCAGCTCCCGGCCGTAGGCTCGGGCCATCGTCTCGATCTTGTATTCGACCGTGTACCCGAACTTCGTCATTCGAACCTCACTTCAGCGGCATGAACTTCGACGATCGCGTCGCCCCGACGCCCGGTCCGCTGTGGGTGACCGGCTTGCGCGTCATTGCGAACTCGCCGATGTAGTGCCCGATCATCTCCGCCTTGATCTCGACGGTCACGAATTCTTTCCCGTTGTGCACCGCGACCTTCTTGCCGACGAAATCCGGCAGGATCGGGACGTCGCGGCAATGCGTGCGCACCGCCTCATCGGTGCCGTTCGCGCGGACCTTCTCGACGAACGTGAAGCGCTCCTCATCGATGCCGCGCATGAACGAGCGTCGAGGTCGGGCGGGCAGGAGCTCGATGATCTCTTCGAGGGTCATCGCCTTCATCTCGTCGAGCGTGTACCCGCGGTACGTGAACTCCTTCTTGCGCCGCGTCTCGACTAAGCCCGCGCGCTTCCGCAGCTTCCGTCTCGCGGCTTTCGCGAGCCCACCCATCTGCTTCTTCGCCACGTTCAGGACCTCCGTCGTTTTTCCTTCAGCCGCTTCGGCTTCGGGGACATCCGGCCGACCTTCCGGCCGGGAGGAGCGTCATAGCCCACGGTCGACGGTTTCCCGACGTGCTGGTGTGACCCGCCACCGTGTGGGTGGTCGACTGGATTCATCGCGACCCCGCGGACGTGAAAGGCCGCCTTGCTGAGCGATTGATACGAGAACCACTTCTTGCCAGCCTTCGTGAAGGGCTTGTCTCCACGGCCCGCTCCCGCGACCGCGCCGATCGTGGCCCGGCAGTCCGGATGGAACGTGTGGAACTGTCCGGACGGTAGCTGGACGACCGTTCGCTCGGCTTGGCTGACGACGACGGCTTGCGTCCCCGCGGCGCGGACGAACTTCCCTCCGTCCCCGGGCATCGCTTCCACGTTGTAGACGAGCGTTCCTTCCGGGATGTCGCGGAGGGGCAACGTGTTCCCTCGGTCCACGTTCGGCATGCCGTGTGTGACCGCCTGGCCGATCGAGAGACCGTCACACGCGATCATGAGGACTTCCTGGCCGTCGAAGCGGACGCGCGCGAGCGGCGCGGTGTGACCGGGCGCCTGGAAGATGTCCGTGACGACGCCGGTCCCGCGAAGGTGCGGATGGACGACGGGACCGGGATGGCGGTGGCTCGGCGACCGGTACGTCGGCGAGGTGCCGCGGCCGCGCCTCTGGGGTCGCAGATTCTTCCCCATCAGAACACCCCGATCCGCATCCCGATCTCCTCCGCGGAAAAGCCCGGCTTCAATTTGATGATCGCGTGTTTGCCATCCTTACGCACGAACGTGTTGACCTTCTCGACTTTCACCTGGAAGAGGTCCTCGAACGCTTTCTTGACCTGGTCCCGCGTCGCTTGTCGGCGGACGAGGAACTCGAGGCGATTGCCGTCTTTCAGATCCTGCGCCGGCGTCCCCTGGAGCATGTTCATCGTCTTCTCTGTGACGTACGGATGGAGGAGGATCTCGTGGGGCTTCACGGTGGCCAACTCCTGAGCACCTCGAGCGCCCCTTCACTGAAGACGGTGAGCCGCCCCGGATCGCCCCCGGGGGCGAGGACCTCGGCGTTCAACGCCGCCGGACTGACGACCTCGACGCCCGGGAGGTTTCCCAGGAGGCGACGGACCGTGCGGGCCTCCTTCACGACGACGAGGACGCTCCGCGGTTGCCGATACCGCCGACCGCGCATCTTCCCGCGTCCGGCTCGGATGTGCCGTCCGTCTTTCGCCCGTTCGACATCGTGCATAAGGCCGAGGTGATTGAGAATCTTCAGCCCCTCGCGCGTCGCGCCCGATTCGGGGGTGAGCGTCTCGATGCCGTCCTCGATCACAACGGGGAGCGTGACGTCGTCCGGGAACCGGTGTCCGCGCGATGCGACCATCTGCGGATCCTTCAGGGCCGCGAGCGCCGCGTTGCGGGCGAGACGCCGTTCGTGTTCGTTGATTTTCTTCGCCCATACGGTGTCCGGACGGGGCGGATGAGCCCGGCGACCGCCGACGGTTCCCGGCGCCTGCGCGCCGGTCATCGTGCCCCGAAGGCGCGGAACCCGCGAGACGCCGTGTCCCTTGCCCGACCAGCGGACGGAGTGGCGCATCCCCGCCCCGATGCCCGGACCGTACGGCTGTCGTCGATTCGCCTGGAACGCGGTCACCGCGCGTCGAATCAGGTCGAGGCGGATGTCGGACCGGAATACGGTCGGGAGGTCGATCGTCTTCACGACATCGCCATCGAGCGAATACACGTGGACCTGACCGGCTTTCACCGCGGGCGTTTCCCGTTTTTCTTCCTTCCCCTTCGTGGCCTTCGCAGCCTTCGCGGCCTTCGCGGGTTTCGAAGCCCTCCGACGGCGCTTCGGTGCGGGTTCGGCCTCCGCGGATCCCGCGGCGTCCTTCTTTTCCTCGGGATCCGCCATCGACGTCACACCCCCTGCTTCGATTCACGGGAGATGAACGTGAGGTCGGGAGACTTCTCGAGTTTCACGAATCCGCCTCGAGCCGCATCGCGGAATCGGATGAGGCGTTTCGTCGGGCCCGGTATCGACCCGTGCAGCAGCACGTACGGATTCCGGAGATTCCCGTAGTGGAGGAAGCCGCCGTCCGGCGTGACCTCTTCCGCTTTGTCGCCGATCTTCAGGATTCGCTTGTTGTACTCGGTCCGCTGATGATAGCCGAATTGGCCGCCTTGCGGCACGGTCGGGCGCACATACCCGGGCTGGAAGTTCCCGAGCGTGCCGATGTTTCGCCGATGTTTTGAGTTCTTGTGACTCAGGAGCCGCGTGCCCCAGCGCGTGTGGTGGCCTTGCCATCCCTTCCCTTTCGTGATCGCGGCGACGTCCACCATGGATCCTTCGCGACAGAATTCGGTGACGGGAATTTCCTTCCCAAGGAGGCCACGCGCGTACTTGATGCGGTCTTCAATCGATCCGCCACCGACGCGATTTTCCATGAGGTCCGGCTTCTTCTTCGGGACGCCGGTGACGAGCGACGGCTGCGTGTATGTGATCACCCGAACCTCGTCGACGTGGGCCGGGTCGACCTTCGACCAGGCCTCTTCCGCATCGTACTCTTTCGGAATCGGGAAGACGCGTCGAAGCTCTTTCTCCAGTTGCGCCGCCCATACTTCCGCGGCCGTCTTGAGGCCCTCTGGCACGCGGCGGTACAATCGGACCGCGGCGACCCGCATCGGCGGCACCTCGACCACGGTCACGGGGACTTGGACCTCCTGCCCCGAGGTCGTCGAGGTGGGCCGGTAGTCGACCACGATCGCGTGGGTCATGCCCGCCTTGTAGCCGGCGAAGCCCTGCAGTCTCGGCGTGCCGCCGTCAACGTCGGGCCAACTTGAGAAATGCGGAATCGGGCTCTCGCTCCGCTTGCGGGGCGAAAAGCCCATCGATCCGTGTCTCGGTCGGTGTTCCTTCGGCATTCGCCACTCCTCCGCACAGAGTGGTCTCTCCTCGCGTACGATGAGCCGCGGGCGTTCGGTCGCGACACCGTGACGCCGCCTGCCAGGCCAGAAGAATCGGGCCCGCATTTCCGGGATCCACGGAGGGATTGCCCGGGGGCGTCTGGTCGACGCGTTGGGCCGTCCCTATGGAGGGGCCGTATATAATTCTTTGGAGAGCGAGGCTCCGCCTCCTGGGAAAGCCGTGCGCCGGCGTCTCGCTCTTTCGCTTCAGCGGAGGAGCGTTTTCGGCTTGGCCTTTTGCGGTTCGGCGATCTCGAGGACGAGCGGTTGCACGATTGGCTCGTCTTCTTTCTCGTCCACTTCTCGTTCGTCCGCTTCCGCGAGCGCCCGCCAGAACGCCTTCATGCGCGCGTCGTAATATTCGTCACACATCGCCGCGCCTTCGATCCACGGCATCACGGCGAAAATACAAAACGCTTCGCCTTTTCAGCCCGCGCGTGTGACACCGCAACGAATGAGCGAACCGGAGGTCTGCATGTATCGTCGGTGATAACGCTCCCATAACTTTTAAGCGGGCTTCGCGGGCTATGCCACGTCGCCGGGCGGTTCTTCATGGAAGTCAAGCGGATGAAAGTGAAAGTTTGCCTTGTTGGCGAGGCCGCGGTTGGCAAGACCTCCCTCATCCGCCGATTCGTGCTCGAGAACTTCGATGACAAGTACATCCAGACGCTGGGGACGAAGGTCTCCAAGAAGGAGCTGACCTCGACCTCGCCGGACGGGTCGGGGGAACTGAAAATCGACATGACCATCTGGGACATCATGGGCCAGAAAGGCTTCCGAGAACTGCTCAAGGAAGCGTACTTCTACGGAGCCCGCGGGATCCTCGCGGTGTGCGACGTGACCCGGAAGAAGACGCTCGACGACCTCGACGATTGGATCGAAGGCGTCTACAGCGTGACCGGCAAAATCCCGATCGAGTTCCTCGGGAACAAGGTCGACCTGAAAGACCAGGTCCAGATCAGCGAGGACGACATGGTCCAGGCCGCGCGCGCATACGATAGTCCGTTCCACTTCACGTCGGCGAAGGCCGGCGTCAACGTCGAGAACGCGTTCCAGTCCCTGGCGGAGCGCGTCGCGAAGGAGCGTTACGCACGGAAAGTGCTCCCTGAAGAGTAAGAATTATCAGGGGCGATACTCGCGTGCTCACGGTACATAAGACCGCGCCCAATGGGTGACGCATGATGGCGACCTCCACGATGGCCGGCCAGAAGCACCTCAAGGCCAAGGTCTGCCTCGTCGGGGATGTCGCGGTCGGCAAGACCTCGCTCATCAAGCGGTTCGTGCAGGATCAGTTCGACGATCGGTACATCGCGACCGTCGGCACGAAAGTCACCAAGAAATCGGTCGACATGGTCTGGAAGGGCGCTCCCGCGACGCTCGACATGATGGTCTGGGACATCATGGGCGAGAAAGGATTCCGGGCGCTGCTCCGCGATGCGTATTTCGAGGGATCCCAGGGCGTGATCGCGGTCTGCGACCTCACGCGCAAAGACACGTTCTACGATCTGAACAACTGGGTCCAGATGATCCGGAAGCAGGTGGGCAACGTCCCGATGGTCTTCCTCGGGAACAAGATGGACTTGACCGAGCGACTCGTCGTCAGCCAGGAAGAGCTCGCCCGGATGGGGTCGATCCACACCGCCCCGCAGTTTCTCGCATCCGCCAAGACCGGGGCCGGCGTGAACGAGGCGTTCCGTGCCCTCGCCGAGGCGATCGGGCACCGCGGAAATGAGTAATCGAGCGTCGACTCGGCGGCTCCGAGGGCCCGGCCATTATCTCGGTAGATAACCGATGGGCAACGCCTTTATAACCTGAGGCGTGTGCGAGCGATGCACCCATTTCAGGGATTCCAATGGACCGCCAAAAGATGAAGGTCAAGGTCTGCCTCGTCGGCGAGGGCGCGGTCGGCAAGACGTGCCTGATCCGGAGGTTCATCCAGGACCAGTTCGACGACCGATACATCTCGACCCTCGGGGCGAAAGTCTCGAAGAAGGAGATCAAAGTCGACGGCCCGAGCGGCGGCATGGATGTCGACATGACGATCTGGGACATCATGGGCGAGAAAGGATTCCGCGAGCTCCTGAAGGAAGCCTACTTCCATGGAGCCCAGGGCGTCCTCGCCGTCTGCGATGTCACCCGAAAGGAGACGCTGGACGACTTGGAGGATTGGGTCGCGGCGGTCGTGAAGGTCACGGGGAACGTCCCGATCGAATTCCTCGCGAACAAAGCGGACCTAAAGGGTCAGATGACCGTCACGAAGGCCGACATCCAGAGCGCGGCGGAAGCGCACGATGCACCGTTCTTGTTCACATCGGCGAAGACGGGCGAGAATGTCGAGATTGCGTTTGCGAAGCTCGCCCAGATGATCACGCAGCGGGCCGTGGCGTAAGGACCGCATTATCGATCTGGTCGAAACGCGACGCACGACGGCAGCGACACATCCACAAATCGTGCGCCGAGGAGCGCCCGCGTATGGAGAAAGGTCGAGACTTTCGGAATCTCATTCGGGTTTTCAAGGTCAAAGTGTTTAAGTAGAAGGCTCGTGTATTCGAACGCGACCCACGCGAGGGCCTGGTCAGAAGATGGTGGAGACCGTGGGAGAGCCCGAAGAGCTCCCCCCTGTGGATACGTGGATTAACAAGGTCGACTTCCGGTCCACAGCGGAAGTCAAGATCCCCGAGAGGCTCGTCGATCAGGTCATCGGCCAGGAGCGGGCCGTCGAGGTCATCCGGAAAGCCTCGGAACAGAAGCGCCACGTGATGCTCATCGGCGACCCCGGCACGGGCAAGTCGATGTTAGCCCGTTCGATGACGGAACTCCTGCCCCGAGACGACCTGCAAGACATCATTGTCTACCACAACCCGGAAGATCCAAACGAGCCGAAGATTCGCGTCGTGCCCGCCGGGAAAGGCCGCGAAATCGTCAACGCGCAGAAGGCGGAGGCGATGCAACGCCGGGAACAGAAAGCTTCCATGGTCATGACGATCGTCTTCTTCATCATCGGTCTGAGCGTGATCCTCTCGTATCAATGGGGCTCGCCGACACCCGAGTTCCGTCCCGACGCGCCGAACATCATCCTGTTCGGCATCCTCGTGGCGGCGATCATCTACATCGCGACTCGATACACGGGCCGAGGGCACGAGAACCTGATGGTGCCGAAGCTCCTCGTGAGTCACACGCCCGACGAGATGCCCCCGTTCGTCGATGCGACGGGGAGCCATGCGGGCGCGCTTCTTGGGGACGTCAAGCACGACCCGTTCCAGAGTGGCGGGCTCGAGACGCCGGCCCATGAGCGCGTCGAATCCGGTGCGATTCACAAGGCCCACAAAGGCGTACTGTTCGTCGACGAGATCAACGTCCTCCGCATGGAGAGCCAGCAGAGCCTCCTGACCGCGATGCAGGAGAAGAAATTCTCGATCGTGGGCCAGAGCGAGCGGTCCTCCGGGGCAATGGTCAAGACCGAGGCCGTTCCATGCGACTTCATCCTGGTCGCCGCCGGAAACCTCGACGCGATTCAGGGGATGCATCCCGCCCTCCGCTCCCGGATTCGGGGATACGGTTATGAGATTTACATGAAGAGCACGATGCCCGACTCGGACGAGAACCGGCTCAAGCTCGTGCGGTTTGTCGCCCAGGAAGTCGCGAAGGACCGGAAGATCCCGCACTTCGACCGCACCGCGGTCCTCGAGATTCTGCGGGAGGCGCAGCGGAGGGCCGGCCGCCGCGGCCAACTGACCTTGCGGTTGCGCGAGCTCGGTGGCCTGATCCGGGTCGCGGGTGATATCGCCCAAGAAGAGTCCACGCCCCTCGTCACCGCGAAGCATGTCCTGAACGCGAAACGAATCGCGCGGTCCCTCGAACAGCAGGTCGCGGACCGAATGATCGAGCGCGGCAAGGAGTACCAGACGTTCATCACGGAAGGCGCCATCGTTGGCATGGTGAACGGGCTTGCCGTCCTCGTCGGCGACAACTCCATCGCGGAGTTCAGCGGCATTGTCTTGCCCATCGCCGCCGAGGTGACCCCCGCGCAGGCGAAACAGGGAGGCCGAATCATCGCGACCGGTCGCCTCGGGGAGATCGCGAAAGAGGCGGTAGAGAACGTCTCGGCCCTGATCAAGAAGTACACGGGCGAAGACATCTCGAACCACGACATCCACGTTCAGTTCGTCGGATCCCGGGAAGGCACGGAGGGCGACAGCGCGTCCATCTCCGTCGCCACCGCCGTGATCAGCGCCCTCGAAGAGGTTCCCGTCAACCAGACCGTCGCGATGACGGGCTCGCTGAGCGTGCGCGGACAGGTCCTCCCGGTCGGCGGCGTGACCGCGAAGATCGAAGCCGCGGCGGAACTCGGCCTTCTGAAGGTCGTGATTCCCCGCTCGAACCTGAAGGACGTCCTGCTGGAGGACCGCTACCAGGGGAAGATCGAGATCGTTCCGGTGGACACGCTGAGCGAGGTCCTCGAGCAGGCGCTCGTGGGTCCCAAGAAATCCGGGCTCATTAGCAAACTCGTGGCCTTGGTCCCGAAGATCACGCCGGACAAGCCCGGCCCGGCCGCCGTGCCCCACTGAGTTTTCCGGAGAGACGGGGGAGTCGGATGGATCCCTCCGAGTTCTCCGAACCGATGCCGTGCTATGAGTCCGGGCCGGCCCTCTCGCCCGCTGACGACGACGGCCTGTGCGTCCATTGCCGGAAGTTCCTGACGCTCGAATGCCCCTACATCGATCACTTCCTGGCAGAGGACGACGAATGAGCGGCCGCGCGTTCTTCATCGGCCGTTTCCAGCCGTTCCATCGCGGTCACCTCGCGACGGTCAAGCGGATCCTCGAATCGAACGAGGAGATCATCGTCGGCATCGGCTCCGCGCAATACAGTCACACCGGGGAGAATCCGTTCACCGCGGGCGAACGATACGAGATGATTAAGCGGGCCCTCGACGCGGAGGGGATCCACAACTACCACATCGTCCCGATTCCGGACACCCACGTGCACAGCGTGTGGGTCAGCCACGTGACGTCCCTCGTGCCTCGGTTTGATATCGTGTATACGAACTCGGATCTCGTCGTAAGGCTGTTCCGGGAGCACGGTCTCAAGGTTACGTCTCCTCCGCTCGTGGACCGCGAGCGGCTCTCCGGGACCGTCGTCCGCCAACGGATGCTCAAAGGCGGCGACTGGGAATCCCTGGTGCCTGCGGTAGTCGCGGAGTACATCAAAGAGATCGACGGTGTCGAACGGATCCGGGAGACGCACAAGTACTCGACGCCGTACGGGACCCGCGAGAACCACGAGGACTTGTAAGAAAGGGACCCGTCCACGACTCCCCGCGGGGACGGGCACAGGCAGACATCCCTCCAAACGAGGATTTCGTTCCCCCTGGACTCCTGCCTCCATGCGCAAGCGCGGTGGAGCAGATAATGCATAATTACCAGTTAGTTACCAGACGATGTTCTTTTTTTCCAAGAGCTCCTCATTGCCGGCGGTCCCGCTCACCAGTCGATCCGGTAGCCGCAGTAGGGGTCGCCGCGGAGGATGCACGCGATCTTCGTGACGGTTCCGGCAATCCCGAGCATGGCGAGGGAACCTTCGTAGGTCCCGAGCCACGCCGCGCATCGGGCGGGACTGCTCATCCAATCGTAGTTTCGAAAGACCGCCCGATGGTCTTCGACATCGACTTCGAGACGGCCGTGATTGAACTCGCGCGCGTACGAGTTCGGCGAGAGTTCCAGCAGGATCGGGAAGGGAATCACGCGCTTGACGAAGCGTCGGAGCGAAGTGAAGTTGATCGCCTCGTCCCTCATCATCCGGCGGACCGTTTCATACGTTCCGTCCCCGAACCGCGTTTCCACATGTTCAAGGACGTCCAGCGCGGACCGCAGCGGATACCAGCGGTCCGCATGGATGAGCGCGGGATCCACGCCGGCCTCGATGAGAGTCTTGTCGGCTGCGGCCCGACCGTGATGGACGGCAATCCAATGATGGTAGTTCCGAAAGTGGCTGCCACGAATCATGGGTGCGACCAGTCGGTCACCGCGGGCCTCGGAGAGCTCCCCGAACACCGCCAGCCCGACCCTCGAAGCCGCGTACAGTTTCCCGCGGCGTTCCCCGCCGACGCGCTGCGCCAGCTCGGCTCGCACGAGCTGCCCGAGCGTCCGGCTCACGTGGGGGAGGCGAAGGCCCGTCCGCTTCGCGATTTGAACCGGCGTCTGCGGGCCCGGGATGACGGCCGCGAGAACTTTCTCCCTCTGCCGGCTCGCGAGGACGAAGGAGAGTTTGTCGAGCACGTTCGGGGATCCCGCGTGCAATGTGTGCCTCGAGGAGCCTGCGCCAGGATGCACGATGCGGCATCGAGGTCTTTACCTTTCCTCAAGCCCCCGGACCGATGTACGACAGCAGGACCGGGATGAGGAGCGACGCCATCAGGTGCACCCGGCGCACCCGGAGCGCGACCGGCACGAGGCCGACGATCGTGGAGAGCGCCGCCAAGGCGATCCCGACCGGGCCCGTGGCCGCCGCCAACAGGACGAAGACCGCGAGCAGGGACAGGGCCGCGATCCGGCGCGGGTTCGACCTCGACCAGCGCTTCGCCACACCGCGGCCGATACGTGCCGCCAGGGGAGCGGCGATCGCGGTGGCGAGGACCGCGGACATCACCAGGAGAAAGAGCACCGCCGGCGCCGCCCATGCATGGGGCCACGGAGCGAGATCTCCGGCGAGCCCGCGGACGGCGGCCGCCGCCCCGCTCCGAGCGCGGTGGATGATGAACAGGACGGCGACGCTGAGGAGCGCCGTGGACGTGGAGACCGCGCCCAAGACGACCATGAACTGACTCGGACCGACGGTCCTGCGCGTACCGACCGAGGCCAGCGTCGCCGCCGCTCCGCCACTGAGCCCAGGAAGCCACGATACGCTGGCCCCCGCGATCGTGCCGCGGAGCGCACTTCGCGCGTCCTCCCTCGAAAGACCCCGAAGGGGCTCGAGCCGTTGGTACGGAATCGAGCCGGGTCGGGCACGCAGTCCGACGATCAGGCTCGGAATCCCGAAGAGACCCGAGAATAGCGGGAACAGGACCGCATCCGGATCGACGAGCGATGGCCCGCGGAGGACCGCGATCCCGAGACCGGCCGCCAAGGCCTGGACCCAGACCGCGCGCAGCACTCGGCGGACGCGTCCTCGTCCGCGCCATTCGGACGCGAGGACCGCGCCCAGAACGCACACCAGGAAGATCGGCGTCCACGGTCGGAAGTGGTCCGCGAGACCGATCGGGTCGGCGAGGAGCAAGCGGAGCGGGACCAGCGCGGCCACCGCGAAGGCGGTTCCCAACAGTGCCCCGCGAGCGGCGAAGGCCACCGCTTTCGCGCCCTGGCCCACCAGGAGGAGACGGTGCCCGGGGAGCGTGGCGAGCGCCGTGTCTTCCGTCGGCGCGCCCAAGAAGACGGCCGGAATGAAGTCGAAGACCGCGTGGCTCCCGGCCGTCGCGAGGAGGAAACACGAGAGCAAGAGGCCGATCGTCTCCGGCTCGGAGGAAACGTCCGGGACCAGCGCGGCAAGGAACCCCGTCCACGCAGCCTGGGTCGCGAGCACGAGGGCCGCCACATTGTTCACGTGAAGTCCGGGTGACAAGCCCGTCAGAGCGCCCGCGAGGAGACCGAGCATCGTCACGATGAAGAAACCCAATACGAGACCGAGCGGTGTCACGACGGAGGAGTCTTCCGCGTTCGAGTCAACCTCTCCGGTGCACGTAGGCTACACTCAACGGCGTCGGTGCTCCGGCGGCCCCCACCCTCCGCCTCCCGGTGTCTCGACCACGAGGAGGTCATCGCGGCGGAGTTCGACCGTCACTTTGGCGGCGAGTCCGCGACGACGTCCGTTTCGGATGAGGAGGTTCCGTCCCGGGCGGCCATCCTCGCCGCCCTCGAGTCCCTTCGGCCGAAGGGCACGGCGCTCCGACAGGATCGACGCGGTACCGGCGCGGGCGAGGAATCGAACGGAGCGGCGAATGCCATCGCCTCCCGAATGCCGGCCTCGCCCGCCGGTGCCGGGGATGAGTCGGTACGCCTCGATCCGGAGCGGGTACGCGAACTCGAGGGCTTCGACCGGCGTGTTGCGGGTGTTCGTCATGTGGGTGTGGACTCCCGACATTCCGGGCCGGTACGGGAGCGCGCCCTCGCCACCTGCGATGGTCTCGTAGTACGAGAACGGCCGAGGATCGGATCCGCCGATCGTCAGATTGTTCATCGTGCCTTGGCTTTGGGCGGGGACCGCGTCGGCGAGGGGCTCCGAGAGCGCGAGGAACAGGACATCGACGATTCGCTGCGAGGTCTCGACATTCCCGGCGGCGACCGCGGCCGGAGGGCGTGGCGAGACGAGGCTCCCCTCCCTCGCCAGCACGCGGAGGGGTCGGAGCGCGCCGGCGTTTCGCGGTGCGTCGGGGTCGGTCAGGCACCGCACCACATAGGAGGACGCACTCAGCGTCACGGCGAGTGGTGCGTTCAGATTCCCCGGGACCTGACGATCGGTTCCCGCGAAGTCCACGGCGATCCCGGAACCGCCAATTGTGACCTCCGCGCGGATCCGGATTCGCGCGGGTTCCTCGGGCGCCGCCCCTTCCAGGAAATCTTCCGCAGCCCACGTCCCGCGAGGGAGCTCGCCGATCGCGGCGCGCACCCTCCGCTCTCCGTAATCGAGGAGCTCGTCGACCCAGCCTCGGAAACCCGTGACCCCGATTCGTAGGACGACTTCGACGAGACGCCGAGCGCCGAGCTCGTTCGCGGCGACCTGGGCTCGGAGGTCTCCGAGCCGCTCGGCTGGGTTCCATGTCTCCTGACGAAATCTCTCCAGGACGGCCCGCCGCTCGTGTCCGCGGTCCATCATCTTCTGCGGCTCCAAGACGAGGCCTTCGTCCTCGAGACGCATTGCGGTGGCAGGCATCGAACCGACCACCGTTCCACCGATGTCCGCGTGGTGGGCTCGATTCACCGCGAATCCGATGACCGTCTGGCGCACGAACACCGGCCGGATCATCGTGACGTCCGGGAGGTGCGTGCCGCCCCGGTACGGGTCGTTCAGGATGATTTGATCGCCATCGCGGAGGGTGCCCGGGAAGTCTCGCATGGCCGCCTCGACGGCGACCGGCATGGAACCGAGGTGGACCGGGATGTGCTCCGCCTGACAGATGATGCGGCCCTCCACGTCGAACAGGGCACAGCTCGCGTCCAGCCGTTCCTTGATGTTCGGCGAGTAGGCCGTGCGGCGAAGGGCGACTCCCATTTCTTCCGGGACGAACGACAAGGCCGTCTGGAAAATCTCAAGATCGGCCGGGTTCACGGAGCCACCTCGATCTCGATCAGCCCGCGAGGCTGAATCCGGAAGTTGGCCCCGGGGGGTACGACCGTGGTGGCGTGGTCTTCCGCGACGATGGCCGGCCCCTCTTCCTCGAATCCGACGGGGAGCGAGCCCCGGTCGAACACGGGAACGTCGGACCATCCGTCATCGAAGAGCACCCGACGGCGTCCAATCGACGGTGAGACGACCGCAGGGGGCGGTGGAAAGGTGACACGGCGCGGCACACGGACCATGAGTCGGACGGTGACGAGCTCGATGGGCTCCTCCCGCGAGGCGTATCCGTAGCGCCGGCGGTGCTCCCTCCGGAAGGCGCCCGCAAGATTGCCGGAAAGCGGGATGTTGATTTCGTAGCTCTGTCCGCGGTATCGGAGGTCGACGCTCTCCAGGAACACGGCCCCGCGGGCGGCGTGGTGTTCCTCGTGGAGCGCTCTCCGCGCTCGAGATCTGAAGGATTGGACCGCATGTCCGATCGCGGACTCTGCCCGATCCAAGGGCCGAACCATCGTCCGGCTATATTCCAGCTGTATCGGCGAGATCAAGATGCCGTATGCGGAAAAGGCTCCGGGAAGAAACGGGACCAAGACGCGGGGAATCCGGAGTTCTCTCGCGAGCGACCACGCGTGCGGCCGGCCCCGCCGAATGCCAAGAGAGCGAAGTCCCGCGGGTCCAGCCCGCGCCGCGCCAGGATGATCCGCATCGCCTTCGCCATCGTCGCGCGCACGACCCGTTGCACCCCAAGGACCGTTTCCTCGGAGGAGAGGTGCACCGAGTCGGCGAGGCGAGCAATCCCTTTCGCGGCCAGGTCCCCGTGCAGAGGCAGGCGACCTCCCAGCAAGGTCGGCCCCAGGACGCCTCCTAACAAGTCTGCGTCGGTGACTGTCACCGATTCGCCGCCCTTGCCGTACGCGATGGGGCCCGGATCGGCGCCCGCGCTGCCCGGTCCGACGCGAAGCGATCGACCAGCGTCAATCCAAGCGATGCTGCCACCGCCGGCTCCGACCGACTCGATGTCGACGACCGGAAGGGCGAGCGGGAACGTGTCGATCATCGCCTCCGTTGTCCAAGAGGCCGCGCCACGAACGATGGTCGAGAAGTCCGCACTGGTGCCGCCCATGTCGAACGTCAATAGGTTTCCATGGCCCGTCGCCCGTGCGATGGCGACCGCCGCGGCAATCCCGCCCGCGGGTCCACTCAGGACCATGTCGACGGGCCGGTGCAAAACGGCCTTGTGCGGGACGACGCCTCCGGACGACTTCATCACGTAGAAGTCCCCATGGACGGCCCGCTCCAGGCCTCGCAGATATCGAACGACGAGCGGCTTCACGTATGCGTCGAGCGCCGTCGTCGAGGATCGCTCGAACTCGCGGAACTCGGCGAGCACTTCGTGGCTCGTGGAGACCGACATGCCACGCAGCGCCTTCGCGAGTCGCCGCTCATGCGCCGGATCGAGGAACGAGAAGAGGAGCGAGATCGCGACGGACTCGGCCCCGCTCGATCGAACGCGCCGGGCGACCGCCTCGAGGTCGCGTTTCGTCGGGGAGCGAAGGACCCGGCCTCGCGCGTCCACGCGCTCCCGCAGGCCGAAGCACCGTTCTCTCGGAACCGGCGGAGGCGGTCGCGTGATCCGGAGGTCGTAGAGGGATGGCCGATTCTGACGACCGATGAGCAACAGGTGCTCGAAGCCCTCCGTCGTCACGAACGCGGTGCGGGCGCCCTTCCGCTCCAAGATCGCGTTCGTCGCCACGGTGGTTCCGTGCGCCATCCCCGCCGCGACAAGGGCCCGCATCCCCTCGAGGACCGCCGCGGATGGATCTCGCGTGCTCGGCAGCTTTAGCGACACGACCTCGCTGCCGCGAAATCCGACGAAGTCGGTGAAGGTCCCGCCGACGTCCACCCCGACGTCCACGGCGGCGGATGGCGGTGATGCCTCATGTCTTTGACCGCGCCGCAGCGGTCGTGAGCCCGGTGCCTTTCCCTGAAGTCCAACAAGGCGACAAAAAGAGAAAGAGGCACGGGGCGGCCTGCCCGAGGCCTCTCACTTTCCGTTGCTCTTCAGGGTGCCCTCCATGAACTGTCGGTAGCCTTCGAGGTCCAGCAAGCCGTGGCCGCTGTAGTTGAACGCAATCACGGTCTCCTCGTTGCGGTCTTTCGCCTCGAGGGCGAGATCGATCGCTCCGCGGATCGCGTGGCACGTCTCCGGCGCGGGAATCAGGCCCTCCGTCTTTGCAAAGATTTCCCCCGCTTGGAATGTGCCGAGCTGGTCCACCGCGCGGGGCTCGACGAGCCCCGAGTCCAACAGGACGCTCAGCGTCGCCGCGGTCCCATGGTACCGCAAGCCGCCCGCGTGGATGCGCGGTGGGACGAACGTATGGCCCAGCGTGTGCATCTTGACGAGCGGAGTCATCTCGCCCGTGTCCCCGAAGTCGTACTCGTAACGGCCTTGCGTCATCGAGGGGACGGATTCCGGCTCCACGGCGACGAACCTCGTATCGACGTGGCCGTGGATGCGCTCGCCGATCATCGGATACGTGAAGCCCGCGAAGTTCGAGCCGCCGCCGACGCTACCGACCATGAAATCCGGGGTGACGTCCGCGAGCTCGAACTGCTTCTGGGCCTCGAGCCCGATGATGGTCTGATGCATCAAGACATGATTCAAGACGCTTCCGAGGGAGTACTTCGTGTTCTTCCCGGTCACCGCGGACTCGATTGCCTCGGAGATCGCGATGCCCAGGGACCCCGGATGGTCCGGATCTTGGGCGAGGAACTTCCTCCCGACGTTCGTCTGATCGCTCGGGCTCGGGATGACGTCGGCGCCGTACAGATTCATGACGTACTTCCGATACGGCTTCTGATCGTACGACACGCGCACCATGAACACCTTCGCCTTCAGTCCGAAGTAGTTCGTCGCGAGGGCGAGGGCGGATCCCCATTGGCCCGCGCCGGTCTCGGTCGCGAGGGCTTCGACCCCCTCTTGGGCCGCGAAGTAGGCTTGGGCGAATGCGGTGTTCGGTTTGTGCGATCCGACGGGGGAGAGGTCCTCCCGCTTGTAGTAGATCCGGGCCGGCGTCTTCAGGTAGGTCTCGAGGCGCTTCGCCCGGTACAGGGGGGTCGGTCGGCCGAGTCGGAAATACGCCTCCCGCAGCTCTTCGGGGATCGGCTCGGCCCGATTCGGGCTCATCTCTTGGCGGATGAGTTCCTTCGGGAACAGGGGCTCGAAGGCCTGGGGTGGCACCGGCTCCTTCGTGCCGGGGTGGAGGTACGGGGGGAAGGGCGCGGGGAGGTCCGGGAGGATGTTGTACCACGCCCGCGGCAGGTCGTCCACGTCCAGGAGGATTTTCACGTCGCTCGCAGCCGCCGGTTCCGTTCGAATCGCCTGCATCGGGTCCACCGATCCGGGCGGTGGATTCTTTGGACAATATATAACGATTCTGTTCTCTGATGTTCACTTAGCTACACTCGATGACGAAAACATTAACCCTTAGGGCACCCTTCCGTACATTCGGCCAAGGGCATGTGGGCGCGCTTCCGTCACTATTTCAAAGGTTTCCCGGCACAGGAGAAGGTCGCCCAGCTCGCGGTCATGTACGGCCTGCGCGTCCATCAGGGGAGCGTCTATGCGGGCGACATCAAGCTCTCCGACACGGCGATGGCCCGCGCCGCGGGCGTCGACCGGCGGGTGGTGACCGCGACCGTCGACACGATCGACAAGAATGCGGAGCTGCGGGCGTTCTTTGACGCCTTGCGTCCCGTGTGCCACCTCCGCGAAATCGCCCCGATCATGAACTGGGGGGCGATCGAGATCGTCCCGACGAACGCATCGAAGCCGGGAATCCTGGCCGGGGTCGCGGCGATCATCGCCCAAGCCGGCATATCGATTCGGCAGGTGATCATGGACGACCCCGAGATCGTCGATGATCCACACGGCTTCATCGTCACGGAGGCCCCCGTGCCCGAGCGGCTGCTCCCGCAGATCAAGCAGGTTGATGGCGTCAAGTCGGTCGTCCTTCACTGAGGCAGACCGCCGTTCGTCCGGTCCTCGGGGACGGAAGACACGAAGCCTCTTGCGCCGACACCCTTTTGTTGACGAGACCCGTGGCGGTCCCCATGGGATGGCAGGCTCTCCTCCGGGTCGTCGACTTTCAGTCGTTGCTATCGTCTCAACCTTTGGTCGCCTCGGCTCTCGAGAAGGCTCAGCACGCCGGCGGCACGAAGTCGCCCGAGGCCCGAGCGCTTCGGGAAGGGTACTATCTGCTCGCGAAGGTCCTGTGGACGCGGCGCTCCTCGATCCGACGGACCCACGATCTCGCGTGGCTCGACCACACGGTCGTGTCGGCGGGCGCCCGGCTCGGCCGGGTTTGGGACGATGCCCAAGGGAGCCGATCCATCCGCGCCGCGGAGGAAGCCCTCCCGCCAAGCCTCTCGCCCGAACTGTTCCCCCAGGAAGGATCGAGTTGGATCGAAGTCCCGGTGCAAACGTTCGCCGGGATCAGTCCGACCGTCAAGATCGAGCGAGGCGTCTCCCAACCGTTCCGCGTCGGGGTCGTGCCGGAATCCCGTCTCCGGGCGTGGTCCGAAGCCGTCACGACCGCGAAGTTCGACGCTCCGCCCGCGGCCGTGAGCATCCTGGGAGAAATCGAGGCGCTCATCGCCGCGGCCCGACGTGCGGGGGGCCCGAGCGTCGCCCTCGTCTTTGCGGCGTCCTCATTCGAGGATCGACTTGCCGAATAGCCGCGCATGGTCGCGCATCATGCAACGGTCTTGAATCACGATCTTGCCCGCGGCCTGGCCCTTCTTCGCGGCGCCATCGTTCCGAATTCCAAGTTGCATCCAGATGACTCTCGCGGGCGTCTTGATCGCTTGGTCCACGATCGGCGGTACGTCCGCCGACGGACGGAAGATGTCGACGGCGTCGAAGGGAACCGGGACGGCGTCGAGCGATGGATACGCTTTCTCCCCGAGGATCTCCGTCGCAGTCGGGTTCACGGGGATGATGCGGTAGCCGTTCATCTGCATGTACTTCGGGACCCGGTGCGCGTCCTTGGCTGGATCTTTCGAGCAACCGACGACCGCGATCGTCCTGATCTCGCCCAGGATTTTCCGGATTTGTGTCTCGTCGACCATGGCGTCCCCGGTCGAACATGTGCGTCCGAGTTAAGGTTTCTTCGGGAGGACGCGGCGAATCGCTTCCTTGAGGCTCGGCGCGAGATTCAGGCGTTCCGCTTGCTCCGGGTCGAACCACCGAATCTCCGAATGCTCTTCGTTCGCGATCTTCGGCTCCCCATTCCATCGGGTGACGAGGAACAGGTAGTGCCGGAAGAGGTCCTTCGAAGTCGGATCGACGTCTTCATAGATTCCGAGGAACCGCGGCCGGACCGCCGTGATCCCCAACTCCTCCGCGAGCTCGCGGACCAAGGCGGACGACGGCTCTTCGCACGGGACGCAATGTCCCCCGAAGGCGTCCCACATGCCCGCGAACCGAACCGTGCTGGTGCGCCTACCGAGGAGGACCCGACCGTCGCGAGCGATCAGCCCCGTCGCGGTGACGTGAATCACACGGGCATCAAGGACGTCCTCCGATATTCGTTCTTCTTCGAAGATCGGGATGACGGCCATCCGCCGTCCCCTCCCAAAGATTCATGGGTGGACTCCCGCTTGATGGCGCGATGGAGGCGGTCGCTCAAGAGATTGCGGAGCGCCTGCGCCCGGCTCCGTTCGTCCGCATCGTGACGCACATCGATACGGACGGCATCACCGGCGGCGCCATCGCGTCCGAAGCCCTCGACCGGGCGGGCATCTCGCACGAGGTCGCGTTCGTCAAGAAGCTCGACCAGGCGGTCCTCACGGACCTAAAGAGGCAGGGGACTCCGCTCGTCTGGTTCATCGACCTCGGCGCGGGGATGCTGCACGCGTTGCACGGCTTGGACGCGGTCATCACGGACCACCACGTTCCGACGGAGCGAGAAGTTCCGAGGGCGCTGCGGGGAGATCTCGTCCGTTTCACCGAATCGCAAGATCGGGTCCTCATGCTGAATCCGCATCTCGAAGGCGAAGGCTCCGACGTCGCGAGTGGGGCGGGATGCGCCTACGCCGTCGCGAGGGCCCTCTCTCCGAAAAATGTCGACCTCGCGGCGATCGCCATCGTGGGCGCGGTCGGCGACGTTCAAGATCAGGAGTTCCGGCGGCTCTCCGGGTACAATCGCACGATCTTGGCGGACGGGATCGCCGCCGGCGTGCTGGAGGCCCGAATCGATCTCCGGCTCTTCGGACGGGAGACGCGACCGGCGTACAAGATGCTCCAATACGCGACGGACCCGTGGATCCCGCGGCTCAGCGGAAACGAGGAGGCTTGCATCGCGTTCCTCCTCGAGCTCGGAGTCGACCTGAAGGTCGAGAATCACTGGCGGAGCTGGTCGGACCTCGACCGCGGCGAGAAGCAACGCGTGGTATCGGCCCTCGTTTCACACATGCTGGAGCGGGGGTGCGGAATCAAAGAGGTCGAGCGGTTGGCGGGAGAAACGTACACGCTGGTGCGCGAGCCCGCGGGCAGCCCGACGCGCGATGCGAAAGAGTTTGGGACCCTGATGAACGCCTGCGGACGATACGACCAGCCCGAAGTCGGGTACCGCGTGTGCCGAGGCGATCGCGAGGAGTACCTCGCCCAGGCCCTCCGTCTCCTCCGGGGCCACCGGGAGTACCTGATGAACTCGATGGAGACGATCGAAGAAGCCGGCATCACGCAGATGGAGGCGGTCCAGTTCTTCCACGCGGCGGATCGAATTCGCGACACCGTGGTTGGGATCGCCGCGAGCATGGCCCTCCACCGCGAAGGCGCGAGCAAGGACCTGCCGATCATCGCGTTCGCCCAAGCCGAAGACGGCATCAAGGTCTCGGCGCGAACGACGCGAGAGCTCGTGGCCCGCGGACTCGACCTCGCGGCCGTCATGCAGGCCGCGAGCCTGGCCGTGGGAGGCCAAGGCGGCGGTCACCATGGGGCCGCCGGCGCGACGATTCCTCCGGGGACCGAAGAAAAGTTTCTGGAGGTTGCGAACCGGGTGGTCCGGGAGCAGCTGGGGCGGACCGGATCTGATTCCGCCAATCGAGACGGAGGCGCTCCCGAAAGGGGCAGGGCTTGATCGATTCGCCTTCAACGGCCCGGTACAGGCCTAGCGATCTACCGGCTCGCGGGATTCCATCGACCGACGTTCGCGAGGATGTCGTCATGGTACCTCGAGATTTCCTCTCGCGGCGTTTCGGTCACATCGACGAACGCAAGCTCGGTCCACGCCGGGTGCTGCGCAATCTGGTTCCGTTCCCCCAAGAAAACGAATTCGAGATCCCAGTGATTCTTCGGTCCATACACCTCGGAGAAAACTTGCGGGCCGTTCAGCGGGTGACTCGGGAGACCGAGCTGCTCTTTGAGGATCCGGTCCGCGGCCACCTGTGGCGACTCGCCGAGGATCAGATGTGAGGAAGGCAACATCCATCCCTTGCTATTCACAGCGGCTCGCTCCGAATCGAGCGCCCCGATATGGTCCCATCCCGCCGAAGGATCCAGATGACCCATGAGAACGCGGTCTCGATGGCCGCTCTCGCTCAAGATGACGAATGCGGACAGGCAGATCCCTCCCTCCGGAATCTCTCGGGTCTGCAGCGGTCGGTCCGTGGGAGCGAAGCGACTGAACTTGCGGTCCGTGGGCATGCCCAACGAACCCCACGCCGCGCTTTTCAACCTTGCTGCGGACCGCCATTCTCGGTTTCAACGGACTCGTCTGGAGACGGTCGCAAACCTTTTATAACCCGCGCCACTTCGACGGCCGCTTCTCCGAGACGGGGAGCCGATGACTGATGACGTCCCGCGGCCGCGGGACGGAAGGAGGTCTCCACGATGCCCAAGCCAATGTACGTTCGCTTCGAGATGCCGAAGGAGCTCGTCGACAAGACCTATCAATCGATCGAGCTCGCGAAGGAGAGCGGGAAAGTCCGCAAGGGGACGAACGAGGTCACGAAGCTCGTCGAGCGAGGCGAGGCTCAGTTCGTCGTGATGGCGGAGGACGTCCAGCCGGAGGAGATCCTCGCGCACATGCCGCTCCTCTGCGAAGAGAAGGGCGTGCCGTACGCCTATGTCCCGAGTAAGCAGGAGCTCGGCGTCGCCGTGGGCCTGGGCAAGGCGACCGCTTCGATTGCGATCCTGGACCCGGGCAAGGCGAAGCCCGTCATCGACGACGTCTCCGCGAAAATCCGCGCGATGAAGAAGTGACGATTCCTCGGACACGCGAGTGAGAGAACATGGCGGACGATGACAGCATTCCCGCGGAGGTCGTCGAGGTCGTCGGCCGGACGGGGATGACGGGAGAAGCGGTCCAGGTCAAGGTCCGGGTCCTCGATGGACGCGACAAGGGCCGCATCATCACGCGCAACGTGAAGGGCAGCATCCAAGTCGGCGATGTGCTCATGTTGCGCGAGACCGCGCGCGAGGCCCGCAAGCTGTCGGTCCGGTGAGACGATGCCGACCCGACGCTCGTGCTCCTTCTGCGGCAACGAGATCGAGCCCGGCACCGGCAAGATGTTCATCCGCAAGGACGGGACCGTCTTCCTCTTCTGCTCTCACAAGTGTCAAGCGAACATGCTGAAACTCGGGCGCGTGCCCCGGTGGACGCCTTGGACACAAGCGTTCCGTCGAGCGGCCGGTCGGGTCGCCGCCGAAGAAGCCGTCGCTGTCGCGGAGGAGACCCCCGCGGCGGGAGCGCTCGCGGTGGAGATCACGATCGAGACCCCGAAGGGAAAGGACATCCCGGCCGACCTGTCGGACCTGATCGACAAGCGGATCGGACCCGACCTGCCACGAGGAGAACTCGAGCGACATTACTCGGACTTCGTCGCGAGCGATTCGTTCCACACGTCGATCGTCGGCTGGTCGAAGAAGAAGCATGGCGCCAAACCGGTCACCCGCATCGACAAGGCGGAGTTCCTCGCGTGGAAGGATTCCCCGGAAGGGCGACGGACATTCAAGTCCTGGCTCGACGGGCGATGGCAAGAGGTGAAAGGCCGAAAGCGGGAGCCGGCGGAGGAAGAGGAGGCGCCCGCTCCCACCGCAAAGAAGGCGAAGAAGGGGAAGTGAACGTGGCCGAGCGCACCTTCGTCCTCCTGAAGCCGGACGCGGTGCAACGCGGCCTGATCGGGGAAATCGTCTCCCGATTCGAGCGTCGCGGCCTGAAGGTCACGGCATTGAAACTCATCCGCGTCGGTCGTTCGCTCGCGGAGACGTACTACGCGGAGCATAAGGGGAAGGCGTTCTTTGAGCCGCTGATGGGCTATATCGCCGCGGGGCCGGTCGTCGCGATGGTGCTCGACGGGGACGGCGCGGTCGCGGCGGTCCGGAAGATGATGGGGAAAACGAACTCTGCGGAGGCCGAGCCGGGCACCATCCGCGGGGATCTCGCCATGACGATCGGCCGCAACATCATCCACGGTTCCGACTCGGCCGAGAGCGCGAAACGAGAAATTGCCCTGTTCTTCAAGCCCGACGAGATTCTTTCGTACACCCGGATTGACGAGGCTTGGTTGAGGGAGTAGCCGGGCCCAACCTTCGGAGGGGCCAACCTTCTAATATCGTCGGATTCTTGGTCCGCCCGCGATGGCTTCGATCCGCCAGCCCATCGTGTCCGTCCTCGGGCACGTGGACCATGGCAAGACGACCCTCCTCGACCGGATTCGCGGGACCGGCGTGGCGGGCCGCGAGGCCGGCGGGATCACGCAGCACATCGGTGCGACGGAGGTCCCTCTCGCGGCAATCCTCGAGATGTGCGGGGACCTCGTCAAAGGCCGATCGTTCCGCATCCCTGGGCTCCTGTTCATCGATACCCCGGGCCACGTGGCCTTCTCGACCTTGCGCGCCCGCGGCGGTGCGCTCGCCGACCTCGCCGTCCTCGTCATCGACGTCAACGAGGGATTCCGTCCGCAGACGATCGAGAGCCTGAACATCCTTCGGCGGTACAAGACGCCGTTCGTCGTCGCCGCGAACAAGATTGACATGGTGCCCGGATGGAGGAAGCACGAGGGGCAACCGTTCGTCCGGTCGTACGAGGATCAGCCGGAATCCACGCGCGAGGAGCTCGATCGTCGCATGTACGAACTCGTCGGCCGACTCTTCGAGCACGGCTTCTCCGCCGACCGATACGATCGGATCGCGGACTTCACGACGAACCTCGCGGTGATCCCGGTCAGCGCGAAATTCGGGGAAGGGGTTCCGGACCTGTTATTGACGCTCATCGGCCTCGCCCAGCGGTTCCTCGAGGAGCAACTGGCAACAGCCGAGGGACCGGCCGTCGGTACGATCCTCGAGGTGAAGGAAGAGAAGGGCCTCGGAGTCACCCTCGACGCGATCGTCTACGAAGGTACGCTATCGAAAGGCGACACGATCGTGTTTGGGACCGCGGCCAAGCCGGGGACGACGAAGGTGAAGGCCGTCCTGAAACCGAAGCCACTCGACGAGATTCGGGACCCGCAGGAGCGGTTCGACTCCATGCAGAGCGTGTCCGCGGCGGCCGGAGTCAAGATTGTCGGGAGCAGCCTCGGGAAGGCGGTTGCCGGGGCACCGATCCGCGTGACGAAAGGCAATCTGGCCGCGGTCATCGAAGAGGTGGCCAAAGAATCCCAGCTCCACATCGAGACGCAGGACGAGGGCATCCTCGTGAAGGCCGACGCGATCGGCTCCCTCGAAGGCCTCGCGTACGAATGCAAGCAGGCCTCGATCCCGATCAAGTTCGCTCGGCTCGGACCGGTCTCGCGGCGAGACGTCACGGACGCCGCGACGGCGAAGAATCCCCTGAACCGCGCGATCCTTGCATTCAACCTGGAAATCCTTCCGGACGCGAAGACGGCGCTCCGAGAACACCCCGACCTCACGCTGCTCGAGAACGACGTGATCTACCGTCTCATCGAAGATTACCAGGCGTGGCGGGATGAAAGGAAGCGACAACTCGCCGAGGCGGGCCGCAAGGAGATCGCGTATCCCGCGAAGCTCCTCTTCCTTGGCGAACATGTGTTCCGGACCTCGAAGCCCGCGATCTTCGGCGTCCGCGTGCTGGCCGGTAGAATCCGTCCGGGGGAATCGATCATGCGAGGGGACGGTCGGCCGCTTGGGCGCATCAAGACGATCCGGACCGGGGAGAAGACCCTCGAAGGGGCGAACCAGGGACAGGAAGTCGCAATCTCGGTGGACGGCATCACGATCGGGCGACAGATCAACGGCGGGGACGTCCTCTACGTGGACCTCCCGGAGGCCGACGCGCGCGCGCTCCGGGGCCGGAAGGACCTAACTCACGACGAGCTCTCGGCGCTGGACGAGATCTGCGCGATCAAACGGAAGGAGGACCCGTTCTGGGGCATGTAGACGAACTCCAGGCGCAACTGCCGCAGAAATTCCTCTGCAAGGACTGCGACAAGTGGTACGGCCAGGAGGACGACGAGTACGGCCCCTGCATGTACAAGCATCTCCGGAAGGACAAACGGTACGTGACGTACGGATACCACGAATGCGACGAGCTGGAAGAGCTTGAGCAACGGGTGAGGTTGTGGAAGGCACGCGGATCCGAAGGCTCGAAGAGCGGGACATCGACGCCGCGATCGCCCTGACCGACCTCGAGGCGTGGGGGTACACGCGCGAGGACTTCCAGCGGCTGCTGGCGCTCTCGCCAGACGGATGCTTCGCGGCCGAGCGCTACGGGCGCGTGGTCGGCGTGCTCACGACGACGACGTACGACGACCTCGCGTTCCTCGGTGCCGTCATCGTTGCACCGGAATTGCGTGGGAAAGGTGTCGGCAAAGAAATGATGGAGGCCGCGCTGGCGCACCTCCGTGCCACGGGCGTTCGCACGGTCCAGTTGAACGCATACCTCAACGCCATCCCATTCTATGAGCGCCTGGGATTCCATCGAGAGTACGAAGTCATCCGATGGCACGGCCTCGCCAAAGCGGGGGAGCGGGTTCGCGGGATTCGGCCGGTCCGAGCCGAGGATCTCACCGGACTGGCGCGGATGGATGCAAAGTACTTCGGTGCAAATCGACAGAAGCTCCTCGCTCGGCTCGCGAAGGAATTTCCCTCCACGTTCTTGGTGGCTGAGAACCGCGGCCGGCTGCGCGGATTCATCGTCGGGAATCCTAGCGGCGCCTCGTGCGAAATCGGCCCTTGGGTCGTTGAACCCGGTTCCCGTCGCGTCGCGACGGACCTCTACCGGGCCCTCATCGATTCGGCGGGTGCTTCGCAGGTCGCGCTCAGCGGTCCTTCCCAGAACGGGGCGCTGCTGGAGTTCGTCAGCGAGAGCCGGTTCAAGGAGGTGTTTCGTGCACTTCGCATGTGGTGGGGAGCCAACGAATTTCCCGGAGACCCGGCGGGACTCTGGGCGGTCGGAGGCCTGGAGAAAGGCTGAAGGCGATTCACGACTTCCGGCGCGGCATGACGGAGAAGCGAGTCCTCGCGTTGCTCGCGATGTTGATCGGGCTCATCGCCGGGCTGCTCATTTTGGTCAACGCCCTTGACATCGGGCGTGCGACCCTCAACCTAAACCAGTTGTTGAACGTCGGAATCGCCGCCCTCCTTGGGATCGCAATCCTTGTGGGAAGCCTCCTCATCTACCGGGGCAAGTACAGCTCCGGCGGAATCATCAACATCCTCCTCGGGATCGTCGCGCTCATCCTGGCGATCAGCACGACCGGCAGCATCTTAGCCATCGTTAGCGGCGTGATCGGACTCGTCGCGACCGAAGCCGGTCATCCGTGAGGTTCAGATCCTCGGCCCGATCAGTTGCCAGAGGACGAGACCCAGGATCAGGAACGCAAACGTGTAGCTCACGCCCCGGACGATCCGATCCCGTTGCTCGGTCGGAATGCCTTTCCTCAGCCGAGAGACGAGGCCCTCGATTCCGTCTTTGAACAGGTAGCCGCCGTCGAGAGGGACGGCGGGCAACGCGTTCGTCGCGCCGAGCATGAGGTTGAGCCAAAACAGCCAGTAGAGCGAGTTCGCAAAGATCCAGAACAGCGGGGCGGGAATCACCGCAGCGGGCCCTTGGATCTGATAGAAGTGCGTCGCGGGATCGTCAATCGGCGAATAGCCGGAGAAAGGCAGCGAGACGTAGGCGAGGATCGCCCTCGTCACGCCGCCAAACTTGTCCGGGTTGGTCAGCGGATGGTAGTAGTCGGTGCTCACATCGAACGCATAGATGCCGAGAACCGCACGGCCGGTGGAGGGATTTCGTTCGACGGGGGTCACGGGATACAGCAAGGATTGCCCCGTCGACGGATCGTACGCGACGACCGGGATCGTCGTGTTCACCTGCACAGCAGCCAGTGCGGCGACGAACTCGTTGTAGGTATGCACGGGAGTGTTGTTGATCGACGTGATGACCGTGTTCGGGTGCATCCCCGCGAGGGCCGCGGGAGAGTTCGGCGTGAATCCCACGATTCCGACGCCATCATGGACCGGAGCGACCGCGGTCAAGATGAGCGTTGAGAACAACGTGGCGAAAAGGACAGCCAGCAGAACGTTCGTTGCGGGCCCGACGGCGTATAGGCGACCGCGTTCGCGTCGGGGAAGCGCGCGCAGCTCGTCCTCGTCCGGTTCCACAAACGCTCCGATCGGGAAGATCAGGAAAATCAGCCCGAGGGACCGGATCTTGATGTTCGCAACGCGAGACAGAATGCCATGAGAGAACTCATGGAGGATGATGGCGACCGCGAGGCCGAGGATGCCGTATCCGAGGGGGATGATCGGGTTGATGCCGGGGAGACCGAGGAGGGTTTCGGGAGATGGCGGGTTGCTCCGGATGGCCGCGTTCTGGACGAGCGTCGCCTCCCATGCGAGTAGCAAGGTCGTGCCGAACATCGTCAAGGCGACCAGGACAATCGCAACGTCCCCGAAGACCCGCCAGAACCGCTTCGGCCGCGCCAGGCGGTCGATTAGCCGGCGTCCACGAATCGTCTTCCACATCAGGAACGGACCCGCGGGCGGCGGGGAGGGCTGGAGTCCGCGGGGCTCGAGGAGTCCCCGTCGTTGGAGAGCATACAGGCCGAGGCACCAAAGGACGATGACGACGAGAGCCGCCAGGAGGGGGAGGGCGTCCACCATGCGAGGCTCCAAACGAACCTTCTGGTCTATTTCAACCTATCTCGCCGGCAACTGACGCGTCCAGATGTCGTCCGGCAATGTGTCGTACACGGCGAACGCGTTGACGTCCGCCCTCGGCCGTTGCGGCTTCGCGAACGCTTTGATCCGCTCCACGCGGAGGATCCAGTAATGGATGCGCCACATCTTGCCTTTCTTGATCATGACCTCTTCTTGGCGGGTCGTGAGGAGACCCTCTTCTTCCAGCATGTAGAAGACGTCGCGGTCCGCGACGTCCAAGTTGTTGTCGATCGCCTCCGTCTCGAAACCGAAGAACGACATGAGGTAGTCGGCGAGGGCCCGGAGGTCTTCCTCCGACATCCCTCGTTTCCCCACGGTCGCCCGAAGGGCGGCGACCATTTCGGACATCGTGACAACGGGCATTGGTAACGACTCTCCCACGAGGACCACCAGATAAAAGGCCGTCGAACCCATTCCTGTTCCTGACCCTGATAGCGAAGGGAGGAGGCGAAATCGGATGGCCCGTCAACGGATTCCGCACGCGATGGCCTACGTGACCGCGCCGGACCGGGAGACCGCAAAGGCGATCGCTCGGGCCGTCGTCGAGCGACGGCTCGCGGCGTGCGCGAACTATTGGCCGGTCGAATCGAGGTACTGGTGGCGTGGCACGCAGGAAGAGACGAACGAGTTCGTCATCGTCTTCAAGACGCGAGCGGCTCTCGTCCGGAAATTGATCGCCGCGGTGCGCGCCGTCCACCCGGCGGAAATGCCATGCATTGTGTCGTATCCAATGGGACCGGCGTTGCCGGAATACCTGGCCTGGATCGACGCGGAGACCGCTCAGCGGTAGACCGCGACGGCGCCGTACCCGACGGCCATTTTCGTGTCCCGACTCACATCGCTCGACGTGGCCGCTTCGCGGCCGTCAACATGGCGGTGACGGGCCCGTATCCGCACATCGAAATGTCGTCCTGCGCGACCTTCGCCGCGAACCGCTTCGGATCGAGGGCGAGGATCGGCTCGATCGCCTTCGCGCGCGTCTTGCCCCTTCGCGAATGCCGGCGCCGTGACGCCCTGCGGTGCGAGCTGAAAATACTGCGAGCCGACGTGGGTGAAGTCCGAGGAGGCGATCAAGAGGACGTCCTTCCCCTTCACGGTCTCGGCCACGAGCTCCCCGACCTCCGCCGCGAGTTCGTATTCCTGGAAGGCCATGCAGATCGGGACGAACCGCACGGCGTCGGCGAGCTGCTGCAAGAACGGCAGCTGGACCTCGATGCTGTGCTCGTCGCGGTGGGCCACGATGTCCTCCTCGAGCGGTGGCTTCGCGAGGGAGTCGTGGAGATCCTTGTCAATGGCCGCGACCCCGAGAGGCGTCTGCCAGTCGTGGTCCGTCAGCGCGAGGGGCGCCCCTTGTCCGTGGTGGTTGGGGCCCAGGACGACGAACGATGCGGGCCATCCGTCGGCGGCAAGGGCCGAGTAGCTGTGGGCCGCAACCGGCCCGGAATACACGTAGCCCGCATGCGGGACCACCAGACCGACGAGGCGGCGGGGTCCTGCAGTGAGCTGCGGGACCCGACCGGGTCCGAGCGGGTGGGTGTAACATTCCTTGATCTGGCGGAGGAGGGCATCGCGCGAGCGCTCGTAGAAAGCCCCCGCCACCGCCGGATACCGCATAGACGGCGCCCGTCACAAGGACGCTTCGTAATCGTCGATCGTGAACGTAAACTCTCCGTCCGACTTCACGGTGCCGCGCGACTTCAGGACCTCGCGGGTCATGAGCCAATAGACGGTCGCGAGCGCGCGACGGCCTTTGTTGTTCGTCGGCACGACGAGGTCGACATCGCGCGTCTCGTTGTTCGCGTCGCACAGCGCGACGACGGGGATGCCGACGTTCAGTGCCTCCCGCAGCGCCTGTTGGTCCGCGGCGGGATCCGTCACCAGGAGGACCTCCGGTTCCATGAACTCCGGGAGATTCGGATTCGTCAGGGTGCCGGGGACGAATCGGCCGGCGAGCACCTTCGATCCGACGTGCTTCGCGAAGAGTCGCGCGGGCTTCTGGCCGTACTGGCGCGCCGCGACGACGAGGATGTTCTCCGGTTTGAACCGGGCGAGGAACTTCGCCGCCTCGCGGATCCGGGTGTCCGTCTTCTTGATGTCCAGGACGTACAGGCCGTCGATCCGGACCTTGTAGATGAACGGCTTCATGTCGGCGCTTTTCTGCTGCGTGCCGATGTGCACGCCCGACGTCAGGTAGACATCCTCGGGGACGAGCAATCCCTGGACGCCCGTCTGCTCTTCTTCCTGCATCATGCGCCTGCCTGGAGTTGTTCCTCGATCCGGATGAGCTCGTTGAGCTTCGCGATTCGCTCGCCGCCGACCGCGCCCGTCTTGATGCCGAGGCATCCGAACGCCACGGCGAGATGGGCGATCGTCTCGTCGGTCGTCTCGCCGGACCGATGGGACATCACGGTCGCGAACCCGGATTTGTGGGCCAGGTCCACGGCGGCCCGCGTCTCAGAGAGCGTCCCAATTTGGTTCGGCTTAATAAGGATAGCGTTGCCCGCGCGGAGTTCGATTCCGCGTTGCAACCTCTCGACATTCGTCACGAAGATGTCGTCGCCGATGACTTTGCATCGGTTCCCGATGCGCCGTGTGAGATCCGCGAATGCGCTGAAATCCTCCTGGTCGAACGGATCTTCGACACTGAACAGCTCGTAGTCGCGGGCGAGCCGTTCCACGAAGTCGACTTGTTCCTTGGGTGAAACCGTCCGATCGCGGTATCGGTACGTTCCGTTGCGGAAGAACTCGGACGCGGCGAGGTCGAGCGCCGGTTGCACCGGGAATCCTGCCTCCTTCGAGGCGACCCGACAGACGTCCGCGAGCAGGGAGAGCGCCTCTTCATCGCCAAGCTTCGCGACCCACGCCCCCTCATCGCCGCGACCGAGGGCCGCCTCGGGCAACTTTTTCGCGAGCGCGTCGCGAACGAGGCCGTGAACCCGAGCATTCGTGAACACGTTCGCCGAGACGGTCGGTCCCTGAGACGCCACCAGAAACTCTTGGATAGTTGTTCCACCGACCGCGTGGCGGCCGCCGCCAATCACGTTTCCCAAGGGAATCGGCAACGACAAACGGGCCCGTCCGCCCAGGTATCGGAACAACGGCTTGCCCGATGCCGCGGCCGCGGCTTTTGCGTTGGCGAGCGAAACCGCCGTGGCGACGTTGCAGCCGATGCGAGCGAAATTACGGGTGCCGTCGATCTGCCGCAACAATCGATCGAGGCCGGCCTGGTCGGTAACATCGTGGCCTTGAATTCGGGGTGCGACCGAGTCCCGGAACGTCCGGATCGCCTCGTCGACGCCGCCTTCCGGGAGCGCCTGGGGTTCATGGGTCCCGGTGCTCGCCCCGCTCGGGGCCGCCACCCGGCCGACCGCAGTCCCTGCGCGGATCTCGACCTCCACGGTCGGGTTCCCGCGACTGTCCAGGATTTTTCGGATCGATGCGCGGTCAATCGAGGGCATCCGCGAACCTCCGGACGTTCAGAGGCGAGCTCCCGGAGGAGAATTCTCGAAACGCGATGTCAAGTGGGTCCGCCTCTTGGTCCAAAGCGGTGATGGTCGGCGCTCCCATGGAGATCTGCAAGGCGCGAGCCCCGATGATGCGGGCCTTCTCAAAACGGGTGTACGCCAACGAGGAGGTCTCCGCCGCGACCAAAGGACAGGCCGCTAAAAAGGTTTCTGCCGCGACGATTCATCGGAAATGACGGCGCACGACAATCAGGTACACCAAGATCAGGCCGGGAATGATGGCCGTGATCGGCGACGCGATGCTCCCGACGATCGAGAGGACCATCACGATGACCGCAAGCCACCAGGCCCAGCCTCGGAGATGAAGGAGTCCGACGCCGACCCCGATCCAAATGAGACCGAACACGAAAATGATCGCACCGAGCACGCCCGCGGCCAGGCCGAAAGCGGGCGGAAGGCCGACGCCGACGAGGATGAGCGGGGCGACGAGGAAGAGGACCCCGACCAGGACGATCAAGATGCCGAAGAGGATCGTGAGGAGGGCGAGGAGTGTGACGCCGATCGGCCGCGATGCGGGGGGCGGTGCGTAGGTTCCGGGCGGATAGTATCCGGGAGGCGAGGCTGCCAAAAGGTGCTCTCCGAAAAATCTGAAGTGGCTACGGGATAACTACTCTTCGACGAGAGTTTCACGAACGAGAACGTGCAGCTCTGCAGGCTTGCAACGCGCGAGCAGGTAGTGAAGGACGGAGGGCTTTCGCCCCTCCGTCGCTGGTCGGACGTTGGATGCGTTTTCAGGTCGGAGGCATCGACGGAGGCATCATCGGTGGAGCCATGCCGGGGGCCATCGGTGCCGGGGGCTTCCACACAATCCCCAGGATCCCGCCGACGAGGCCCAAAATCAGGCCGATGAAGAGACCGCCCGTACTGATGATGCTGAACAAGGAGAAGAGTAGGACGATAACGCCCCAAGCGACGTGCTGCTGGGGCTTCATGTACAGCATCACGGCACCGACGATGACGATCAGCGCAAAGATGACGCCCACCGCACCATATATGAGGGCGATGTTCGGGTCCGCACCCACGCCAATCATTAACCCGCCGATTGCGGACATCACGGCCATGATGACAATCGCCACTAACAAGATTATGAGCCCTCCAATCAGAGACAAGACAAACGCAGCCGTCGGCTTTTCACTCATGACAACCTCTCCCAAGATTCTGCGAGTTGTATCAAAATACCATTATAAAAGTATTGCGGAAACGGGTCGCGAAGAAACATGCTCGCAGACCACACACTTTATCAGGGGTCACCCCTTCCACCCGCGGTGATTCCCCCATGGTGCAAGGTTATTGCGTAAAGTGCCGTGCCAAGCGGGAGATCAAGGACGCGGTCGCGGTGAAGCTGAAGAACGGCAAGCCCGCGATGAAGGGCAAGTGTCCCGTGTGCGGCACGACGATCATGCGGATCGGGGCTGCGAA
>VBLR01000150.1 GCA_005878665.1 Methanobacteriota archaeon | reverse complement strand
GGGCCAGAGACCGCGGTCACCTCCCGCGTAAACGGCGTCGAGGACGAGCTCCTCCTGCTATTCACTTTCCACGTGACCCTCCTGTCGGACGAGAAGCGCGAGAGCTTCCGTTTGGTAGCGGTCTCGCCCGATGGGTCCACGTGGTCGGTCGATCCGAGCCATGTGGAGCCGGGTCTGATTCCCCATTCCTCGCCCGAGATTCCCCCGGACCTCGAGCGGGCGTATCGGCTTGCGACCGAGTCCCTGCGCGCGTCGACCGGCGAAGAGGTGGAACGGTTCCGCACCTGGAGCCTGGGGCTGTTGGAAGAGGAGGTGCGCCGGATCTTTGGATATTTCGACCGCACGATTGACGAATTGCGCGAATCCGACCCGAGCGGATCGACGGATCTGCTCCGAGCGCTCATGACGGAACGCGATCGCCGCCTCACCGAAGCCGTCGAACGATTCGATCCGAGTGCGCGTGCCTCGCTGTGCTCGATCCGCGCGATCTTGGTCCCGACGGCTCGCGTCCAGCTCGAGTTCCCAGATGGCACGAGAATCGAATCAAGGCTCGATGCGTGGTCTCGGCGGTTGCTGGGCCTGGTGTGCAGGATTTGCGGCAGCACCGCGGGACCGTGGCGACCGTCGTCGCGGGATGGATTGCGGTGCGTGCCGTGCGCGTCTAAGCCAGCCGAGTCCGCTCGACCTCGAGGCCGTCCGCGGTCGGATACTCTTCGACGAGGAAGGCGGGTCGGCGAAGCTTCGGCGCGATCTCCTCGAGGATCCAAGGCGCGATCTCGAGGCGCTTCCTCGGTCCGTCGACGCCCATGAGGTCCTTCGGGACGCGATAGGTCCTCGCGATGTCTCGCATCAATGGCTCCAAATCGGGGCCTTCCACGATTCCCTTCAGGAGGGTCCCGTCCTCCGTGATGACGTCCCAGGGACGCGCGACGTTCTCCGCGCGTCGCTTGATGCGCGAGCGGAGCTGCCAGCCATCCTTGTAGCCGCTCGTGCAATAGTGGACCGTCGTCTTCCAGCGCTGTCCCAGGATGCGGAGGGCGACCGGGTCCGCGCCTTTGACGCCGTACGAGAGTTCGTGCTTCATCTCGTATCCGTGGACCTTCATCCGCGGGAAGTTGGCCTCGGAGAACTCCATCTCGTTGAGGTTGACGAACGCGAGGCCCTCGGCCCCTGCCCATTCGATGAGCCGGATGAGGTCGGCCTCGCGCTCCGGGATCAGCGGCACCTCGATCCCGACGGTCAGGCCGAGCGACCGCGCGAGACGCGAAGCCCCGACGAAGGCGCTTCCGGCGGCGCGGGACCAGAGGCCCGGAGGCACATGGAACCGGATCTCATCGAGCCCGGCGTCCGCGAGCATCCGGATCTTGCCGGGATCCGTGGACATCGTGTACAGGTGGGTGTGAAACTTCGGCCCGAACTCATCCTTCAGGAGGCGGATGTAGCGACAAGTGCGCTCGACCGCGTCCAGCGGGTCTCCGCCGGTGATCCCGGCGCCCGTCGCCCGAATCGCATGCGCCTCTTCCAGGACGTCTTCGTCCCGTGTCACGCGTTTTTCGTCCGCGAAGACGACGTCTTTGTACATCTTCTCGTCGGATACGGGGCAGTAGAAGCAGTGGAAGGAGCAGATCCCCGTCACGAAGAGGACCATCTTCGAGCCGTCGGTGCACTGGCGACAGCCGACCGGCAAGGAGCCGCGGGCGAATCCGCCGAACGGTCTCTCCTCGAGGCGCACGCCTCGACGAACGGACGAGGCGGGATAAACATTCCCCACCGTTGGACGGCGGTCGGACGGCAACGGATGCGGGCCGCCGGCCGCCTTGTACCTCTAAGTAGAGGTATGATTCCGTGTGATCCGACTCTCGATCCGAGACCGCTTCCGCGCGAACTCGTGCTCGGCCCTGCGGTAATAGGCGGCGATCCGAAGCAGGAGATCCGATCTTGCCTTCTCGGAATCGACCCGACCCACGTAGTCCTCTTTTCGCGTGGATCGACCGTTGTCTCGCTCGTAGTGCCAGAAGTAGAAGTACCGCCGTCCGTCGAAGTCCCGGATCCGGGCACCGCAGCCGATTTCCATTTTCATACCTCTAAGTAGAGGTATACAGTCGATAGGCTTCCCTCTTCAGGTGGGAGGTGTGCGAAACTACTCGCGCCGGTGCTCCCCGCTGCGTCGGCGTGGGACTGGCAGAAGCGTCGATCGTCCAATGGGTTGGGAGTTGACCTGCCAGAGGGTCACTGGGAGGCCGGCGCGCCGGACTCGAGGAAGGCCTTCAGGGATTCGAGCGCCCCGTTCCATCGGTCGGTCCAGTTTCCCGGGACGGGCTTGGGAGCGCGATGGACGACGTGGACGAACGTGTCGCGGCCCTTAGGGCTCAGTTCGTAGGCGACGCTCGTCTCGACCGATCCGCCTTCCTGGGCGACCGGCCACATGTACGACAACTGGCCGGGGCCATCGATCGCCGTGATCGATCCTTCGACGCGGCCTTCGGGGAGGGTTCCCTCGTAGCGGCCGCCGAACTCGGCCTCGACCCGAGGGTCGTCCGCCCACCACTGGACGAGTTGTTCCGGGTTCAGGAGCGCCTCGAACACCCGGGGAATCGGGGCGCGGATCGTGACCTTCGCGTCCGCCAGGAGGACGCTGCGTGGCGGGGCCGGCTTGGTGGGACTCTGAGCGGCTGGAGGACCGGACATGGGCTCGGTCGCCAGCGACCTCCGGCCTATAACGTTGGCGGCGCGATTCTCTCAGAGCGGATTCTTGCACCGGGCGCAGACGAGGCGGCAATCCTGCTTGCACTCGAGGCACGTCCCGTGGAGGAAGCGTTCCCGCACGGGTGCGTGGTGGCAGTCGCTCACGGCCGTGACCATGTGCCCGCAGTAGTCGCACAAGTGCTGGACCGGTTTCTTGCCGGCGACGTACCGCTGGTACGCCATCAGGATGGCGAGGACGAGGACGAGGGCCCCGATGATCAGCCCGACCATCCAGCACTGGAGGCTCCCGTCATCTTGGAACGGGAGGGCCGACCAGGGGGCGGACACGGCCCCCGATGTCGGGTTCTCGTTCAAATATTGATTGGTGGGAATATCGGCCGTTAGATGAAAGCCGAACGAGAAACGCGGTGTGATATGCTCCCCGCCATCTACACTCGGGCGGTGCGAACGTGATGCTGACGGGTCGAACGATTGCCTTGCTCGTCACGATGGCCTTGGCGGCCGGTGGCGCCGCGTGGGGTGTGCATGCCCTCATGAGCGCCGCGGGAGACGTCGGCACCGACTATGGCCTGGACACGAACGGCAACGGGACGTTCGATTGGCTCGTCGTCGAGGCGCAGGTGTCGCTCCCCCAGGCCGGGACGTGGGACATCTCGGCCGATCTCTCGAGTTCGAATCCGCCGCCGAGCGGATCGTGCGGATATGGAGCGCTGCCTCCGGTGCCGATCCTCGCGGGCGGGACCCTCTCTCCCACTCCCGATGCCTACCCGATCGCGTACGTCTACGAACGATACTTCTTCACGGATGGGACACAGACGATCCGGATGGCGTTCCCCGGGACGGACATCGCCCGCGGCGGCGTCGATGGACCGTACCGCGTCCACGCTCGCGTGTCGATCGGCGGCCTTCCGTACATGACGAACCGACCGATCGCCGACTGGGGTGGGCCGGTCGTCGAATGGAACTACACGACGAAGACCTATGCGGCCTCGCAGTTCGAGCAACCCATGAGGCCCGCGACCTTCACCGGCGACCACTCGGATTCTGCCGTGGACCTCGACGGGGACGGGCTCGCCGACTTCCTGGAATTGCGCGCGGATGTCCACGTGAACCTGGCCGGCCATTACGCGTTGAACGGCTACCTCTCGAAGGGCGCCGGCACCGATGTCGTCCGGCTGATCGCGTACGGGTACCGCGACCTCGACCTCGCGACGACCGATACGAGCGTGGTCTTGCGATTCCGCGGGGACCAGATCCGCCAAGCCGGCGTCGACGGTCCGTGGGACTTCAGCCTCACCCTGTACTACGCCCCGCTCGCCTATGCGGGCGGCAACATGACGCCGGGCCCGATCGGAACGATCCTGCCACCCCTGCCGACATACTATCCGGAAACGCTGTGCGGGACGACGTCCGCATATCGATCGGCGGACTTCGATGACACGATCGAGCTCGTGCGATACACCGGTCGGTTCGAGGAGATGACCCCCGATCGCAACGGGGACGGCACCTACGACGCCCTCGTCATCCGGGCGGAGGTCGAGGTGTTCGCCACGGCCAGCTTCGACCTGTCCGGGCTCCTCTCCGGTCCCGCTGGCTCGCCGGTCATCGGGAAGTCGTACGGCCCGGCGTGGTTGCCAGAGGGCTTCCAGTGGGCGGAATTCACCTTCGCGGGCCCCGACATCCGGACGGCCGGGATCGACGGTCCGTACCTGGCCTCGCTCTCGATGACCCCCGGGGCTCGCGGCATCGACCCCACCACGACCTATACGACGATGGCGTATCGGGCCGCGGATTTCGACGCGAGCTCGACGGTCTCCGCGCAACCCTAAAGCGGCCGGAGTCCGTCCGGCCCCCGTGGACGACGCTCCGCGGCGCGTCCTAGACCGCCTCGGGATTCGACCGAAGAAACGTCTCGGTCAGCACTTCCTCGTCGATTCCCGAGTGGCGATGCGCCACGTGGGCCACGCGGCGATTCGCTCGTCCGACACGGTCCTGGAGATCGGTCCCGGCCTGGGGGTCCTCACCCGTCTCCTGGCGGAACGGGCGCGGCACGTGGTGGCTATCGAAGCCGATCGCCGGTTCGTCGCGTTCCTGCGGGACAGCCTCCCGGAGGTCGAGGTGATCGAGGGCGACGCCCTCGCGATCGAATGGCCCCGGTTCGATGTCATGGCCTCGAACCTGCCGTACCAGATTTCGTCTCCGCTGACGTTCCGTTTGCTCGATGAGCCTTTCCGGCTCGCCGTCCTGATGTACCAATGGGAGTTCGCGCGGCGGATGATCGCACAGCCCGCGACGGCGGACTACTCCCGGCTGAGCGTCGGCGTCTACCGGAGGGCCGCGTGCGAGATCCTGGAACGCGTGCCGAGGAACGCGTTTCACCCTCAGCCTCGTGTAGACTCCGCGCTCGTGCGGCTCGGACCGCGTCCCCCCCCGTTCCCGATCGCGGATCCGGACCGCTACGATGCGGTCGTCGACGCGCTCTTCCGGCACCGGCGGAAGACCGTCGAGAACGGCCTCCGCCTCGGATGGCCGTCCCTCGCGAGGTCGCCGGACGCCCTCGAGGCGGTCCTCCCGACCGTCCCATTCCGGACGCGGCGCGTCGAAGAGTTATCTCCGCAGGAGATCGGCCGCATCGCCGACGCCGTTCGCATGGCGAAAGGTTAATGGCACATCCGTCAATCGCTGCATTCCATCCTGCCGGGGGACCCGATGGTCCGGAAGAAAACCCTTTCTGAACTCGATCAGGCGGAGATCAAGCTCCAAAGTCTCCTCGAGAAGCGCGACGCCCTGAACCGAGAGGCGCAGCTCCTCCGCCAGGAGCGAGATCTCGTCCACGAGACGAAGCGACAGATCGGCGCGACGCTCCGAGCACTCAAGGACCGCCGCGCCTCCTTTGCCGGAGAAGCTCGGAAACACCGGCAGAAGCGGGACGAGCTCCAAGGGAAGGCGAAGGCGCTCATCGAAATGAAACGAAAACTCCGCGGCTCCGGCCACGCCGATGTCGGCCTCGAGCTGCGCGCCCTGAAAAGGCGCGTCTCCCAGCTGGACATGCGGCAGCAGACGGCCTCCCTGACGCTGAGCGCCGAGAACGAATTGCTCGGCGAGCTCAAGGACTCGATGAAACGCCTCAAGCAGCTCGAGATCCTGAAGGCGGATCAAGACAAGATTGCCAAGGAGATCCGGGACATCGATTCGGGGATCACGGATTTCTTCCAGGCCGCGGAGAAGGAGCATGAGGCGGCCATCGCGCTGAGCGAGAAGGCCCGCTCGGTCCATGAGGAGACCGTCGGGATCGTCCATCAGATCTCTGCCCTGATCCACGACGGGAACGAGAAACACGAGGCGTTCCTCGCCGCGCGAGACAAGGCCGACGAGGTCCACGCCAAGGTCGTCGAGATGCGCGAGAAGGTCCTTTCGATCCGGGGGGCCAAGCGATCCGAGGCCCGGGAGGCCCGGACCATGCTGCGCGAACAGAACCGTGCGGTCCGAGATGCGCTGCTGGACGAGAAGAAACTCGATGCCTCCGCGGACGCCGCCCTGAAGGCGTTGCTCGAGAAGGGGAGGGTGGAGATCGGTCGATGAAAGCGGTCGTCCTCGCGGGAGGCGAAGGCACCCGCCTGAAGCCGTTGACGTACAAAAGGCCGAAACCGCTCATCCCGATCGCGGGACGGCCGTGCATCGACTACGTTCTGCGATCCCTCGCGGGGTCCGGGTTCCACGAGATCATCGTGACGACGGCGTACCTCTCGGACACCCTGATCAAGTCGATCGGCGATGGTTTGGACTACAACGCCTCGATCCTCTACAGCTTCGAGGAGAACCCGGCCGGCACCGCGGGCGCGGTGCGCCGCGTCGGCATGTTCATCGACGACACGTTCCTCGTCGCGATGGGCGACATCCTGTGCGATGTCGACTTCAAGGCGCTGTACGAGTTCCACAAGCGGAAGGGCGGCGTCGTGACGATCGCCCTGACGGACGTCCAGGATCCGACGCAGTTCGGGATCGTCGGCCTCGACGCGAAGGGCCGGATCCAGAAGTTCAAGGAGAAACCGCGGAAGGAAGAAGCGTTCTCGAACCTGGCCAACGCGGGCATCTACGTGCTCGAGCCGGAAGTCCTCGAGTTCATCCCGCCCGATCAGAAGTTCGATTTCTCGAAGGACCTGTTCCCGAAACTGCTCTCGAAAGGCGTACCCCTCTACGGCTCGCGCATCGATGGCGTGTGGATGGACATCGGCCGGCCGCACGACCTCTGGAAGGCGAGCATGGAAATCGTCCGCCGCGAGGGGAAGCCGCTCCGACGCGCGGGCGTGAAGAGCGACGGCCCGGTGATTCTCGATCCGGCCGCACGGGTCGACGAGGGGGTCACGATCCGCGGGCCCTGCTACGTCGGTCCGGGGGCGATCCTCCGGGCGGGCAGCATCGTGGACAACGCCTGCCTCTACGAATCCGCGCGGGTCGAGGGGAACGCGGTCGTCCGCAACAGCATCGTCCTCGAGGGGAGCGTCATCGGCGCCGCCGCGGAAATCGTCGACAGCGTGATCTCCCGCGGCTGCGTCATCGAGGAGGGAGCGCGAATCGCCGCGAGCATCATCGGGGACATGATGACGATTCGAGCGGGTTCGCGACTCGAGAACGCGACGGTCTCCCAGCCGCCGTAGGCGTGTCCGGATGGGCCCGGGTCGTCAGGGCCATTCGTCCGGCGACACGAGGACGTCGTAGTGCGTCACGGTCGGCTCGAACTCGAGGAGGAACTCCTTGTCTTCCGGATAGTACACGGAACGCTCCGGATTCGGGCCTGCGAAGCGGCGGATCGCATCGAACGATTCCCAGAATGTGATCAGGAGGAAATGAGTCACATCCCCGTCCGTTCGCCGGAGGACAATCCCCCCTTGGTTGCCTGGTGTGTCGCGGTACTCCTTGAGTCCGGTGTCCTGGAGCACCTGGAAGTACGCATCGGCCTTCGATGTCGCCGTCACTCCGTGCCACGTCCTCGCGATCATGAGACTCCGGCATCGAGGAATGCGAGTCGGGGAGAAGAAGCCGCCGCCGGCGAACGAAGGGCATCCCCTATCGGAGTGGACCGTCGAGTTGGACGGCGCCTCGCTTGATGACGACCCGGACCACATTCCCGCCAACCCGGTAGCCGAGATGGCGGTACGAGGGGACGCCGAGGACCAGGAGATCGGCGAGCTTTCCGGGCTCCAAGCTCCCGACATCGGAGGCCAGGCCGACCGCGTAGGCCGCATTGATCGTTGCCGCGACCACCGCCTGCGCGGGGAGGAGGCCGTTGTGGTGACATGCCAACGCGATCGTCAGCTGCGCGGATTCGCACCAGCAGTTCGGGTTGAAGTCCGTCCCGAGGGCGATGGGAACCCCCGCCGCGATGAGTCGTCGGCCATCGGCGAACGGGAGGTGGGAGACCAACGACGTCGCCGGCAACAAGACCCCGACGACCGAGGTCCGCGCGAGCGCATCGATCCCGGCCGTGGACGCATGGAGAAGATGGTCCGCGGATGTCGCGCCGATTTCCGCGGCGAGAGCCGCGCCTCCCGTGTCGGCGAGTTCGTCGGCATGGATCTTCCCTCCGAGGCCCGCGGACTTCGCGCGATTGAGAATCCGCCGCGCCTGGTCCGCCGTGAAGAACCCGTCGTCGACGAAGACAACGCAGAACGTGGCGAGACGCGAACTCGCGACCGCGTCCATCATGTCGCCGGCGACGAGCTCGACGTAGGCTTCCGCGCGCCCCTCGAATTCCGGCGGAATCGCGTGGGCTCCGAGGAAGGTCCGAACGACATCGACGCCGGCCGCCTCACCGGCTTTCGCCGCGGCCCGAAGGGTTTTGAGCTCGTCCTCGGTCCGGAGTCCGTACCCGCTCTTCACTTCGATGGTCGTCGTCCCAAAGGCGAGCATGGATCGGAAGCGCTCGGTGGCGGTCCTGGCGAGTTGCTCCTCGCTCGCTTCTCTCGTCGCCCGCACGGTATGAAGGATGCCACCCCCGCGAGCCGCGATCTCCCGGTATCCCATCCCCTGGGCCTTCCACTCGACCTCGTGCTCGCGGGATCCAGCGAAGACCGCGTGCGTGTGTGCATCGACGAAACCGGGAAGGACCGTCTGTCCGGTCGCGTCGATTTTCACACTCGCGTGGGGGTGTCGGGCGAGCACGTCGGAGGTCGGCCCGACGTCCACGATTCGCTCGTCTTCGGCATAGAGGGCTCCATCCTCGATGAGGCCGAGGTCCTCCGCCCCTTCGCCTCGGCGCGGGCCTATGGGTCCCTGCAACGTGAGCAGCTCGGCCGCGTGGACCACGAGGAGGGATCGCGGTCCGGCCACCCGTTCCTCGCGGGTCGCGCGGATCTTGTGGGCCTGGACCCGCCTCATCAAAGAGTCGCCACTCCGGTTGGATCCGACCTGACGACGAACGCCTTTCCTCCGGCCGCACGAATCGCCTCGACGGTCTCCTGGGGCCGGTCCGATAGCGCCACGATGCTTCCGCCGCCGCCGGCCCCGGTGAGCTTCGCGCCGTAGCTCGTCTTCCGCGCGGCGTCCGCGAGGCGGTCGAGCATCGGGTGACCCACGCCGAGTTGCGTGAGGAGCGCGTGGTTCCGGTCCATCAGGTGCCCGGCCTCAACGAGGTCGTTCCGCCGGAGCGCGTCCAATCCGTCCAGGGTGATCCGTCCGATTTCGCGTACGGCGCCCGCGGCCTCGCGGGATCGGTCCACGCGTTCCTTCACGTTCGCGACGAGCGGCCCGGTCGCGGCGCTGATCCCGCTGTTGCCGATGACGAAGTCCAAGGAGGGCAGGTCCGTCCGGTGGAGGCACCACCGGCGCGCATCCCGTTCGATCGTCCACAGGAGTCCGTCTTGAGGCTTCGGGAGGACCAGGAGGCCGCCGCCGGCGCTCGCCGTGCTCGTGTCGATCGGGCTCGCGCGCCCCTGGACTTCGTGTTCGACCTCGAAGCCCTCACGCGCAATCGTCTTCGCGTCGATGGATCCGCCTATTCCATGCAAAGTCCCCAGCGTCGCAACGGTCACCGCCGCGGAGGATCCCAGACCGGCGCCGCTCGGGACCATCGAGCGGATCTCGAGCCACAGCGGGCCGGAAGTCTTCACCTTCGCGACCGCGGCCTTCACATAGCGATACCGGGGCTCGTCGATCGAACCACCGTCCGCCCTCCATTCCGGATGGGGCCGGGCGTACACCTCGGCCCGGAGGTTGATCGCCGTGCTGAGGGCCGGCTCACCGAAGACGACCGCATGCTCTCCGAAGAGGATCAGCTTTCCGGGAGCCGAGGCCGCCATCGGCCGCGATTCCCCCCGACCCGGCTTAATCTTTCGGGCTCAGCTGACTTCTGGGCTCGATGGGAACCGGGAGGGCAGGCGACTATACAGAGAGGGGTCTCCCGTCTGCGGCTGGACCTTCTTCAACGCGGCCTCGAAGTGTCGCTTTTCAATCGTGACCTTCTTCAGCGTCGCCTCGTCCAGGTCCGGATACTTCGTCGCGGTCTCCCGGATCGCGAGCATCGCGGCCTCGTTGCACACGGCCGCGAGTTCCGCTCCGGTGTACTTGTCGGTCCTCCGCGCGATGTCATCGAGGTCGACGTCCTTTCCGAGCGGCTTCCGGCGCGCGTGAATCTTGAGGATCGCCTTCCGCGTCGCGAGGTCCGGCGGCGCGATGTAGATGTGCCGGTCGAAGCGCCCGGGACGGAGCAGCGCGGGGTCGACCAGGTCCATGCGGTTCGTCGCCGCGATCACGGTGACGTTGTGCAGCTCCTCGAGCCCGTCCATCTCCGTGAGTATCTGAGAGATCACGCGCTCGGTGACCTGCGAATCTTCCATGCCACCGCGGACCGGCGTGATCGCGTCGACTTCGTCGAAGAAGATGATGCACGGAGCCGCCGTCTTCGCCTTCCGGAAGGTCTCCCGGACCATCCGCTCCGATTCGCCCACCCACTTGCTCATGAACTCGGGGCCGCGGACGGAGATGAAGTTCGCCTCGGACTCGGTCGCGACCGCCTTCGCAAGGAGTGTCTTGCCCGTGCCGGGAGGGCCGAAGATGATGATGCCCCGCGGGGGACGCGCGTCGAAGTGGGCGAACACCTTGCTCATCCGGAGCGGCCATTCGATCGACTCCCGCAACTCCTGCTTCGCCTCGTCGAGGCCGCCGATGTCCTCCCAATGCACGTTCGGCTTCTCAATCAAGACCTCCCGCAGGGTGGACGGCTCCATCTCCCGGTAGGCTTGGAGGAAATCGTCCCTCGTGACGGTGAGCCGGTTCAGAATTTCCGGCGGGATCACGTCGGCCTGGAGGTCGATGTCCGGCAGGATGCGCCGCAGGGACCGCATCGCGGCCTCCTTCGAGAGGGCCGCGAGGTCTGCGCCGACGTATCCGTGGGTGAGGCCCGCCAGTTCCTTCAGGTCGACGTCTTTCGACAAAGGCATGCCGCGGGTGTGAATCTGGAGGATCTCGAGCCGGCCGTCGCGATCCGGCACGCCGATCTCGATTTCTCGGTCGAACCGGCCGGGGCGGCGCAACGCGGGATCGAGCGCGTTCGGACGGTTCGTGGCGCCGATGACGACGACCTTGCCGCGGGCCTGGAGGCCATCCATCAGGGCGAGCAGTTGGGCGACGACCCGCCGCTCGACTTCCCCCGTGACCTCGTCTCGCTTCGGCGCGATCGAGTCGATCTCGTCGATGAAGATGATGCTCGGGGCGTTCTCCTCCGCCTGTTTGAACATGTCCCGCAGGTTCTCTTCGCTCTGTCCGTAGAATTTGGACATGATCTCGGGACCGGAGATGGAATGGAAGTTCGCATTCGTCTCGGATGCGACGGCTTTGGCGAGGAGCGTCTTGCCTGTCCCGGGGGGACCGTGCAGGAGCACGCCTTTCGGCGCTTCGACCCCGAGCCGTTCGAACAGCTCCGGGTGACGGAGGGGAAGCTCGATCATCTCGCGGACCTTGCGGACCTCGCTCCCGAGGCCGCCGATGTCCTCGTAGTCGACCTTCGGGACCTTCGCCTCTTCCTCTTTGATCGGCTTCTCGGCAATCTTGATCTCCGTCTCCGCCTCGACGAGGACTGCGTCCGCCCCGGGCGAGAACGACGTGACGACGAAATCGAACTTGCGGCCCATGACGCTCACGCTGATCACGTCGCCGCGGGTGATCGCGCGGCCCTGCAGGACCTGCGCCATGTACTGCTCGCCGCCCATGATCCGAATCGCCTCGGTCGGGGCGAGCGACACCTTCTCCGCGGGCCGGGCGAGTGCCTTGCGCAGGCCGACCTTGTCGTCGATGCCCACGCCCGCGTTCCGGCGTTGCATCCCGTCCATCCGGATGACTCCTCGATTCGCGTCCTCGGGATATCCGCGGCGGACCCCGGCGGCGGTGGACTTCGCGCCCTCGATGAGGACGATGTCCCCTTCCTTCAAGTCGAGGATCTTCATGACCTCGGGGTCGATGCGCACGATCCCGCGGCCCGCGTCGGCGGGCTTCGCCTCGGCGACCCGGAGGAATTTCTCACGGCCGGCGGCCATCAGCGTGTCTCCTCTCGCGGGGCCGTAGGCGCGGCCTTCGCGGGGCTTCGCAACGAATCGGGGTTACTTGAACTCATGCGGAAACCTCGAACGGAAAAAGAGAAGAGAAAAGGTCAAGGGCCGACGTCACTCGACGGGGACCTTGACGGGCTTCGGCTCCGGGGTCGGCTCCTTCTTCGGGACCCGGACCTCGAGGACGCCGTCATTCAGCGTCGCAGCGGCGAGGTCGGCCTTGACCTCCTCCGGGAAGCTCAGCACGCGCTGGAGAGCCTGGTACGTCCGCTCGCGGTACTCGTAGTTCTTCTCCTTCTCGTCCCGGGAGCGGTTCGTCTCCGCGCGGATCTCAATCCCGTCCGGGGTGACGGTCAGGTCGACGTCCTCCTTCGCGACGCCGGGGAGTTCCGCCCGGACCACGAACTCGGAACCCTTGTCGATCACGTCGACGAGAGGTTCGCGGACGCGCAGGTCGGAGTCGGTCCAACGGGCGAGGGGACCTCCCCAAAAGCGCTCCTCGAAGCTCCGGCGGAAGTTGTCGAACCACCGGTCCATGTCGTCCAACCAAGCGAAGGGCGAAACGGTCGTCCTCGCCAGGCTCTGTTCCTTCACTGCCTGAATCTCCTTGCTCTTTCGCTCCATGGTGCGTCACCTCAAAGAGGCCTTTTTCGCGGTCAATAATGTGTATGCGGTTCTATATAAACTCTACGCACCGGGCTGCTGCTTCCGGAGCATGGCCTCGGCCCGGAACGGGCCTACATCTCACGTTTCACGGTGATTGGAATCGCTCCGCTGTTGAACTCAATCCACGCAATCTCGATCGGATCCACGACCCCGCTCGGCACGTCGATTAGAATCGGCGATCCCATGCTGATTTGGAGCGCTCGCGCTCCGATAATGCGAGCCTTCTCAAATCGCGTGTAACGCATCGGGTGTCCCTCGCACCGGGCCGCGGGCGAAGGGGCGACTAACGACGGGGCGGGACGGCCGTAGGGGGCCCGAATCGGGTACCCATACTTCAACCTTGCTTAGCATTGGGCCCGGAGCACGACCGGATTGAGTGTCCGCGCAGCAGGCGCGTGCCGATCGATGAAGTTGCCTCTTGGCAACTGCCGCGAAGCCCCGAATCCGGTTCATTTTTTCCCTAGATAATCGAGCGTGAGAATCCCGGGACATCCCTTAAGAGCCCCCAACTCCACGACAAATAGACTTCGCACCCCGAAGCCCGTTTGATTCCGAGGTTCGCCACCATGGACCAGCAGACCTTCCGACAAGCAATTCTTCTGCTCTCCGGCGAGCACAGCGTCACGATCCTCCGCGCGCTCCGCGACGGCGACTGGCATCTTTCCAGCGAAGTCGCGCGGTCGCTCGACATCCACATCACGACGGCCTCGAAATTCCTGCAACGCTTCTCGGATCTCGGACTCGTCGATCGTCGGCCGCACGACGCCCGCACGTTCGAATATCGACTGCGGTCCCCCCACCTTCGATTCGAGGTGAATCTCGAGGAGGAGGCCGGACCTCTTCGGGAAGTGATCGACTTCTACGTCGCCTACTTCCATTCCCTGTTTGAGCGGATTCGGTACGTCGGCACGCCGGCGATCGAGATTGAGATGGAACATCGTCTCACGACGAACCATCAGGAGCTCCGCAAGGCCGTCTTCGAGCAGATGCTCGATGGGACCGAGGCGGGCCTGGACCGTCTGAGGGAACTCGTCGCGGCGGTCCATCGGGATCTCTGGAGCGTGTGCGCCCAAGGGCTCGGCGCGAACTCGGCGAAAGGAGTCTTCCAGGCCGCCCTCCGGGACGCGATCGGTGCGCATCCGGACCTCGCGTTGCGCTGCGGCCTGACTCGTCCGTTGGAGGAATGATTCCACGCCGCGGCTCGCCACCGGGATCCCCGGATTCGACACGATGGTCCAAGGCGGCCTGCCGGTCGGCTCGAGCGTCGTCCTCCAAGGGCCCCCGGGCCAAGAAAAACTTCGCTTCGCGCTCACGTTCCTCGCGGAAGGCCTCCGGGCGGGAGGCAGCGCTCTCGTGGTTACCGCCTCGCAATCGCCCGACGCGGTCGTTGCCGAGCTTCAGAGCCTCGGCGTGAACCTCGTTTCGGTCACGAACGAGAATCGGCTGCGAATCGTGGACTGGTACTCGTGGAGCGAGGAAACGGTCCACGACATCGAGGAGCGCGGGATCGTCATTCGGTCCTCGATCGACCTGACGAATCTGGGCGTCGCGCTGAGCCGCGCGATCGCGGCCCTGGCCGGAGACGGACCTCGACGTGCCGTGATCGAGCTCCTGTCGCCCGCGACCAGCTCCTACGAAGTCACCCAAGTCTATGCGTTCGCGCAGAGCGCGAAGAGGAAGTTCGATCGCCACCAGTTCACGAGCCTCGTCCTCCTCGAAAAGGAGATGCACTCGAACCCGCAGCTCACGACCCTTCATCAGCCGTTCGACGGCGTCATCGAGATCGAGAGGAGCCGGAGCGGCGATCGAATCATCCGGAAGATCGGCGTCCTCCATCTCAAAGACACCGCGCCCGACCCGACCTTCCGCGTCCTGGAGATGACCGAGGCCGGCATGCGGGTCGTAGCGGATCCGGCGAAGCCGGCTGAGCCAGGGTCCGTCGGCCGCGGGAGGGTCCTCGAATCCCAGGACGAACGGGCCCAACGCCTCCGTCTCATCCTGCAGATCGCGACCGAGCGCCTCAAGCTGAATCCGCGGGACGCGGACGCCCTGTTCGCGATGGCCGCCGCCCAGGCGACGCTCGACGACGCGAAGGGCGGCCTGGAGACGCTCGATCGGCTCGCGCAGATCGACTCGGCGTACCCCGGCCTTTGGGTGCTCAAGACGAAACTGCACGCGAAGCTCGGCCAGGCGGATCTGGCGCGATTGAGTCGCGTCCGCGCCTTCGAAAGCGAGCCCGAGGCGGCGAAGGTGATCGATGCGACCGTCCCGTGCCCGATGTGCGAGGCCCCCGTCGCGATCGACGCGACCTCCTGCGCCAACTGTGGCGTGAAGTTCACCCCGACTCGAACCCTCGAGGACGAGCTCGACGATCTCGGCCACGCGGCGATTCAAGAGATGGTCGAGGAGGAGCTCGGCGAAGAGAAGAGCCGTGCAAAGCCCGTCGACAAGCCGCCGTCTCCGCCTCCGAAATCGCCGGAGGAGCGGCCTCCCACCCGACCGGCAAAGCCCATCGAAGCGACGCCTTCGAAAAGGGGCCTGACGAATGGCCTCCTCCTCGGGCGGCGCGGGGCGCCGAAGGCCGGGAGGACGAACGGGCTGCGGGGCCGCACAAACGGTCTCCGCGGCCGGACGAACGGACTGACGAACGGACTCGGACGAACGAACGGGCTCACGAACGGCCTGGGTCGGACCAACGGCCTCACCAACGGCTTGGGCCGGACCAACGGGTTGACGAACGGCCTCGGACGCACGAACGGTCTGACGAACGGGCTTGGGGGGCACCGGCCGATCGATTTTCACGCCGTGGGGCTTCGCGGCGCGATGCGCAACGCCGGGTGGAAGCTCTATCTCATTCCTCTCGTGGCCGTCGCGCTGCTCCTGATGCCGTTATTCTTCGTTCCCACCTACAACGGTCCCGCCTATCCGATTCAAATCGACGGTCAGTTCAACGACTGGGCCTCGGTGGCCACGGAAGCGATGGCTACGGGTGGCGTGTTCAACGCGAACGTGGACGTCGTCCGGTTCGGAGTCACGCCGAACCTCGGGCCCTTTGCCTTCTACGTCGAGGTCGCGGGATCCGCCCTCGCAGGCGGTGGGCCCCCGCCGGAGACCATGGACACGGTGCGCATTTTCGTCGACATCGACGGGTCATCGGCGACGGGATACCGTATCGACGGCCTCGGCGCGGACCGAATGCTGGAGGTCTCGGGCCACAACGGGACCGTCCTCACGAGCACCTTATGGGAATTCGACTCGAACCGGAACCAGCGGGACTGGAACGGTTGGATCAAAGGAACCGCGACGCCGGCGGCAGCCAGCGGATCGCGGATCGAGACCGAGGCCCAATGGCTCGCCGGTGTCTCGCCCTCCATTCCGATCATCGCGACGGTCCACACCGTCTCCTGGGACGAGCAGACCGACACGGGGGACTTCCCCGTGAGCCCAGGCCTCGGCACCCTCTCCGTCGTGGCCGACCCGCAGACTCCGGACGTCATCGCCGGGAACGGGGTGGCCCTACTCCGGCTAATGCTGACGGCGCACGGCCAACCTGTCGCCTTGGATTCGGTCCATGTCGAGATCGCAGGGACCGCCCCGGCCAACGCATCGTCCCTCCTTCAAGTGACCGACGGCGCGAACGTGCTCGCCCAGGTCGCACCGATGTCAAGGGATGTCACGTTCTCCTTCGCACCAATCCAACTCGCGGTGGGCAGCTCGACCAACCTGACCGTCCTCGGCGACTTTTCCTCCACGATTGGAGAGACGTTCGGTGTGCGTCTCCCTGCGGTCCATCCGTTCGGCCTCGGTGCGGGCGTCGTCTCCCTCCGAGAGAACCCAGGCGCTCGGATGCTCGGATATCTCGGATTCGTCCCTTCCACGCCCCGCGTCGATGGTGCGTTCGATGAGTGGACCTCGCTCTCCTCCGACACGACGAACGATGTCGGGCCGAGGAGCAATCCCAACATCGACCTCGGACGGTATGGAGCCCAGCGGAGCGGGACTTCCACATTCCTGTACACGGACGTCACCGGTCGACTGTTCCACGGAACGCCGGTCCCGGAACATCCGCAACCGGTGCCGGCGCAGTCGCAAGGCCCTGCCGACACGGACCGGGACGGAGTGCCAGATGCCGTCGACCCGTTCCCCTTCGATTTCAACAACGACGGAATCCCCGACGCACAGACGTGGACTACGGGTTCTCAGGAGGCACGGACTTCTGGCTCAACACGACGATCCCGAGCTCGTTCCCGGCACCCTATGCCGGACGGCTGGCGAGCCTGTACATCGGCCCGGACAATCGCCCTCCGGTCCTCGGAGAAGATGTCCTTCGAATCTTCCTCGACTTGGACAACAGTACCTTTAGCGGGTACTCGATTGGCGGGATCGGGGCGGACCGGCTCGTCGAGATCCGTGGGAAGGACGGCACGGTCACCCAGTCGGCCCTGCTCTCCTTCTCCGGATCGTTCCCCGGACAATGGGATTGGACTCCCCTATCCCCGGTGACGGTCGCCCTTGGCTATCACGCGGTGGAATTCTCCATCACGCTGAACGCCTCGAACCTGTACGTCGAGTCGGGCGACTTCTGGGGGTCCGTCGATTCGACCACAGTCGTCCGAGCCTTTGCGCCCCTGACCGCCTCCTTCCGAGTCTCGTCCGCATCCTCTCCGCTATCGGTGCCTTGGCAGCAGTCCGGCCCGCAGACCGCCACGACTCAGATCGATCCAATTTCCAACGCACCGACAACCATTTACAACCAACAGCGGAAGGTCGTCCGGGCCGGCGACGTTTCGGGTCAGACGGCCTGCGATGCGACAAACTCAGACGGCTGCTGGTACACCGTGTTCCAAGACCAGTTCACTGATGCGCCCTCGAACACGCAGGCGTCCACGGAAACGATTACCACCGGGAGCAAGGTGTCGGGGGTATTTCCGACGGACATCCAGTCCGCAAACGATTTGTTCATCCAATATCGCGAGACCGCGAGTTCCACGGAGGCGGGAATCGCGTACCGCTCCAACACGGGAGCGTGCGCGACCTCCCTCCTGCGGTGTCCGAAGACCAGGACATGGGATGGATCCTCGTGGGGGGCCGAGGTGGAACAGGGGACGTCGGGTAGCCCGGTCCGGGCGATCCGAATGGCCTGGTCCCCGGTGGTCCCGACGACGCGAATCTTCGTGACGGTGAGTGACGACGGGTGGCTCGACGGATATGTATGCACACCGTCTTGCACTGTGTCGACCAATCTCGGGCAGGTTTGGTCCTCGACTCCGGGCAGTCCCGACCAACGGTTCGATGTAGCGTTCGAGCAACTCAGCGGTGACTTCCTTCTCGTGTACGGTGTTTTGTCGGCGGACACGACCCAAGACATTGCCTACAGGACGTATTCCGGCGGCGCATGGGGACTTGAGCAATACCTCGACGACGCGGGCCACGCGACCGATGTCCAATACACCCTAATCGGGCTCGCCTCAAAGAAGGGGAGCGACCTCGTCGGGATGATCGGTGGAGACGACCTCAACGACGACGCGAACGCGTGGATCTGGGACGGCAGCAACTGGGGGTCGAACACCGAAATTACCGCCAATATGGAGAGCCCTCAGTACCGCCAGATTGCAATCGCGTGGGAATCAAACTCCGGGAATTTGCTCGCCGTCGCCGCCGTGGCCGGCTCGACGGAAGTCATCTCAAAGGAGTACACGTCGAGCTGGAGCGGGGCCACGCAATTTACATGTGCGTCCGGAAACGGCCCTACCCAAAGAATCTTCTGGATGTCCCTGAAGGCGAATCCGCTGTCGACCGCGGACGACATGCTGCTTGGCGTCGTGCAGGAAAACTATAACCTCAACACTTGCTACTGGACCGGTAGTGCTTGGGCGAACTTGAACCTGCACGACTCCGCCTACGACGCCGTGCAAACGCGTGCCTTCGACTTCGCCTGGGAGAATACGGGGAGTAAGGGACTCCTCGTATGGGGTACGACCGCGGGCCAGATCACCTACAAGACTTTCACGGCCCCAAACACTTGGGGATCGCAGATTGACGTCGCCATGGGATCGAGCATTCACCAATGGGTCCAATTGCGAACAAATCCGAATGGAGGGACTGTGAAAATCCTCGGGGCGGTGCTGGAGGGCACTAGCAACGACTTGGGAGGCATCAAGTGGGACGGGACGACGTTCACCGTCATCAGCACGAACACGTTCACGGCTGATACGAGCGACGTCTCTCGCGAGAACTTCGACTTAGAGTACCCTGCGCCGGGCGGCGGCCAACTTCTGGTTCGATATGATTGGGCGGCGGTTCCCTCGACCGGCACGAATACCTTGCAAGTGAAGGGGTATCGAGGAGACGAAGACGTCCATGTGCAGGTCCTTACCCCGCCGTCGTCGTGGAGTACACGGATCACGATTTCCGCAACCTTAAGCACCCTCTACACGTACGTCCTGACGTCGTCGGAATACAACGCGGGCGCTCCCTCAATCCGCTTCGTGGATGCAGCCGGAGGCGACGGGATCAGTTCCGACCTGTGGTTGGACCTCGCGACCATCACTACAGTCAACTATTGGGATCGCGTCATCTTGATGCGCAGCTTGGATACGAGCGGTTCGACGTGGGGTGCGCAAGTCATCCTCGCGTCGGGCCGGTCAGCGGACAGCCCCCTCGTCTTGACGCGCGATTCGGCCGAGCCCTCGATCGCCATCGACTCGAGCGGGTATCTCCACGTCGTCTGGGTGTCCGCGTCCGCGGCAGGCGACCAAAGCACGCTGAACCTCGTCCGGTACACGAGAACGACGGTCGCTTATCCCACCCAAAGTCAACTTGCCACCGGTGGGAACTGGCAAGCGGTGACCAGCGTGGACGACACGAGCCCTGGGTATATGCCGACGATTTCGACGGATACCGGGGGCTATCCCCACATCGCTTGGAGTCAATCGAAGACCGTCGCACCAGAGGGTGCAGAAGTTGCGTATCGATCCAACACAGGGACGGACGGAATCAACAGCCTGAAAACCCGATCGTGGGACGGATCGGCCTGGGGCCCGGAGGTGGAACAAACGAACGCGGGCTCCCCCGTGCGCGTGGTCCGCAGCGCGCGGTCGCCGATCGATCCGGACACATCGATTGTCGTGACCCAGGGCGACGACGCGTGGATTGACGTGTACGTGTGCACACCGAGCTGCACGGTGACGAGCAATGTTGGCAAGGCGGGGACAGTGTATTTCCACCCGTTCGAGGTCGCCTTCGAGCAGTCAAGCGGGGACGCGCTGCTGGTCTGGGCGGGCTCGGATTTTGACAACACCCACGACATCGGCTACATGACGTACACCAGTGGCGCGTGGAGCCCCGTCCAATGGTATGATGACACGACGGACACGAACTCCGGTGCGTATGGATTGGTCGAGCTGGCGCCCAAGAAGGGGAGTGACCAAATCGGACTCGTCGGGGGGGACGTCGGCCAACAAGACATCACCGCGTTGATCTGGGATGGGAGCGCGTTCACTAATTTCGTCGAAGTCAACACGGGATCCAACACACCGGGATACGAGAATGCCGCCATCGCATGGGAGTCGAACTCCGGCCATCTGCTCGTCGTTTCCGCTGATGCTTCGTCGACGACGTGCCGCTACATGGTGTACACGACGAGCTGGCAGCCCGCCAGCACCTTCACCTGTGGTGGCACAAATACGATCCGGTACCTGAACCTGAAGGCGAACCCTGTGTCGACCGCGAACGACATGGTCCTCTCGGTCAGCGATCTTGGATCCGAACTCAGCACCGTTTATTGGACCGGCTCGGCTTGGAACGCCCGCGTCAGCCAGGACCCCGGGGTCGATGAAGTAGACGTTCGGTCGTTCGACTTCGCATGGGAGGCCACCGGCAGCAAGGGACTCCTCGTCTATGCGACGACGGCGGGCCAACTCTCCTCCAAGAGATTCACCGCGCCGAGCACCTGGACCTCACTACCGAATGTGGGGGCAGGAGCGAATACACACCGGTGGGTCCAAGCCCGAACGAATCCGAACCCCGCGGGAGCGGTGAAGATCCTGGGGGACGTCTGGGAAAACACAGTCAACGATCTGGGCGCGTGGTCATGGGACGGAAGCACCTTGACGATGATCTCTACGACCGCATTCACCGCGGACACGGGCAGTATTGTCCGCGAGGCCTATGACCTGGAGTATCGGCCTCTAATCGGCGGCTATGTGTACTACAAAAACCAGGCAGGGGGAGGATGGAAGGCTACGGTGTCGTGGGGCCCGACGTACACGGGTCTTTCCGTGGACGTGTCTCCGCAGAACAATTACGTGAGCCTTGCCCGATACCAGGCAGCGAGCACGAATGAGATCCAGTACACAGTCTGCAAGGATCTATCGACGAGCAACTGCGACTCTCCTACCGAGTTCAAACGATGGGATGGCACCGCGGGCTACGATACAGTAGCGACAGGGGTTGAGACCACTTCCTACCCGTCCCTCGTCACGACTTACGAAGCAAACGGCGACGTGTGGATTGCTTACGTGAAAGTGGTGGATGGAACGACAAGATCCATCCAGGCGCGATTCTTGGACTATCCGAGCGGCGGATGGGCCGCGGCGGAGACCGTGGACTCGATTAGCGGCACGATTTTCACACGCCCATCGATTGGAGTGGATCGGAGCAACAACGTTCATGCCCTTTATGTTGCAACTTCCGGACCTCAGCTCTACTACAACGAAAGGACGACAGGCTGGGGAACGCGTGCGCCGATAGACGCGTTCACGGACAATCCGACAATCCTGCTGAGAGCGCCGAACGACGTAACCTATGGGTCCGACAGCGGCGGTCTCTATTGGAAAACGAGCACCTCGGAGACGTATTTCTATTACATCTCAATTCCCGAATTCGGGGAGCTTTTATTCCCAATTGCCGGTGTGCTGTCCCTCGTCCTCATCCTGGGGTTCCGCACGAGGTCACGTCCAAAACGTCTGTCGGACGCAGGCTAGTTCGCCTATGGCCTCACCCGCATCGTCCGTGCTGTCGGACATCGTCAGGATTCCCATCGGAAGTAACGCGGCTCACCGTTGAGGATTGGTCCGCCTAATACGTCCCACGCCGAGACTTTGCAAGGCTCTGGCACCCCTCTGGATGGTATCACCCGGTTAACTGATAATCGGTCCGTGAACCCTCTTGCTATCCCCTGTGAATCGATTCCGGCCTACCGGTGCGCCACGTCGCTCCGAAGGAGGGGCTTCCCTTGGAACTACCACTTGTGCGTATCAGGACCCGACGAATTCCGTTTTGGATGCCGCTCCTTCTCGTGTTCAGTTTCATCCTCGTCGCCGCCGTCCCGATCGCGGCCGGCGGCGGCGAGCGCCCCATGGACGCTTCGATGTACGTGAGCCGGACTCAGGCCTCACCGGGAGACGAGGTGATTTTCTGGATCTGGATCGACCCTCTCAAGGAGAAGGCGCGAAACCTCGTCGTCATGGAGTCCGATCTCGAGGGTTTCACAGTCGTGTCGTCCGTGGCGCCAGACACGTGTTTGGAGACGCAACTGACTTGGGTATGCATTCAGGATGACTTGCGGCCCTTCGCGATCGAAGTGCGCGCCGTCGTAGAGTCGGGGATGACCGGGAGGGACCTCATCAACCAGGCTCAAGTCGAAGTCTGGGAGAAGAATGGACATCACGGGGAGGACGACCACAAAGAAGGCAATGCGATTTCGGTGAGTGCAGAAGTCCACGTGGTCCCGGCCGCGGTGGTCGAAGAACCGGAGATCGAAGTTCGGTTGACCTCGACCCAAGTGGAAATCGTGCCCGATAGTCCGTTCACCTATCGGGTCGAAGTGACCAATCGCGGCAAATCGCCGGCGAACAATGTGTCGGTCGTCGTCTCCGTGCCGGACTCGATGGTCATGGAGTCCGCCACTCGGTGGCCTACGATCCTGGATGGACAGCTCATTTGGATTTTGGATTCCGTGCCTGTGGGATCGATGGAGTTGCTCTTCAACGCGACCGTGCCCGCCTCAAATCATGCGGACCAGGTCGAAATGGCGGTCGCGGTGACCTACGAGGACGGAAACGGGGGAGCGGTTCGCGTCGAGACGAAGCCCTCTTCCATCAGCGTCCTCCCTGTCCCCGCGGCCCCGCCCGTCTGGCCACTCCAGTTGGGGGTCATCCTGGCAGTCCTCGCGTTCGTGGGTCGCTCCCTCTTCCTGCCTCCGGGCCCCATCGGTTCCGCGCTGACCAAGGCTCGGGCGCGGACGAGATCTTCCTGCTCCACCGGAGCGGGGTCCTCCTGAAGCACTTCTCTCCCGATCGAGATCGGGTGATGGATTCCGACATCCTCGGCGGCATGCTCGCCGCGGTGCGGATGTTCATTGAGGACTCCATGAATCCTTCCGCGGGCGCCCTGCAGGAGATCCGGTTCAGCGGTGGCAGCATCGTCTTCGTCACGGGGCAAAACGCCGCCCTCGCCGCCCTCAATGCTCGGGGAAACCGCGCTCGATTCGCAAATCGGGCGATGGGCCTCCTCCGGGAGTTCGAGAACCTCAACGGCGATGCGCTGTCGAACTTCGACGGCCTCGCCGGGCGATTGGACGGGGTCGACGCTCTGTTCACAAGAATCGCCTCGTGACCGAGGGTCCGGGACGCCACCGTGGGACCGAGCCGGAGAGGATGTCCCCCGGCAGTAACAGTGCGTGTCACGGCCAAGCGACTGCTCACTCAACGCCCTGACCCTTGCCGGGGGATTGTTGGACGCCGCGTTGTCCCCCTGTCACGGAGCGCCCCGGACTCGGGGCTGTCGAGGAGGGACCCATACGACGTCCTCTCCAGGCTTGCATCGCGCATCACGGGTCAGCGCGACCTTACGCTGGAGCAGAGGGACCAACGGGCGCCGGAAGGATAAAGATTCGCTCCTTGCGCCGCACGTTTATCTAGGCCCGGGCGATTCCGTTGCCCTCGGCAAGCTGGGTTCCTACGGACGAGCTTCGGGATGCGATCGCCCTGCTGTTCAAACGCAAAGGCCGCGACGAGTTGAGCGAGCGGGAGTTCGTGCTCTCCGCCTCCATGGACTTGCGGTGGTTCCCTCCCCGGGATGCCCAGCGCCTCTTGCAACTCGGCCTGGAGACGAGGCTTCTGGAGTCGCAAGGGGGCGCCATCCGCCCTGCGTTCGATGTGTCGGCCGTGGAGGTGCCGCGAGACTACATCCCGACCTCGGCGATCCTCGAGGTCCCGACGCCGGCATCGGCAGACGTGTTTCTGAGAATCGTCGACGCCATCGTGGCCAAGACGCGGACCGATCGCAAGTCCGTCATCGCCTCGGTGAACGCGGTCCAGGAAAAACTGGACGTCGAGGTCGAAGTCGCCGCCCTGGTCGCAGCCCACCAGATGGGGGTCGACGCCACGCCGTTCGTGCCGACGGTGAAGAACCGACTCGGAGTGCCGTGATCACGGACGATTTTCACGCATCTTGATCAGGTCGCCGAGGGTGACGCCGCTCCCGGTCGCTTGCTTCTTGACGGCGACGGGTTCGACCCGTTCCTTGAGCTTGATCCCCAGCTCGCGTTCGAGCTTCCGAACGAGCGCGTCGCCCGGGCTGATCGCGCCGGACTCGAGCTTCGCGATGACGCTGACCCGCTCGTTGATCTTCGCCCCGAGATCCGCCTGCTTCCATCCGCGGGCCTCCCGCGCCTGTCGGATCCGCTGCGGGAAGTCTTCCGCGAGTTCGAGTTCCCCGGCCTGCGTGAACACGTCCCGCGGGGTCATGCGCCGCTGGCGTGTCTCGAGCCGCTGCGCGATGATGGGGGGCATCGTGCTCTGTCGCAGGGCCGGCGTCGAGACCTCGTCGCCGAAGCGGGAGCAGTCGGCGCAGACGGACAGGATCGTCGCGTCGATGGCCACGTTCTTGAGGCGCGGGACGTCGGCGCCACACAATTCGCAGATCACGAATCTAGCCCGCAAAGACTAAATAAAAAGTGCTGGGTATATAGCCTTCGTCTTCCAGCCACCCACCGGACGATTCTATGGACGACGACCAGATACGTGAATTCTCAGAGAAAATGTCGGAGCGGATCGCCACCCTCGAGGACCGCAACGACAAGCTCTTGGAGACGGCCCGACGGACCGAGGGCGAGAAGCGTTATGTCGAGACGGAGCTGGGCCGACTCCAGAAAGAGATTCGGAGGCTCAAGCAGGAGCTCGATCGGCTTAAGAGCCCACCCCTGATCATCGGCAACATCCGGGACATCCTGGCCGATGGCCGCGTCGTCGTGAAGTCGTCCACGGGTCCGGATTTCATCGTGAACGCGGCGGATTACATCACGAAAGAGAACCTCGTCGTCGGGGCGCGCGTCGCGTTGAACAAGCAGACGCTCGCCGTGATGGGCGTCCTTCCGCCCTCGTTGGATCCGATCGTCACCGGCGCGGAGATCATCGAGAAGCCGCCGGTCACCTACCAAGACGTCGGCGGACTCGAGATCCAGATGCGTGAACTGCGCGAAGCGGTCGAGGACCCGCTCCTGAAGCCGGACCTGTACCGCAAGGTCGGGATCGAGCCGCCGAAAGGGGTCCTCCTGGTCGGTCCGCCCGGCACGGGGAAGACGCTCCTCGCGAAGGCCGTGGCCAACCGCACCCAGGCCACCTTCATCCGATTCGTCGGGTCCGAGTTGGTCCAGAAGTACATCGGCGAGGGGGCGCGGCTCGTGCGGGAGCTGTTCCAGCTGGCTCGCGAGAAGTCCCCGTCGATCGTGTTCATCGACGAACTCGACTCGGTCGGCGCAAAGCGTCTCGAGATCGCGACGTCCGGGGACCGGGAAGTCCAGCGGACGCTCATGCAGCTCCTGGCGGAGCTCGATGGCTTCAACCCGCTCGGGGAAGTGAAGATCATCGGCGCGACGAACCGGCCCGACATCCTCGACGAGGCCCTGCTGCGCCCGGGCCGATTCGATCGGATCATCGAGATTCCGATGCCGGGCCACGAGGCTCGCATGACGATCTTCAAGATTCACACGCGGAAGATGAGCGTCACGCCGGACGTCGACTAT